>JAHDFN010000014.1:0-17881 GCA_020628145.1 Saprospiraceae bacterium | reverse complement strand
ACAACCTATTAGAAGGAGTTCTCAATACCAAATATTTTTTTTCAAATGAAAATCAAATTCAATTTTCATACAATTACAATAATTATCTACAAGAATGGAAAGACATCATGGGTGATTCCATCCAAATGGACCACAGGACTATCAGCATAGCAAGCAACGAAACCAATAAAGGATTCGGCCATAACTTCAACATATCATATGTTTATAGGAATTTATCCAGATTTATTTTCCTAAATTCATCCATGGGGTTTTCATGTCAGCCAAAGACATGGAACAACTACACTAATATCCAACCTAGATTCAACACCCTTAGCTGGGCATTCCCGTTTTATTCCAACAACTATTATTTCAATAGCACCGCAGATAAATTTTTCAATAATATCAATTCCCGATTTAAAATACGCTACAACTTAAACATAGGAAAAAGAAACTTAATCTACAATGACACCCATTTCGTATCCAAACACAACACAAACAATATCAGAATTGAATACGGAAGCTCCTTCGAGGGTTTATTTAATTTTTTCATTAACATTGATTATCAAAAATCAACATTTAGATTATCTGATGTTGAAAACATAAACGTCCAAAAACAGAGTCAACAAGAATTAAAAATTAAAATGACAACTCCAAGCAACAAAACAACAATCGGCTTAAGCATGAAAAATAATCATTTCAACAATAATATATTCAAAGGTTATTTTTATGACATTGACCTCGAAATTAACTATAGAATAAAAAGACAAGGATTTAAACTATCACTTACAAACATATTAAACAGAAAAGAATGGAATGAATCAATCAACAATAGTTTATATTCCAACACATCATCATATGATCTTGTACCTTTCTTTTTACTCTTAGAATGGAAAACAAGCTTTAGCGGCCTGAAAAACATAAATATTCGTCGACAAAACGAATGAAATGATTGACTCTTCATCTAGGAAAAAATCACAACTCCACACCCTAAACCAGCAACCATAATCCTTTTATTGAAACTTCATGTAAAAAAAACAGTTCAGCCCGACACAATCTACTCCCAACATTCGTTATAAATAATAACCTGCTATTTTTCATCATTATTCTAACAAAAGAAGCCATGAAAAAAATCAATAAATACATCTTCACCATTTTGGCACTTTCCATTTTCGTATGGTTCAACTGGGCCACATCACAACCGGATGAAGAAGTGTATCTCGATTTCAATGCTACTGCAGAATTGCATCAACTCAATAATATTATTCTCAGCAATCTTGATACGGTAGATATTACAGAAGGAATATTGGTTCTTACACCCAATCAGATAACCGGGTTCGACACTTATAAGATTGAAGGATTTGAATTGGCTATCGGTATGAGCGACACCATTCCACTGCCAGAATTCGTTGCTACCGGAGGAGCCAATTATCCTGATTCAATTCCTCCTCTAAGTTTGAGTCTTCAATTCCATGTGCCACCGATTACTTATTTTTCTTTTTATCATGAATTTTAAAATGATCGCCTACATCCATTTTTCATTGCTGGACTCTACCTTATATAAAAAATAATTTTTCATTAATCTTGCCTTATCCAAATCGAGGTAGGGAATATCTACTGCTCCTCCTGCCGTAAATATGGTAAGGTTGGCTAGGTCTTTTCTTCTTTGATAAATACTTTGGTCCAAGGCAATAGACTGGACTTTAAATAAGGGCAACAATGTATGTGTAGTAGCAAAAATCCCCTGGGTTATTTTTAGATAATTTTCATTAATTCCGATTTTATATTTCCGATAATAAATCCAATTCATCACATATGCCACAATGGGAATCAAAATGGCCGGAAATAATAAATTCCAAGAACGACTGAAAATAAAAAAACCAAGAAAAATCAATCCGGGAACCAAGCCCCAATATAAAAAACGACGAAAAACAAAGACCTTATTAATTTTATGTTCCTTAAATTCCGTTTCCATAGAGCCGGAAAAACAGGAGCCGATCACTTCATCTATCTGATATTGATAAGAACCCGGCACTTCTACGGATTGTCCCCTACGGCGGCCAGTCCCTGCCGCCGCCTGTTTGATTTCCAAAGTGAAAATCCCGAATAATTTACGGATAGGATTATCCGACCATTTAATTATCTGTACTTTTTCTTTCCTTAGGGCGACTTCCTGTTTTGTCAACAAGCCGGAAGTTAATTTATACCCCTCCCTACTTTTAAAAAACTTTAAACCGAAATGTCGGAAAACCGTCCGAAAAAGTGTAACTAAAAAAGAAATAACAATAAAAAACAAAAAGAGAATAACAGGCACAGCCGTGCCGTTGAATACATCTGCATTTTCACGAGCCACATCAATCACATCCAAATTCAGAATATCCTCTATCTGCCCAACAAATCCCATCCCGATAAACATAATTACAAATGCTGTCCGAATATGATTCTGACTCACGCCCACTTTCATTAAATCCAAAGGGTTGAGCGATAATAATAATTGATCCGGCTCCCGGATTTCTTCCACAATATTTTCTTCCTCACCTTCTTCAGCAGTAAGGTTTTTTATATTTCTTTTCTTTTCCAGAATATAATCCCGAATCGCCTCCGCTTCGTCCCGTGGCAATGCTTCTATTTTTATTTCGCTCTGGGAAGAACCGGCCGTATCGATTTCCACGCTGACCACATTGAATAAACGGTGTAGGATTTTCTGCTCGAAATTAATATTCTGAATCCGTTCGAAAGGGAGATTTAATTTTTTGCGACTCAGCACTCCGCTATGTATATTGAATGAATCATCATCCATAAAATAATAATAACGGAAATATGACAAAATAGACATTACCAAAGTAAATCCGGAAAAAACCATAGCCACAATTCCGATACCCGAATCCAAAATGGAACTTTCATCTTTCCTTCCGAAAAAGAAAAAAATCAATAAAGGCCAAAGCATTCGGAAAAAGCGGCGAAGGAAAACATATACAAACATGAATATCGCAATTGGAGATTGCCGCTTGGGTCGGAACAGACTTCCCTTTCGTTCCTCATTCATGTTTTGCCGTTTTTTCCATTACGAATGTTTTTATCCTTTGGGCTTCGTCATTCAGTAAACCGGGGATAGTCAAATCACTCTGGCTGCCGCCCGCCGTAAAAATCTCCAACTGTGCCAAATCGAAATTCCTTTCTATCGGCCCCTGATTGATTTCACTATGTTGTACCCTATTGAACGGAAGTGCAATTGTTTTACGAAAAATCAACCCCGATTTATAAAGTATATCATGTTCCCGAATGGCATATGCTTTATGTTTGAATCCTAAAACCGAAACGACGGTGATGATGATGAATAAAAACACCAAACCGCCCAGCACGGCCAACATCTTCCAATTCTCCTTGAAAATACCTTCATTGACAAAATTGACGGTCAGGAAAATACCCGCCAATACCAAGCCGAAAATCCAAGTGGACAACAGACTGACCGGTAAATATTTTTTATTCAACGGAATCCACTCCACCTCTTCCGCTTTGGGAAGTGTGGAAGGATCGATTGATGCATTGGCAAAGAGATTTTCCATGAATTGGTTTTTATAATTAAAGTAAATATATTGGTTTAATTAATTACTTCCACTGCTAATGTCGGAAAAATAAGAACGTTATGACTAATGTTACAAAAAACATACTCAGTTGGTTGATTATCGGATTTTTTATTTTCCTTGCACTAGCCACATCAAAAGTACCCGACAATGGCAATAACAACGCACAAATCCTCATTAATAGACATTGGCCTGAAATAAAACCCGATAGATACAATGTCGCTTTTTTAATCATGGATGGTGTTTATAATACGGAACTAACGGCTCCTTTCGATATTTTCCAACATACCATTTTCAGGGATTCCATCAAGGCGATGAATGTTTTTACAGTCGCAGATACCGATTTCCCGGTAAAGACGTTTGAAGGGATGCGGATACTTCCCGATTTCAATTACCTGAGGGATTCCCTTCCCAACATCGACATTTTGGTCATCCCCAGTGCGGAGCATCATCTGGATACCGATTTGGAAAATGAAATCATGTTGGATTTTGTTAGACGGACGAGTAGAAATGCGGAATTCGTTACTTCGCATTGCGACGGTGCATTCGTTTTGGCAAAAGCAGGTTTATTGGACGGAATAGAATCCACAACTTTTCCGGGCGACTTGGATCAATACGGAAAAATGTTTCCACATTTGAAAATACACAAGGATGTCTTATTTGTCCATGACGGGAAATTCATCACATCGGCCGGAGGAGCTAAATCATTTGAAGCCTCACTTTACCTGACTGAATATTTATACGGCAAGGAAATTGCAAAAAGATTGGCGAAAGGATTGGTCATTGATTGGGATTTGGAAAAAGTCCCGCATATTGTAGTCAACAAAAAATAATTATTCCTGTTTTCTTAAAATAAAAAACAAAAACAAAGGCAACATGAAATGAGGAAACCGCATCAGAAATTCAGGTAGCCATTGTTTAAGACTATACCAACCCAAGCCGTAACTGACATTTGCATATACTCTTGCCAAAGCCGTTAAAAATCCCCAGCCAACGATATAATACAATCCGATTTTCTGCCATTTCGGAAATGGAATAAATAATAATAATGCCGCAATTATATCCAACCAACCGACTACACTTAAAAATGTCTTCGCAGCACTTTCCGTCATCCCGAAACTTTTTATAATCATATCTACAAAATATCCCGGAATAGGATAATACCCTAATGCAAATAACGCATGACCGATAAACGTAAGGGCTATCATTATTTTAATAAAAAAAACAAAAGTACTTTTCGGGGAAGGTGTTTTTTTTTCCAAAAAATAATGTTGGAAAAAATACCACAGGATAATCGGCGAAGAAACCTGCGAAGCATATTCTACGAATTGCCCTAGACGAAATCCTTTTTCGATGTAATAACAAAAAGCCAGGAAAAATAGCAGCAAGAAAAAAATAATGGAAACCGATTTTATTATCCGAACCGGTATTTTTTTCATTCCTATGTAAAAGACACTTCCTAGCATTAAAAACACCCCCCAGATACGAACCAGTTTTTTATATCCGGCATACCATTCCGGATTATTCAGATATTCCTTCCAATCGATTCCGTAAACATTTTCTATAATCGGATGCATAAAAACCGGATGAAAAAAAAATGCATTAAAAGGAGTACTCTTACTCAAAAACTGCCACCCTCGACCTATTAATAAGGCTACTACTCCTATTTGCAAAATAAGAAGCAAGAAATCAATGGAACGGTTTTGTTTTATTTCACTTTTCTTATTCATATCCAAAAAACAAGGGCGACTCTTTCCAGAGCCACCCTCTTTTATTTTTATTCCTGACGGAAATTAATTCAAGACCATGAATTTACGAACACTTTTTTTACCGTCTTTTTGCAGCGATAAAAAATAAACACCCGAAGATAAATTATCCAGTACTACCCTTTCCTTATTCAAGCCGATGGCAACATCCAACCTGAATGTCCTAATGATTTCCCCTTCCACATTCATCAATAGCAAGTCCATTCTTGCATTGTCTTTGGCATCGATTGTGGCATCAATGAATTTATCGGCCGGATTAGGAGAAACCGTAAAAGCAAAAATATCAGCATCCAATTCATTAATCATCGTCGGAGCACCTGTCACAACAATAGCATCAGTAGCCAAACAACCATTATTATTGACCGTCACCTCATAAGTCCCCGGCGTCGTTACCGAAATCGTCGGAGTAGTTTCGCCCGTATTCCAAGTGTAATCATCAAATCCCGTCCCCGCATCCAATGTTGCTGTTCCGCCGGTCAATTCCACATCCATTCCCAAATCCACAACAGGATTCAGATTATTCGGATTATTCAATTTTAAAACACCATTCTCATAAGTCATGATACCGGACCCCGGATCGGTTGGCGTAGGCATCCAAATATCGATATTCGCCGGCATGGTAAATTTCGAGTCGGCATCCGTTTTGGCTGCAACATCGGGTTCATTATCCGTAACAACCGTTCTGACTTCAATATTATTCTGATCTACAAAAATCCATTTGAATTGATTAAAGGTCTCATGGCTCATTGTCCAGGCTTTGGCATCATCCACATCCCTCAACTCGGCTCCCCAGCCTCCTTCTCCTATATAGACCACGCCATTTTGATCATCCCTCGCAAATCCTTCAACCGTATTCGCCCCAGTATCATCCGAGCGACGAATCGGATAGGTATATTTACATAAATGGGCATCCGATTCCAAAACCATTTGTACGCCGTATTTTTCAAAGAGCGGCGACCAAAAATCCGCTTGATCATCCTGCTCATCCTTACCACTTTCATGTGGACGGGTAGGCCTATGGTATTGGGCCAGTTTCCAAGTAGCACATGTCCCCGAAGCTTCAACTTCCAACCAATCCAATTGATTACCCAGACGGGAAATTTCGGTATTCAGGGTTGTTATCCTTAATAAACTCCCACCCAAGGTCAAACCATAATACACTTCGGCATTCGGCGTATCGAAAAAATGATATATGGAATTATTATCCAATTCATGATTCCCCCTTGCCGGGATAATCGGCGTCATCCTACCATCGGCAGAAATCGTCATTTGCCAATCATCCATCCATTCGGGCCATTCATTGGCATCTAAAGGATGGGTCACATCATCTGAAAACGTCATATCTCCACCGAAGAAAATAGCATCCGCCCGTAATTTGGCAACCATCCTATTGGCATTCTGACGCCCTATGTCATCTTCCAGAACCGGTATGTCCCTTGAATCGCCTCCGGCGATGATGGAAAGCCGGTTGGAAGGATCATCAGAAAGGGTTTCAAAGAACATCACATTACTGACATTCTGATTATCTACGATGATAAAATAATATCGGGTACCGGGTTGTAGCTCTTTCAGTCGAACGAAATTATTTTCCATCCCCTTATGATCCTGTGTCCTATCCACAGCCTGACTATTGGCATACATGGAAGCATCCTGCCCATGATTCACCGTATCGAAATAAAACGCAGGTGTTCCTTCTTCTGCCAAGGGATTCGAAGAACTGTTATATTGATCAAATCCCACCGTCATTGTCGTAGAGGGATCATCATTCCATATACAACGATATCTACGAGTAGCCGCAAAAGCTATTTCTACAACTAATATCAATAAAAAAAAGAGGTATATTCTTTTCATCTGTTCAATTTATTTAAGGACATAAAAATAATGATTCCCTACACTTTTCGGACAATGGAGTATTCTTTTAGCATATAATCTTACAAAAAAAGCCGTTCTGCACATGCAGAACGGCTTTTAAGCTTGATTCCAATCGAAGCAATTATTTCTTTTTCTTTTTCTTCTTGCCTTCCTTGACCTCTTTCACTTCTTCCTTAATCCCCTCCGGTTCCTCCTCTTCTTCCATAACCAATCCGGCCAATACTTCTTCCAATCCCGCCTCGTCACCCGGCGTATATCCGGAATGGGAATAAACCACATTCCCTTCCTGATCCACAACGAATGTCTGTGGAACCGTTTGGAAGTTCATCGCTTTTTTCAAGTCCTCGTTCACATCACTCAACACCGTATATTCCCAACCGAAATTATCAACCATGGGCTTCACTTTCCTCAAGGCTCTGGTATTATCAATCGTAATAGCCAGAAGATTCATATTATATTTCTCTTGCCATTCAGGATAATAATCGGCAATCGTATTCAACTCCTTTTTACAAGGGGAACACCAAGTAGCCCAGAAACTCATAACCGTTACTTTACCTTCTTCAAGGTAATCTTGGATATTGACGGATTTCCCCTCCAACGTTTTCACTTCAACATCAGGAACCGCTTTTTGAGCAAAGGATGTAGTTGTTATCAAGGTAATTGTAAGAACAGTAAAAAGTGTTTTGAACCAATTCATTTCTGTTAAGTTTATTTCAATTTTTAGTTTGAATGAATTCAATAAGGATGATTATGCTACAATATAGAAAATAATTGAACCCGTAAACAATCCCACAAAAAGCATTTAACGCATATTTAACCATAATGGTCATTCAGGACTTTTTTTCAGCAATTCTTCCTTCCCCATGCCAATTTGGCATAAGAAAATAAGCATAATACCTATTGGTATGATATATGAATATAAAAAAATAGAGTGGGATGACACTTTTCGTTCCTTTTCCGTCTCTTAGAATTAGACTTTATTGACAAAAGTCCTTTGCCGGGAGATTATTTTTCCTAAGCCTCCCTTTATATATGACAATATCCTTTGAATAGGCTATTTTTGGGCTTTGGAAAACCACCTTGAACGGAACACCTACCTGATTTGTTGAATTACAGGCAAGGTGACTAAGAAATATATTACGAATCAATGGGCTATTCAATCCATTGAAAATGAAATAAAAATATGCTAAAAGGCTTCACTAAGGTTATCGGTAAGATTTTCGGTACCAAATATGAAAAAGACATTAAGGAATACACTCCTTATATAGCGCAAATCAATGCTGAATTTGACAAACTGAGAAATCTTTCCAATGATCAACTCAGAAATAAGACTGTTGAATTCCGCAATATCATACAGGAACACCTCAAAGGTATCAATCAGGATATAGAAAACCTCCGTATGCAGGCTGCCACGGAAAAGGATATGAATGCCAAAGAGGATTTGTATGATGAAATTGACGAACGAATCAAGGAAAAAGACAGCCATCTGGAAGATATCCTGAGGGAAATCAGACCCGAAGCCTTTGCCGTAGTCAAGGAAACAGCAAGGAGATTCGCAGAAAATGAAACCCTCACCGTTACCACGACAGAACACGATCAACAGTTGGCCGGACAGACACATAAGGATTATTTGGCCATTCAGGGCGATCAAACCATTTGGAAAAACTCATGGAAAGCCGCAGGTGGAGACATCATTTGGAATATGATTCATTATGATGTCCAATTGATCGGAGGAATGGTACTGCATGATGGTAAGATTGCAGAAATGCAGACGGGAGAAGGTAAGACGCTGGTTGCTACCCTTCCTGCCTACCTCAACGGTTTGGCCGGAGAAGGGGTACATGTTGTTACCGTCAACAATTATCTGGCCCTAAGGGACTGTGAATGGATCGGACCTATTTTCGAATTCCTTTTCCTCACCATCGATTGTATCGATAAATACAGACCGCATTCTCCTGAAAGGAAAAACGCATACAATTGCGACATTACCTATGGTACCAATAATGAATTCGGATTTGATTACCTAAGGGACAACATGGTTCGTTCTCCCGAAGAAATGGTACAACGCAAACACCATTATGCAATGGTGGATGAAATAGATTCCATTCTTGTGGATGATGCTCGTACACCATTGATCATTTCCGGTCCGGTGCCTAAAGGGGATCAGCAGGAATATACTCAATTAAAACCTCGGGTGGAAAGACTTTTGGACGCTCAGAAGAAATTAGCCACCCAATATTTGGCCGAAGCCAAGACCGCTTTCAAAAACGGGGAGTTAGGTGTAGAAGAAGGACAGGCCGGATTGGCTCTGTTCAGGGCTCACAAGGCATTGCCTAAATACAGACCGTTGATTAAGTTCTTTGGAGAAGATGGTGTAAAAGTGGAAATGCAGAAGACGGAGAACTTCTATATGCAGGAGCAAAGCAAGAACATGCATTTGGCTACAGATCCATTGTATTTCACTATCGATGAGAAAAACAATGTCGTGGATTTAACCGAAAAAGGAGCCGAATTCCTAGCCAAAGGAGGAGATGACCCTAACTTCTTCATCTTAAATGACATTACGGAAAGTGTCATGGAAATAGATGCAACTGAAAACATGTCGGATGAGGAAAAGGTTACGGCTAAAACCGAAGCAATCAGGACTTATTCCCTTAAAGCCGAACGCCTGCATTCTGTCAATCAATTATTAAAAGCATATGCCCTTTTTGAAAACGATGTGGATTATGTCGTTATGGATGGTGCGGTAAAGATTGTAGATGAGCAAACAGGTCGTATCATGGAAGGACGTAGATATTCTGATGGACTTCATCAAGCTTTGGAAGCCAAGGAGAATGTAAAAATCGGAGACCTCACTCAAACTTATGCTTCGGTTACCTTGCAGAATTTCTTTAGGATGTACCACAAACTCGCCGGTATGACCGGTACCGCCGAAACCGAAGCTGCTGAATTCTGGGACATTTATAAATTGGATGTCGTAGTGGTTCCGACCAACAGACCTATCCAAAGAGATGATAAGGAAGATTTGGTTTACCGTACCGACCGTGAAAAATACAATGCGGTTATTGATGAAATCGTCAGATTGAGTCAAGCGGGCAGACCAATATTGGTAGGTACGACGAACGTGGATATTTCCGAAAAATTGAGCCGTATGCTCCAGATGAGGAATATCAAACACAATGTATTGAATGCCAAACAACATCAAAGGGAGGCGGAAATCGTAGCCGAGGCAGGACATCCGGGCAATGTAACCATTGCCACCAATATGGCCGGCCGGGGTACGGATATCAAAATCAGTGAAGAGGTCAAAGCCGCAGGAGGATTGGCCATCATCGGAACGGAAAGGCATGATTCCAGAAGGGTCGATAGGCAATTGAGAGGACGTGCGGGTCGGCAGGGAGATCCTGGTTCTTCCCAATTCTATGTCTCTCTTGATGATAAACTGATGCGGCTGTTCGGATCTGAAAAAATCGCCAAGCTCATGGATCGTATGGGCTATGAAGAAGGCGAGGTTATCCAACATAAAATGGTATCCAATTCCATAGAAAGAGCCCAGAAGAAAGTCGAGGAAAACAACTTCGGTATCCGTAAGCGGCTATTGGAATATGATGATGTAATGAATATCCAAAGGGAAGCCATCTATAAACGTAGGAAAAATGCCCTTTACGGGGAAAGGCTGACTGTGGATTTGAATAATATGTTCCTTCAACTGACTGAAGAATTGATCGCCATCCATAAAAATGGAGGTGATTTCCAAACTTTCGTTGAAGAATCACTTCGTGTTGTAGGAGTCAACCCTGTTTTCTCAGCAGAAGAGTTCGAATCGGGAAATATAGAAAACCTGATTGTACCTTATCAGAATCAGGTTTTACAACAATACAATGCCAAGGCCGAGCAAATCAGACAGGTACTATTACCGATTTGCAAGCAGGTTTATGAAAACGAAGGTCACCGTTATAAAAGAATCGCCATTCCTTATACCGATGGCCGTACCCAACCGCTTCATATTGCTGCCGAATTGGAAAATGCGGTCAACACCAATGGTGATTCCATCATGAGGGACATCGAAAAGACCATCACCTTGGCCTTATTGGATGATGCATGGAAGGATCACCTAAGGAGTATGGATGAATTGAGAACGACCGTACAGGCAGCCCAGTTCAAGCAAAAAGACCCATTGGTGGAATATAAGATCGAAGCCTATGAATACTTCGAAAGATTCATCAGTGGCATCAATAGGGATGTGGTTTCCTATTTGATGAAAGGTGGATTACAATTCCGTTCCGAAGAAAAGACCTTGGAACAGGCCCGTGAACAGAAAACGGATTTGAGCAAAATCCAGACCAACAAGGCAGATGCCGAAGGCGGTACGGACACCCAAAGAAGGGCCCGTTCGGCCGCAGAAGGTGTCAGTCAACGCCAACAAGTGGAAACCGTAAGAAGGGAAGGGAAGAAAGTAGGACGGAATGATCTTTGCCCTTGCGGAAGTGGGAAGAAGTATAAAAAATGCCACGGCAGATAATAAATCGGACATAACTACATGAAAATTGAAAGGGCAAGGTTGTTCAACCTTGCCCTTTTTATTAGGAATTATCGCCGGAAGCAAAAAATCCTGATTATTAACTTTCCATTATCAACCTTTTACAATAATCTTTACGATATTGTAATTATTATGATGCAGCAAATCCGCACATATCGAACAATGATTCTCGGAATGGTCTTCCTCCTGTTGACCACTTCTACCGGTTTTTCTTTGGACATCCATTATTGCCAAGGGAAGATCAAGAGTATCGGTTTGTTTGGAGAAGCTTCTTCCTGTCATGAAACAACAGAAGAAAGTTCTTGTAATAAAA
The DNA here is from genome assembly GCA_020628145.1 of Saprospiraceae bacterium. Lineage (GTDB taxonomy): Bacteria > Bacteroidota > Bacteroidia > Chitinophagales > Saprospiraceae > JAHDCE01. The sequence goes on along the minus strand of JAHDFN010000014.1, from coordinate 5,830 downwards.
AGACCGAAGGTTGTTGCAAAGCCAAAAAAACATCAACAAAAGATACCCGTAAGGACTGTTGTAAAAACAAAACCGTCAACATCCAATTCGATGCTGATTTTACGGACGCCCAGACGACACCCGTCATTGAACCCCAAAACCTACAATACACAACACCCCTTAATGTCTTTTATGCATACCGGTACAACTTAGATTTCCTAGGTTCAATTGTTCGGTATAGTAATTACAAACCTCCCCTTTTGGACAGGGACATCCCAATACTTGTCCAATCTTTCCTTTTATAGCCTTCATGTTTATTTTCAATCCGATGTTTCGGGAATGATGCTTCATTCCCATGAACAATTATTTAACTTTATAAACATGATAAAATGAAAAAGACGGTTTTCTGTCTAATCATATTTCTGACATTTATTTCCATAAGGGGGCTACAAGCTCAAGGGCCTCCCATAACGGGGGACAAACCCATTATGCTTGGCGCCAAAAGAACCGTTATCAAAACACTGACCGAAATCCGAAAAACGGATACGGGATTATATACGGCAGTTCCATTGATGGTACATTACCTACCTACTTCCAATTTTCTGGTAGGGGTACACATTCCTTATATCCGTTATAATATGGATGGGACCGGTGAGAAGGGAAATGCATTGGGAGACATCCAATTATTATTAAAATACCAGTTTTATAAAAAAGACAAAACGGGTAAGACATTGAGGATGGTGGCCAAGACAGTACAATCCCTTCCGACCGGAAAGGATATCGGTTTCGGAGGTTGGAGCATGGATGCCTATCAGGGATATATCGCTTGGGTTACAGGTTATGAAACCATCAAATATGGAATTTCAAGCGAATTGGGATATAATGCGATGGCCGGGGGGGATCAGGATGAACTCAGGTACAAACTGGGTTTCGGACTGCCACTCTTAAAGCCTTCTTATCCTGTCAACCAAATCAATCTTTATTTCGAATACCAAAGCAGTTGGTTTCCGAAATTGGACGAATACCAATTGTTTTATTCCCAGGGCATACAATATGCCAAGGGGCGGTTCACTTGGGAAGCCGCATTCCAATTCCCATTAATACAGGACATCTCCGAACTGGATAAACGCTCTTTCAGCATTTTTCTGGGAACGAGATATGTCATTTGATTCTTTAAAATTTAAAATGATTTAAAAATGAGATATTCAATTGTTGTAATAATGATGGGACTGATGATGGGATTATCCTTATCATCCTATGCCCAAAAAAGTAAGGACAGGGATTTTTTCACCGTAAAAGTCGAAGGACTGGGATGTCCCTTCTGTGCCTACGGTCTTGAGAAGAAATTCAAGGAATTCAAAGGTATCAAGGATACTAAAATAGAAATGGAAACCGGTATTTTCACTTTCACGTATCCGGCAGAAAAAGCACTCACCCTGGAACAGGTGGAGAAACAGGTAGTCGCTGCCGGTTATACCCCTGCCGATACCCGAATAGAAAGGGCCGACGGAACAGTCGAAGCGAGTGAAAAGGAAGAAATCTCGTCCGATACTCCGGAAAATGCCAACTGGAAAGAAGCCGAGATTTTTGTTGCCGGGAATTGTGGAATGTGTAAGGCTCGAATCGAAAAAGCAGCTACAGGTGTTAAAGGAGTGGCTTCCGCCGAATGGAATAAAAAGACCAAGCAGCTCAGTCTGAAATATGATGCGGGTTCTATTTCCATTGAAGATGTCGAATCTGCCATTGCAGAATCCGGACACGACACCCGTTCGGCCAAAGCAGATGACAAAACCTATGACAATCTCCCGGCTTGTTGTCTATATGATAGGGATTAAAATGAATTCTTAATGGCAGTGCGGTTTTACCGCACTGCCAAAATCATCATCAAATGAAACGAATACTCATCATAATATTATTTAGTTCCATTCTTTTTTCCTGTGGAAAAGAAACCGAATGGAAAACCGAAAAAACAATTGCACTAGGTGAAGTGACTCCCATCGGAATAACCTTCACACCCGAAAATGGTGGTCGATTCTGGTTGGCCGATGGCGACAATAACCGCCTCGTTAGTTTTGATAAGGAATTTAAAGGCATGCAAATCGAAGGGGAATATGAACGCCCGATGCATTTGTCTTACAATGAAGGAGAAATATTAATTCCGGAATACGGTTCGGATAGGATTGTCAGTTGGAAAGATGGCAAAAAAACAGTCGTTCCATTACAGGATTCCCTAGATGCTCCCGGAGGCGTGGATGCAAGGGGGAAAGAATTGGCCATTGCCGATTTTTATAATCATAGAATACTTTATTCTGATGGGAACGATTGGATTAGAATCGGAAAAAAGGGTAAGAAAGAGGGAGAATTCCATTATCCTACGGATGTTCAGATTACAGATAATTTGATTTATGTCGCAGATGCCTACAATCACAGAGTACAGGTTTTCGATAAAAAGGGAACATGGAAAAAAACAATAGGCACAGAAGAAAAAATGAATGCAGCGACCGGTATTTATATTTCCGACAATGAAATTTTTGTTACGGATTTTGAAAACAGCCGTTTACTTATTTACGATTTGAATGGGGGATTGAAACAGATTTTGAATAATGGATATGACAATCCGACAGATGCTTTAATCGTAGATGGAAAATTATACGTCACGAATTTCAAAGCTAAAAATATTGTCGTCCTCAATCGTGAATAAAAAAAAATACCCTTGTGTTTTCACAAGGGTATTTTTTATACTTTTTCCGGTACTTTTATTATTTCCTCGTTTTTCTTTAATTTCAAAACATCCGTCTGTGTACCGAAGTAATACCCGATAATCACAAGAGCGAGTTCTTTCAACCCTTCTGCTCGTTCGATTTCGTAAAAAATAGTCAATGCGAATGCCACTACGACAATCAACAATAATAGAGAAGGGAATTTCATTTTAAAATCCATCTCCTTAAGATTGAGTTTAAGATTCGGTTTGATCCCCAATCTTTTCAACGCAAAATCCAATACGATTATACATAGTACGATTTGAAGGAATGGTTTGAGAAACAACCATATGGTTCCGGCCAATTCCAGCAGTTGTGCTTCAATGGTTTTAAAAAAAGTATCGCCACGGAAATTCATAGGAGCTGCCGTATTGATAATGAAGGAAATTAAATACAAGAGAAGGACTAGCCCGATGAACCAAAGGCCCAAACGGACTATCCGTACCAATTGATTTTCTGATGTCGCAGTCATGAAAGAAGGGTTTTGTTCTTTTTCCTCAAATGAAAAAGAAGGTTTGAAAAATGATTTGGAATATGGGAATGGAGGGAAGACTCTTTCCGATACTTTCACAATATCCGAAGAAAGGATATCTATATATATTAGGTTTTATTATCCGTAGGAGAATTCCGATTAAAAGGGTATTTATTAAAATAATTCGACAAAAACTCGTTCCTATAATTCAAAAAATAACCTTGTCACATTAAAAACATTCAAAAAGTAACTTTTAAAATACTGTTTCGTATATATGTCTAAATCAAAACTCATATAATCCGACCCAATAATAGCAAACCGGCTATATTGCCCAAGAACGGAAAACTTAACGCCTATGGAAATGCACCGAGGAGGCAAGGTTTATCCTATGCTCGAATTATTACCTAAATCCTTTTCTTTTAACACCTATTTTTCCCCATTTGATTTATTAACCGACTTGAAATTCAAAAAAATCGGAACAAAATTCAGTTTGCTTTATTTACCTGAAAATTTCAAAAACAAGGAAGTAAAAAACATCTGTTATATCATGAGTGGTTATTTTCCGAATTTGGAAAATATAAATGCACTTTCACACCTCATCTCAAAAAACAGCGGAAACATTGATATCTGTTTCAGGTATGGTTCATATTCTGATCAGAAAAACAATATAGACAAATTGAAAAACATACTTCCCCATACAGATATTAGATTGAGATTCAATCACGAAGTAGATCCTTTATCCAACCGGTATTTATCGGATGAATATGATTGGATCAGCCTTCCCTATACAACGCATGGAATGTTTGAAATGGATGATATCCGATTGGATTCCATCAAAAACCTGATTTCCAATACCCGGAGTCCTGTTATGATTTTTTAGAATCGAATCATTCGATTTTATTCCGAGAAGTTTTAATCCATCGGTTGATCTTCGATGCGTGCCGCATTGAAATTCAATTCGAAACCTAAACGTTTGTTCGGTTCGTCGTCGTCGTAATCTTCCCAATTGGTAATCTCTCCGACGAATTCTTCCATGTGTCTGATGAAGAAAGGCGTCTTCAATTCCTCCGGACGATAGATGGCAATGGTTTTCGGTGGAGCCGGCTGGCCATAGCCTTCAATAAAAGGATAATTAATGAGAACCATGATTTTACCATTGAATAATTGTTGGTAGATCAAAGCACCGTTATTTTTAATCATGTGCCTTTTGATGTCGTTACTTACCTGCTGATACATCCCGCTTTTGGCATCCCCTAAAGAAAGAACAATGGCTTCCAGGTTTTCCAATTCGGCTTTCACTTCCACTTCGGCACTCAATCCCGTCTCCTTAGACATCTGAGTCAATAATTCAACAATCCTGTCTTTCAGAGAGTCCTTCCATTCTGTTCGGTAAGCCCTGGTGTTCTTCAGTACCTCCTTGTACTGTTCTACCCTTTTTTTCAAATTGGTCAATTCATTCAAATCCATATCATCTTTTTTTATCTCTTACAAACATCACAAAAACAATCCTTATTAGCAAATCATTGATTGATGTGAGTGGGTGAAATCCATAACATTTGGCTTTTCTATTGTTATATTGTTGTTAAACATCAGTGTTCACTTCATCACTGATAATGAATTTCCATAATTTTAACGTATAAATATTCAAATACATCAAAAATTCCTTGAATAATGAAATTTCAACAACTTTTCTTTACCCTACTCCTAATGATGACAACATCCTTAATTTTTGCCCAAGGTGAATATATCGGTGTTTGGAAAACCATAGATGACGATACCAACGAAGCAAAATCCCACTTGGAGATCTACGAACAGGATGGAAAACTCTACGGTAAGGTTTTGGAAATCCTTAATCCGGACAGAAAAGGTTCTGTTTGTGAAAAATGTTCGGGAGATAAGAAAAACCAACCTGTAGAAGGTATGGTATTGCTTGAAGGATTGAAAAAGAAAGGAGATTATTATGGCGGTGGAACAATCACTGATCCCGAAAACGGAAAATCCTATAAATGCTATATCGAATTGAAAGGAGAGGATAAATTGAAAGTAAGAGGATATATTGGCGTTGCGGCATTGGGTCGTACCCAATACTGGTACAGAATCAAGTGATAAATTGGAATTTTAACACAGATCATACGCATTTTTCCATAGGGACGGGCAATAATTGCCCGTCCCTATCTGTTTATATGTTGAACTCAATCATAAACTAACACTTGTTCATTTTTCAAACCAATTGCTAATTTGCGTATGATTTATCAAACTTACACTTCTGAAGATTTATTAAGATTCATTTACAAGGAGACTTCCGCCAAAGAGTCCATTGACATGGCTGCTGCCTTAGAAAAGGATTATAGGCTGAAGGAGGAATATAACATGCTGAAAGAGAGCATTTCCATCCTTCCCAAAGTGACGTTTTCTCCTTCAAGGAATTCCCTCAAGAGGATTCTCAACTACAGTGCCACTACGACACTGGAGACTTGCTAGACATCCTCTTCAAGGTATTAAAGAGCCCGTATCCCTTACAAGGATACGGGTTTTTTAATGCATAAAACATAAGATGTTATCACGAAAAATTGATTATAGCCAACCGGTTCTTTTGAAAATATGCCTGCGTTATTCCTCT
>JAHDFN010000238.1 GCA_020628145.1 Saprospiraceae bacterium | reverse complement strand
TATTTTTTTAGATTGGATGAAATCCGAAAGTTGGATAGCAGTGTCCATGCTTTTTTCTTCAATGGGATTTTTGATTAATTGGAAGATTTTAAAATAAACTTCTTTTAGGCTTTTTATTTTATTGACTTCTTCCGGAGGCCTTATTTTTTTAATAAATGATGAGTCGTAATATTTATTATTGAATTTATCCGTCCTCTTTTTTTCGAAATTAATTATTTCGCACATTAATTCCATTCTTGCAACTTGATAGAATTCTTCAAGGCTTTTAAATGCCCGATCTAAAATAGGCTTGTTGGATTTTGTTCGGGTTTTTACTTCTGCATCTGAAAAATATAGTTTTCGATCCAGCCAGTATTTGTGGAAGCTGCCACCAAGATCCAGGAAATCTTTTTTTTTCAATTGGTTTTTGAAATTTTGATTCTCTTTGGCAAAATCATCCGTGAATTTTTTCGAATTGTATTTTTTCAATAATAAACGTTCTCGTTCGTATTCCTGTTTTTTTAATTCTACCGATGCTAGGAAATTCTGGATGGCAATAGTCAATAATGAACAGAGGTGATTGTAATGTCGGAGGTTGAATTTCTTTTTTCCGGTGGCCTTGCTATATAGCTTTTGCCGCATTAGTCCATCTACCCTGAAGCCGGGGGCAAGGTGTAGAAGGGCTGAATAGAGTTTTTGGATCTCCTTGTTTTTATTGAAGGATGGAATGGCAAGATAAGACTCTAAACCACCTCTTTCTTGCTTGCTCAATCTTCTAAGAAGTGTTGTAATTTTAAATTTAGCCATTTTATTGTTGATTTTTTGTGTGCTAAATTACTGATAATTATGCGATTAGTATTTTAAAATATCAGATTTTGAAAAAAATCAATGCTTTTTCTTTTTACCAATAAAGGGAAATATCTCCTCATCTTGTGTTCAACAAGCGATGGTGTTTGACAAACAACTCTTTTTTGTACGCATGTGAAAAGATTAATCCGGTTTCACAAGGACAACACTTAGATACACCCTTGAAATTATTGTCAAAACCATTTGGAAAGGAATGTGAAAACCTATCAAAGTCGATTTGAACTCACACGCTTCGAAAAAAAATAGAACCGGAGAGTGTTTCACATTTCAAAATGAAGGAAGTCTCCCTGCCTCCTTCGAAAATTACAAAGGGATGGGGGAATCGGCCGGTTCCCCCACATTTTGATAAAACCCAAACTATATCATATATAGGAATTCACAGATGAGAAGTGAGAGAGAGACGGGAATCCGGGTAAAGACCCGGAGCCCCGTTCTTTATTCCAGCATTAGGACTTTCATCGCTTTTTCAGGATCTCCTTCCAAATCCAATACCTGCTTGGCATAATTGTGTAGCAACAATGAACGATCCGGCATTTTTAGTAGGCTGGCCAGGCTTTCGTTTTGGGTCAGGGCTTGTGAGGCTTCCTTCGTGGGCATTTCCAAAAGTCCGGCCAATTGGGCTAAGTTGTTGGCTGTAAGTATCCGACTGTTGCGAATATTCTGTGGAAGAGCATCGAAACCAATGGCTATTTGGGTTACCGGTTGTACGATAGGAAAAACATTAGAGCCGCTACAGCGAACATAATACGCTCGTCCCATCCGTCCCATCAGATCCATCTGATGAGGATCAATACGGTTTTTTTCATCAATGACATTTTCAGCGACATGCATTCTGACGACCTTGCAAATAATAAGGTGGCCCGCTCCTCCCTGATCCCCCAATGTAATGATTTCGTCAACTATACATTCCATTTGTGCGGGAGATTCCTTGATACGCATAGGCTTCACCACTTCGGAAGGGATAGCTGTCAATCCGGCTTTCTCGAACTCATTCACGTCGGTAGGATATTCCACACTGGCGATGGCCATCTGGCGAACGATATTGTAATTCACGACATTGATGACGACTTCTTTTGTCTTTTGGATGTTGTGAAGGGTGTCTTTGGTCGTATTGTTGGTGACTCTTCTATTGGATGAGAAAACCAGAATCGGGGGATTGGAACTGAAAGCATTGAAAAAACTGTAAGGAGCAATATTCAACCTCCCTTCCTCGTCAATCGTGCTGGCAAATGCAATGGGGCGGGGAGCGACGGAACCCAATAAGAATTGATGAAGATCACGGGTGGCCACTGTTTTCGGATCGATGGTTCTCATTTCCATTTTTTCTTAATTTTTTACGAAGATAATCCATTGTTTCTAAATTCGTTCCTCGGATGGAAAGTGTCGATTACATCCTTGAGATATTCCTTGTCAAGATGAGTATAGATTTCTGTTGTTGTAATGGATTCATGTCCCAACATATCCTGGACGGCTTTCAAATCTGCACCGCCTTCTACCAAATGAGTAGCAAAGGAATGGCGGAATGTATGCGGTGAAATGTTTTTTTGAATTCCGACCTTCTCTGCGGTTTCCTTTACAATATAAAAAATCATTATGCGGGAAAGCCGACGACCTCTTTTATTAAGGAATACGATATCTTCTTCCCCTTTTTTGATGTTTTTCATCAGCCGTCGTTCATCCAGATAAAACTTAACATGCTTTACCGCTTCTTCCCCTATGGGAATAAGCCGTTGTTTATCATTTTTTCCGATAACCCGGATAAATCCCACATCGAAAAACAGATCCGATATTTGTAATCCAATCAATTCGCTGACTCGAAGACCGCAGGCATAAAGCACTTCGAACATTGCCTTGTTCCTTCTGCCATGTGGTGTACTCAAATCAAAGCAACTCAGAAAATCCCATACCTCTTGGACATTCATGACATCAGGTATTTTTCTGGAAAGTTTTGGCGATTCGATTAACTCCGTGGGATCATCCACGATGATATCCTCCAACACAAGATATTTGTAAAAGGCTTTCACACCGGATAATATGCGGGACTGGGTGGCTGCCCCTAGACCCAATTCATTCAGGTAATTGATGAAATTTCTGATATGTTCCGGCTCGATTTGACCTACATTGAAATCCCATTCTTTCAGTTTGATGAAATCTGCCAATTTCCAAACATCACTCGAATATGCTTTTATCGAATGTTCTGAAAAGGAACGTTCGAGTTTCATGTAAGCAATAAACCCTTTGATGAGGGAATGGAAATCCATATGGAATGGTGGTTTGATTTTCTCGTATCAAAAATAAAGATTAAATGGGGACAAAAGAAATGCAAGGGAAAGTCAGGATATATTTTATTGTAAATCCTTTTTGCTAACTTACCCATCCAAATACAAAACGGATCTATGGAACAGATGTCTTTAGCAACCATTGATTGGGTGGTCATCATTGGTTTTTTTCTTCTCATTGTCGGAATCGGATTATCATATACCAAAAAGGCGGGAGGTAGCTTGGAAAACTTTTTCCTCGGAGGCCGTAATCTGCCTTGGTATATAGCCGGTATTTCTATGGTCGCAACCACTTTTGCTGCAGATACGCCTTTGGCCGTGACCGAATTGGTAGGACAGAGTGGTATTTCAGGTAATTGGTTGTGGTGGAGTTTCCTGGCAGGAGGAATGCTCACGACATTCTTTTTTGCCAGACTTTGGCGTAATTCAGGGGTGTTAACCGAAGTCGAATTATCCGAATTGAGATATAGTGGCCCACCCGCTGCTGCTCTTCGTTGGATCAAGGCAGTTTATTTGGGCGTTTTTATGAATGTCATAATCATAGCTTGGGTCAATGTGGCATTGATGACGCTTTTGGATGTCTTTTTCGGATTGGGGGATGTTTATTGGATTGGAGGGACGGTGCCCGCTTCTTTGGTCATTACGGCACTAGCGATGTTATGGACGGCATTTTATGCTTCCATGTCCGGTTTGTTAGGTGTAGCCATAACGGATGTGATACAATTCATTATGGCAATGGTGGGTACGGTAATTCTAGCGGTATTGGTCGTGAACTCCGATGCAATAGGTGGAATAGAAGGAATGAAATCCCAATTGCCTGAAGGCAGCCTTGATTTCTTTCCATCAATAGGAGAAGGACAGGGCGTAGGAAAAACATTGGGATTGAGTATCGGAGCATTCCTGTCTTATGCTGCTGTGCAGTGGTGGGCGAGTTGGTATCCCGGGGCGGAGCCGGGAGGAGGGGGTTATGTGGCACAGCGGATGATGTCGGCACGTTCTCCCAAGGATGCCGTTTATGCAACACTGTTTTTCCAAATCGCACACTATTGTATTCGTCCCTGGCCTTGGATCATCGTTGGTCTCTGTGCCTTGATCCTCTATCCTGAGCTACAGGGAGCAGATGTCAAACAAGGTTATGTTATGGCGATGAAGGATTTCCTTCCAGCCGGTTTGAAAGGTCTGTTGTTGGTCTCGTTTTTTGCGGCATACATGAGTACCATTTCTACCCAGTTGAACTGGGGGGCTAGTTATGTGGTCAACGATATTTATAAAAGGTTTTTTGCACAAGAAGCAAAAGAAAAGGATTTGGTTAAAGCTTCCAGATGGACAACATTGTTGTTGATGATTATCGGCCTGATGGTAAGTACATTCGTCAACTCTATTTCCGGAGCATGGGGCTTTATCATGCAGGCCGGTGCGGGCCTTGGTCTCGTACTGATCCTGAGGTGGTATTGGTGGCGGATTAATGCTTGGAGTGAAATATCGGCGATGGTTGCCCCGTTCATTCCGACGGCTATTTGTGCCATGTTAGGTGTGGAATTTCCAACAGCCTTTTTATTAACGGTGTTGTTTACAACGGTCGTTTGGTTGGTCGTAACCTTCATGACCCGTCCTACTGATGATAGAACCTTACAGCATTTTTATGATAAGGTGATGCCGGATGGGGCGTGGGCTAAGTACAAGGCAAACCACCGACCCATTACCGGAACGATTACGGAAATAACGCCTGCCCCTGAGAATAATCTGTTGTTTCTATTCCTTTGTTGGATATCTGCCATTGTCATGACCTATGGCATCTTATTCCTTTTAGGAAAAATTATTCTGAAGGAATGGACGGAAGCAGGAACTTTGGCTCTGGTAGTGATTGCGGCTTTCGGAGCCTTGATGTTTTTTGTTAAACGAACCCGTGTATTTGCTTAGGTATGCAATATGATATTGAAAAAATAAGGAAGGCTTGGGAATGGGCGACAAGAGCTCATAAGGGGCAGACGTATGGAGGTAGCCGTCAGGGAGAAAAAATCGTCTATATCAATCATATCGGAAGTGTGTTTATGGAAGTGAGCCATGCCTTATCCCGGCATCCTGAATACGATGCCGGATTGGCACTTTTGTGTGCAGTACTTCATGATACGGTAGAAGACACTTCGATTACTATCAATGCAATTGAAAATGAATTCGGTAAAAGGGTGGCGGATGGAGTAGGGGCTTTGACTAAAAATGAAAATCTGCCGACAAAGCAGGAACAAATGGAAGATAGCCTTGACAGGATAAAACAACAACCCAAAGAAATATGGATGGTTAAAATGGCGGATAGGATTTGTAACCTGACATCGCCTCCGTATTATTGGGATGATTTCAAAAAGGAAAAATATAGAAAAGAAGCGATGATGATTTATCATGAATTGAAAGAAGGCAATTCTACATTGGCCGAAAGGCTAAAGGATAAAATCATAGCCTATGGGAAATTCATCGGTTCTTAGAATAAAGGGAAGACAAAAACCTTGATGATTGCAAAAACAACTACAGCAACCAAAACCCGATGTGCGACAAGATTAGCCATCGGATGGGTAGCTGCAAAACTTGAACTGATAAAAGCGCCTAAAACCTGACCAATGGCAATCAGGCCACCCGCTTTCCAATCTACCATGCCTTTCCATGCAAAAATCAGTAATACGACTCCGGTATAAGAACCGACAGTTACTATCTTAAGGGCATTGCCCTTTACCAAATTGAATTTTCCGATTAGAACGACAAAGGCCAGGAACATGATGCCCATTCCCATTTGAATGAATCCACCGTAAATACCCAAAAGGAAAAAACCGAAGAGAAATAAGAATGGATGTATTTTCCGCTCTTCTTTGGAAGGGTTAATCCATTTTTTTGGATTGACCAGGATGACGAATAACATAATGATCATCATGAAACCATATACCTTCCTGAAATCATCATTTTCAATGGTGAGTGCCAAATATAAACCGAGCATGGCTCCTAAAAACATGATGAAGATGAAAGGAGCATTTTCCTTCCAGTCAATTTTTCCTTCCTTATTGAAAACCCAAGTGGAAACAATGGATTGAGACATGATGCCTACACGATTTGAGCCGTTGGCCACATTGGGGGGAAGCCCCATGAATTCCATTAGGATCGTAAGGGTGATGGCAGAGCCGTTACCTGCCAAAGTATTGATAAAGCCTGCTGTAAAACCTCCGAGGATAGCCACCGGATATATCCACCATTCCAT
>JAHDFN010000237.1 GCA_020628145.1 Saprospiraceae bacterium | reverse complement strand
AAGTGTTAGACGTACTTTCTCCTAGGAAAGAACTTGCCTGATTGATCATTGTATCCCCAAGTTGATCCTGAAGAAGTGATAATAAATTCATGATAATGATGTTAAGTTTAACAGATTTTGAAATGACATTGGAATAATCCGATTTTTCCTCCCATTGGACGATCTGACAATCCTTGGTCACTTTGAACATAAAAAAAATTATTTTTTGACATTAGGTTCGAAAGGGTGGTGTTTTATTTGTTGAGTTCTAATGCCTAGTGGGTGAGTAGATTCCATCCATCGCTGAAATCGGATGCAAATATAAGAAATAATTTAGATTAGTATTCCTGTTTATTTTCTTTTACTGAATTCTATGTTTTTTTCTATTGAATGGGAGGGGCGGGACCACCTGACTTTTTCCCCATTCGCAATATATTCAGTGTCCTTTGTTTCAGGTTGCGGATGTTTGGAAAACGGATCGGTAGGCTTGAGTCCTAATAGGTCAAACATTTCCAAATCTTCATAAATATCCGGATTGGGAGTGGTCAATAACTTATCTCCGGCAAAAATAGATGCTGCTCCGGCCATGAAACAGAATGCCTGCCCTTCACGACTCATCGTTGTTCTTCCGGCAGAGAGTCTTATTGTTGTTTTTGGCATCACGATACGGGTTGTGGCAACCATTCGAATCATATCCCAAATCGGAATGGGTTCCAAATTTTCCATAGGTGTTCCTTCAACGGAAACCAATGCATTGATGGGTACGGATTCGGGTTGGGGACTAAGGTTGGCCAAGGTCAATAACATCTTAGATCGATCCTGGACGGATTCTCCCATTCCGATAATGCCGCCGGAACAGACAGTCACACCGGATTTCCTTACATTATCTATCGTTTTCAATCGATCTTCATAACCACGGGTTGATATGACTTCCTTGTAATATTCTTCTGATGTATCAACATTATGATTGTAGGCATATAATCCCGCATCCGCCAACCTCTGGGCTTGTTTTTCAGTAAGCATTCCAAGGGTACAACAGACTTCCATATCCAAGGCATTGACGGCCTTAACCATATCAACGACCTGATCGAATTCTTTTCCATCCTTGACATTCCTCCAGGCAGCACCCATGCATAATCGGGAAGAACCAAGGAGTTTGGCCCGTTTAGCTGCAATTTCAACTTGTTTCACAGACATGAGGGCTTCATGCTCAACACCTGTATGATAACGGGCGGCTTGTGGACAATAGCCGCAATCTTCAGGGCAGCCACCTGTTTTTATTGAGAGCAGTGTACTGATTTGTACTTCATTCGGATTATGGTTTTCCCGGTGAATAGTGGCAGCCTTGTAAACCAAATCTAATAAAGGGCTATGATATAATTGTTCTACCTCTGCCAAACTCCAATTTTTCTGCTCTTTCATTATGTCTTATGATTTAAGGTTGCAAGATACGAGATTGAATATTATTTCTTATCGAACCCTCGGATAAATTAGTCAATTTCATTTAAGGCATTCAATATGGCCTGATAAACCTTTTCCAATTGTTTGTCTGTTATGCAGTACGGAGGCATGATATATACTACATTGCCCAATGGCCGGAGAAGGATGTTTTTATCCATGAAGTAATCGTAAAGCCTGTCCCTGATATTATTGAAATAAGAAGTAGGGGAGGAAGTTTTGAAATCCATCGCAATGATGGTGCCCTGTTGCCTTACGTTTTCCAATTTGGGATGATCTTCGATTTCCTTTCTGAATTTTTCATGGGATTCAATAACCCGTTTGATATTGTCCAGTGTGTTTTCTTGTTCGAACAAGTCCAAACTGGCCAAAGAAGCCGCACACCCAATCGGATTTCCCGTAAAGGAATGTCCGTGGAAAAAAGTTTTCGATTTATCATCGGACAAGAAAGCATCATATATTTTTTGGGTACAACAGGTAAGGGATAATGGTAAGGTCCCTCCTGTCAAGCCCTTGGACATACAGGTGATGTCAGGGGTTTCTGCAAGATGGTTCTGGGCAAACATTTTTCCGGTGCGGTAAAACCCGGTCATCACCTCATCAGCAATACAAACGACATCTTTTTCTTTGCATTTTCTGATGATTTCATCCAAAACACCAGGTGGGTACATGACCATTCCTCCGGCTCCCTGAACCAACGGTTCGAAGATGATGCAGCAAACATCTTCCTGCTCCAATATCGAATCCAGTTTTGATAGGCATTCGCTTTCTTTCCCGGGAACCGGTGTAGGAATTCTTTTAATGTCGAACATCAGTTTTTTAAAGGGGTCATTGAAACCATCGTCCCCTCCCACGGACATGGCCCCGAAAGTGTCTCCATGATAAGCATTTTCAAATGCGATGATGGTTGTTTTTTCCCGACCTAGATTGTAATGGTATTGTAAAGCCATTTTAAGGCCGACCTCCACTGCGGTGGAACCATTATCGGAAAAGAAAATTTTCGAAAGGTGAGGGAGATAGGATAATAACCTTTCTCCCAGTTCGATTGCCGGAGGATGCGTGAACCCTGCGAAAATTACGTGTTCCAAGGTGAGTAACTGCTGATGGATTTTATTTGCAATATATGGGTGTGCATGACCATGCACATTGACCCACCAAGAGGATACGGCATCGATAATGGGATTGTCATGTTCATCATAGATCAAGGCTCCCGATGCACGTTTGATTAATATCGGAGGTCCTGCTGTTTTCATCTGCGTGAAAGGATGCCAAATATATTTTCTGTCTTTTTCTATCCAAGTCATTGGAAGGTGGTTTGTAGATTTAGATCAAGTGCTGTTTGTTGGACGGTTGCCTTTGTCATTGGACTGATTTCGGGTATTTCGATGACTGTTGGAATCCAAGGATGCATTTTTAGGATGACATCCCTTGAAGCAATATTCGGAGTCCCATTAAAGACAAGGGCGGTTAGTTTCAAATTCTTGAAACGGATGGCCTCCAAACTTAATAATGTATGATTGATACTCCCCAGGTAATAAGAGGCTACCAAGATTATTGGCACATTCAAATGTTGTATGATGTCTAAAATGGTTTCTTTATCGTTGATGGGTACAAATAGGCCTCCGGCCCCTTCGATAATCAGCTTATTGGATGTTTTGGGGATTGTGAAATCTTCTATTTTTATTTGTACGTTATCTTGTTCTGCCGAATAATGGGGCGAGGCCGGAATGTTCAATCTGTATCTTTCCGGATGGATGTTTGTTTTTTTATTAGAAATGAATTTTGAAATCTTCATCGAATCCGAATTAAGCAAATCCCCGGATTGGATGGGTTTCCAATAATCAGCTTGTAGGGCTTCTACTAAAATAGCGGACACAATGGTCTTTCCAACTTCCGTACCGATACCGCTTACAAAATAATGTTGTTTATCCATTTATATTCATATGATTTAAGGCATTGGCCAACCCTTTGATTTCTTCTTTTGAATTGAACGCATGTAAACAAATCCTGATTCGTTCCTTTCCCGAAGGAACCGTTGGGGAAACAATGGGCCTTACATCAAAACCATCAGATTGAAGTCTTTCTGCTACATTCCTTACCTCCGATTCTCCGGGAATAATCAAACTTTGTATCGGGCTTTTGCTTTCTAAGAAAGAACTTCTGACTAAAGGATCCAATGAATTTAGAAAGAATAAGATATTGTCATTTAATATTTTAATCCTATTCGTTTTGACTAATTTTTCATATGCCTTTCGGATATACATTACCGAATGAGGCGGGATGCCCGTCGTGAAGATGAATGAACGGGCATAATTAATCAGATAGTTTCTTAATGTTTTTGAACCCAATACGATGGCTCCGTGACATCCCATTGCTTTTCCAAAAGTATGGACCCTGGCCAATATTTTATCTTCCAGCGTGAGGGATGAAACCCATCCTTTTCCCTGTGTCCCCAATATACCATTGGAATGTGCTTCATCGATAATTACCCCTGCTTTGAATTCTTCAGCCAAGCTTACAATTTCATCCAAGGGAGAAGTATCTCCATCCATAGAAAAAAGTCCTTCGGTTACAATGAATATTCCCTCTGGGGAGGATTCGAGCTTCTTCCTCAAATCCTTCATATCATTATGAGCATAGGAAATACTTGTCCCCAAAGATAAATTGATGCCATCCCTGATGGATGCATGTGAATATTCATCATAAAGTATCGTATCACCTTTCCGGGCAATACAACCTAACAAACCAACATTTGCATCATAGCCGGAGTTGAACAATAACCCTGCTTCCGCATTATGGAATTCGGCAATTTCCTTTTCGGCAATTTCATGTATGGGATGATTGCCGGAGATAAGGCGGGAAGCCGTAGCTCCGGAATATTTGACAATTTGCGGATGCTCATTAAATGACAACAAACCATCTGTAGAAAAGCCTAGATAATCATTGGATGAAAAATCAATCAGGGAATCATTGAAATGGGTAAGTCTGCGATAAGTCCCTTTCTTCTTTCTCCTATCGAGCTTAGCTTCCATTCTTGTCTCAAAATGTTTCCCCATATTGCAAAAATGCATCTTCTCTTTCTAATCCACCTACTATTTGTATGCTTTCCGTTGAATAATATTCAAAAGATAAGGCTATGTCATTAAAAGACCTATCTTTGCAGGATTAATATACATATCCGGACTTTGAATCCAAGGCTTGGAATTTCCAATCACACGCTTAATTTCTTTATAAGAATCAATTCCGATATGTACTAATAAAAAAGGTAATACTCAATTAGATGAACCAACGGACGCTCAGGAAAAAAATTCAAATTTCCGGTATCGGATTACATACAGGCTCCAATGTTGAAATGACCATGCATCCTACAGCTGCAAATCATGGTATCAAGTTCAAAAGGGTGGACATGGACGGAGAGCCTGAAATCCTTGCTGACGCCCTTAACGTTTCATCTACGGTAAGAAATACGACCATCAAAAAAGGGGAGGCCTCCGTTTCGACAATCGAACACCTTTTATCTGCCCTTTATGCTTTACATATTGATAATGTCCTGATAGAGATCGATGCTCCTGAAGTCCCGATTCTAGACGGAAGTTCCTTGCAATTTGTCAATGCCATCCTAACCGCCGGAATAGAAGAATTGGATAAGGAAAGGGAAATATTGGTGATCCGTAATCCGATACATTATGTTGATGGAGATACCGGAAGTGAAGTCTCCGTTTTTCCGGCTGATGGCTTCGAATTGACGGCTATGATTGACTTTGATTCCAAAATATTAGGGTTGCAATATGCCAATTTCAATGCTTACACGGATTATGTAAAAGAAGTCGCTCCGGCAAGGACATTTGTTTTTCTTCATGAATTGAATCAGTTAATGCAATACGATTTGGTTAAGGGAGGAGGACTTGATAATGCAGTTGTTTTTGTAGAAGAAATCCCTGAAAAGAAAGAATTGGATATGATTTCTGAAAGTTTCGGCCAAAAGGATATCCGAGTTGAAGCAGGAGGTATTCTCAATAAAGGCGGCTTGAAATTCGAAAACGAACCAGCTAGGCATAAACTGCTGGATATGATTGGGGATTTGGCTTTGATTGGTAAGACCATTCAAGGGAGAATCATTGTGACTAAGCCGGGGCATACCGCCAATGTCAATCTGGCCAAAAGGTTGAAGCATTTATTTAGGGAACAGAAAAAGCTCAAAGGGATTCCGGCATATGATCCGACAAAAACACCTGTTTACACCGTAGTGGACATTACAAAAAAACTGCCTCACCGTTTTCCATTTCTATTGATAGATAAAATCATCGAATTAAACGAAACGGAAGTCGTAGGTGTCAAGAATGTAACTTTTAATGAAGGGTTTTTCCAAGGACACTTTCCCGAAAATCCGGTAATGCCCGGTGTTTTACAGATTGAGGCGATGGCACAAACCGGTGGCATATTAGCTTTGTCCACAGTCCCTGACCCTGAAAACTGGGATACTTATTTTCTTAAAATAGAT
Source organism: Saprospiraceae bacterium (assembly GCA_020628145.1). Lineage (GTDB taxonomy): Bacteria > Bacteroidota > Bacteroidia > Chitinophagales > Saprospiraceae > JAHDCE01. Next base: position 429 of record JAHDFN010000237.1, on the reverse strand, counting down.
AAGGCAAAATTCAAGAAGAAAGTCGTGCCGGGAGATACCGTTATTTTTAAAATGGAGTTATTAGCTCCGATTCGGCGGGGTATTGTTTCGATGCAGGCCATTGCCTATGTAGGCAACCAGATCGTTTCTGAAGCGGAGCTTACCGCCCAAATTGTAAGGAGACCTGTTTAATCCGATATGGAAATCATCTTAGAAGGCTTGGGTAAGAGGTATCGTTTCGAATGGATTTTCCGTAATCTCGATTATCATTTCCATGCAGGAGGCAAATATGCTGTTCTAGGAGCCAACGGCTCTGGTAAATCCACACTCATGAAAATCTTATTGGGGCATTTATCCCCATCTAAGGGTAGGTTGAGGTTTTCCCATAAAAATAGTGATATAACTATATCCGACTTGTATAGATATGTTTCCTATGCAGCTCCATATATG
>JAHDFN010000236.1 GCA_020628145.1 Saprospiraceae bacterium | reverse complement strand
TGCATATAATTATTATGTTTAAAATACTTATGGAAATTGTATATTTGATAATCGATCCTAGGAGCCATTGCCATTTGGTTTTTTGCCCAAGTTCGGCGGTTTGAGTGAAACTGAAATACGTGAACGTTATGTTGACCGTCAGGTGTACAAGGTAATGGAGGCCAATCTGGATGTTGTAAAAGCCGATTTATCCGAAAAGGAACAGGAATTAAGGGAAATGTCTTCTTCCATTTCCGCCAAGGAACAAATCATCATAAACCTTGAAGAAAAACTGTTCAGCCAGAAAGATGAAATGGAATCCAGGCATAAACAAATGGAAGATCGTTTTGCCAATCTAGCCGAAAGATTATTGGAAGAAAAAAGTAGGAAATTCGTTTTACAGAATAATGAACAGATTGCAGGAATTCTAAATCCCTTCCGGGAAAAATTCAAGGAATTCGAGGATAATATTGAAAAAAGATATTGGGAAGAATCCAAGGAGAGGATTTCATTGAAAAAAGAAATCGATCAATTAAGGGATTTGAATATGCAGTTGAGCGAGGATGCCAATAATCTCGTCAATGCATTAAAAGGAGATAATAAAATACAAGGAGATTGGGGAGAATTCCAATTGGAAGTATTATTGGAAAAAGCCGGATTGGAAAAAGGTGTGCAATTTCTGACACAGCAATCATTCCTGAATGGAGAGGGGCGGCAGCATCGCCCTGATTTCATCATCAATTTACCGGATAATAAAAATCTGGTCATCGATTCCAAAGTATCATTAAAATCCTATGAAGCATTTTTCCAAGCGAAAGATGAAGAAAAAGAATTCCATCTTAATCAACATCTGACGAGCCTTCGGAATCACATCAAGGATTTGAGCAGTAAGAATTATCAGATGTTGTATCAGATTAATTCCCCGGATTATTTATTGATGTTTATTCCCATCGAACCGGCATTGACCCTTGCATTACAAAAAGATTCCAAATTATTTTTGGAGGCATTGGATAAGAATATCGTTCTGGTGAGTACGACGACACTGTTGGCAACCATGAGAACCGTTTCCTTTATTTGGAAACAGGAAAAACAAAAGAAGAACGTTTTGGAAATTGCCCGGCAGAGTGGATTACTCTACGATAAATTCTGTTCTTTTTCCGAAGATATCCGAGATATTGGAAAACGTTTGGATCAAGCACAAAATTCTTATGATGCAGCCATGCGGAAATTTTCCGATTCTTCCCGTTTCGGCGATACACTTATGGGACGTGCGGAAAAGATTAGGAAGCTGGGAGCCAAAACCAGCAAATCACTTCCGAAGGAATTGATTGGGGACATAGAAGAGAATGGGAAAACAGTGAAAAGGGATTGAACGAGCCAATTAATCCAATCCACGAAGCATCATATCGTTAGATATGGTGCTTTTTTCATTTTAAAGGGTATGATATTCCCATATGACCTTCATTTTGCATTTCTTTTGCTTTTGATTTTTTAACTTGGGACAAAATTGAAATAACATGAAAAAAGCATTACTTCTTCCTATTTTATTCCTTTCATTCCTGATGATGGATATTAAGGCTCAGGATATTTCTTTGGATAACACGACATTGACGGAAAAACAATTGGCCACCGGCTTGCAAATCCCCTGGGAAATACTTTGGGGACCCGATGATCACATATGGGTATCCGAACGCTATGGGAAGGTGAAAAGAATCGATCCGGAAAATGGCAATACGAATACGGTTTTGGATTTGGAATCTACGATTTGGGGAGGGAGCGGAGAACCAGGGTTGTTGGGTATGGCCATTCATCCCGACTTTGAAAATTCGCCTCAGGTCTTTTTGGTTTATACATATTCATTAGGGTTTACTACAAAAAGAGAGAAGGTTGTATCCTATGATTGGGATGGCACATCGCTGTCCAATGAAAATGTAATTTTGGATAATATCCCCGCTGAGAATATCCATAATGGCTCAAGGTTGTTATTTCTCCCGGATGGTACGCTTTTGGTTACAACCGGAGATGTTGGGAACAGTAGTAATTCCTTGAATCTGAATTCCATTAGTGGAAAAACATTAAGAATGAATGCAGATGGTACCATCCCTGAAGATAATCCTATTCCCGGAAGTTATATTTATACGTATGGAAACCGGAATTCTCAAGGACTATGTGTAGCACCGGATGGTAAAATATATTCATCCGAGCATGGTCAACAGCGTTCCGATGAAATCAATCTGATTATTCCCAACGGGAATTATGGTTGGCCCCAAGTGGAGGGAATATGTAATACTTCATTAGAAGAAGAATATTGTAATAATAACGAGACAGAAGAACCCATTTGGGAATGGAGTGATTATTGTATCGCCCCCAATGGTATTGAATATTACAACCATGATGCGATTCCGGAATGGAAAGGATCTTTGCTCTGTGCAATATTGGGAGGAATCCAGGCAAAGGAACCCCGTTTGGCCCAATTCGAACTGAATGAAGATGGAACCGGAATCCTAGCGGAAAATCAATATGTTACCAATAAGGGGAGAATCCGTGATTTATGCATCAACCCGCATACCGGTGCAGTTTATGTAGCGACCAACGGCCCTTCGTATCCAGGGTCGGGTCCGAATATCATTTTTGAATATGTCAATGAAGATTATATTTCTCCGGTGACTACGATTAATTCCGATAATCAATTTGTGAAAGTCTCACCAAATCCGATTCATAAAAAGGGTAGGGTGGAATTTTCGGATAATTTTATCGGTCATCAATATGAAATAATCTCCTATGCCGGACAGGTGGTGATGAGTGGTGAAATTACCGAATCGGTTTTGGAAATAAGGAGAAGATTTTTACCTTCCGGAATGTATTACATTAAAGCGACCAATGAAGAAGGAACGATTACCCAAACTATCATGATGAAATAATTCTGATTGAATAAAAGTAAAATTCCTGTCCTTATTTTAGGATGGGAATTTTATTTTAAACATACCCTTAAATCCTTTTCAATTTCTTTTAAATATTTTTAATTGGCAAAGAAAAAAAAATATTACGTCGTATGGGTCGGTTCAAAAACCGGTGTTTTTGATAATTGGGCAGAATGCCTTTTATATACAAAAGGATATCCCAATGCCAAATATAAATCCTTCAATACCCGATATGAAGCAGAAGATGCTTTTATGGGAGTAGAACATATTCCGGTGGCCGGAAAAAAAAGCACCTCTTCTATCTTTGTGGATTTTAATAAGTTTCCCGAAATAATAAAAGACAGTATTGCCGTTGATGCTGCTTGTAGTGGAAACCCCGGAAAAACAGAATATCGGGGGGTAATCACAGGTACGGGTGAGGAGATTTTCAGAATGGGACCGTTTCATGGAGGGACTAATAATATCGGAGAATTTTTGGCTTTGGTACATGGTATAGCCCAAATGAAAAAGGAAGGAAAAAATGATAAGATCATTTATTCCGATTCGAAAATAGCGATGGGATGGATCCGGAAAAAGAAATGCAATACCAAAGTGGAAAGAAATAAAGCGAATGCCAAATTATTCTACTTAGTGGATCGGGGAGAAAAATGGTTGAAGGAAAATACTTTTGAAAATCCTTTGGTCAAATGGGAAACCAAAACATGGGGGGAAATTCCTGCCGATTTCGGCAGGAAATAAATATTAATGATTCAAGACTAAGACTATGAAAACCAAGCATTTGCTTTAAGAGTATGTTTGAAATTTGGTCTTTATGTCGAGAAACATCAATTTATTGCTTAATCAAGGCGGAAAATCGGGATGATAGCAGGGCTATCAAGCCTGATTTTTTAACGAAGAGTAAGCAATAAAGTGAGTTTCGCAGACCAATTATTAAATTTTAAACATACTCTAAGTCTAATTCCAAAAGTTTAAATCACTTCAATCCTTAGGATTTAATATCCCAACCAATTCCTTCACATCTTTTAATGTCTTTCTGGCTTTTTTTCGGATATCGGCAGAAGATTCCTTGATTTTATTCTTGTACTTTTTCTTATCCGAATTGATTTCATCATATTTCTCTCTAATCGGACGACATAATTCGACCAATCCTTCGGCTACTTCGTTTTTCAAATCGGAATATCTCAAAGTTCCTTTTTCAAAATCTTCCATCAAGGAAGTATGTGCATCCTTTCTACCACTTGCATCCAATACATCGAAAAGGTTTTGTATTCCCGGACTCATCCCTTCGGATTCTCCGGTATCGGTTACCGCAGATCTGACCTGTTTCCGAATTCTGTTTTCATCTCCGAAAAGATTCACATAATGTTTTTCTCCGAGGCTTTTACTCATCTTTTTTTCCGGATTGGCCAAGGAAAGGATTTTCGTATTCTTGGTGAATAAGGGTTCGGGATGGGTAAAATATTCTTTCCCGAATTGGTTGTTGAATCGTTGTGCGATATCCCTACTCAACTCCAGATGCTGCACCTGATCCTTTCCGATAGGAACATAATCGGCATGATAAATCAGGATATCCGCAGCCTGTAAAACCGGATAATAAAACAGGCCACCTGAAACGAAAGCATCCTTTTCCTTTTCCTTGAGCTGACTCGTTTTGTCCTTGAATTGAGTCATCAGATTCAACCGGCCGAAAGAACAGACATTGCCTAAGATCCAGCACAGTTCCGCATGTTCGGGAATTAAAGATTGGATAAAAAGGTTTTCATCATCAATGCCGCACGCCAATAATTGCAAAGCCATTTTCCAAGTATTCTCTCGGAGGTTTTTTGCTTTATATGGCATGGTCATCGAATGATAATCGACCACTCCATAAGTACAATCATATTTTTTCTGTAAATCCCCCCAGTTCTTTACCGCACCTAGATAATTTCCCAAATGAATATCACCTGTAGGTTGGATACAGGAAAGGACGTTCTTTTTCTTGTCGCTCATATTGAATTATGATTTTAAGGCGGCAATGACTGAAATTTCCACATTTACATATTTCGGAAGATTAGCGACCTCCACCAATTCCCGTGCAGGAGCAGTATCTTCATTAAAATATGAAGCGTAAACAGCATTGATTCTACCATAGTTCCCCATGTCGGAAACAAATACCGAACATTTGAGGACATGTTCAAAATCCGTACCTGCATTTTCCAGCATGTTCTTAATATTCTCCATGACCTGCCGGGTTTCATCTTCGATATTGGAAGTGATTAATTCCCCGTTTGCCGGATTGATGGCGATTTGCCCGGAACAGTAAAGGACTCCATTGTAGGATATTGCCTGATTGTATGGGCCTACCGGATTAGGAGCTTCTGAAGTATAGTGGATTTTTTTCATTGATGTGGATTCATATTATGCGGCAAATGTAATGATTTAGCTGGTAAATCCTTGTCGGATGTGATAGATTTCCACAACGCAAAAAGTCCTGCATGAATACTTCATACAGGACTTCACAATTTTATGAAGCAATACCTTACTCTTCGTCTCCGATACCGGGGATAAGAACTTTGCCTTTATAGTACAAAGCACCATCTACCTCATATGCACGGTGACGCAAGTGGGCTTCTCCGGTTTCCTTGCAGATTTGAATCTGAGGAGGAGTAATCTTTTTATGTGTACGACGTTTCCTCTTTCTTTGCTTTGATATTCTACTCTTAGGATGTGCCATAATGTATGATTTTTATGTCGTTTTCAATTTTTGTTATCTTTCAGGTCTTTTAGGGCGTCTATGAACGGATTGTTGACAGGTGCATCTTCCTCATCACCGTTTTCCAAATAATCCAACATCGTGAAATCGCAGGGCGGATTTTTATCTGCTTGACAATCATACGATTTGATAAGTGGAATGGATAAACTGATGAATTCATACACATATGGAGCCACATTCAATTCATGGGCTTGTGGATGTATGTAAATGACTTCTGCGTTTTCATCTTCCGATTCACTGTATTTACCAAGGATTTTATGTTTTCCCTGTAGAGGTAGTCGGATTTCAGAAAGGCACCTGTCGCATTCCGTTTGGAAATCACCACTGATGGAAAAATTAAATTCCATTACATCAGTACGTTTATCCAGATTAAGAACGACTGTAAAATCTCCCTCTTTAATGATGCTTTGCTCATAATGGGCGAAAAAGTCGCTATTTACTTGGAATTCAAACTGATGCATGCTGTTTCCCAACCCTCTTATGGGTAATGAAAATTGCTTGAGTGCATCCATTTTTAAAGAACTTGCTGATTTTGCTCGGCAAATATAGGGCATTTTATTGAATTAATGAAGGATTCTTGAGTTGTTGTTTTAAATATTTTTTCACTTATTCCAATGTTATTTTGGGAACTTGTTTATATTTGCAACACCTTATTTAGGTTGATAAAGGTAGAATAGGGGGGATTAGCTCAGTTGGCTAGAGCGTTTGACTGGCAGTCAAGAGGTCGCAGG
>JAHDFN010000013.1 GCA_020628145.1 Saprospiraceae bacterium | reverse complement strand
GCTCAAGGCTTAACACACACCAGCAGCCTCATGCTTTGCATTTTTTAGTGCCAGGTCTTACATTCTGTTGAACAATGCCGGCCTACTACACGTTTAAATTCCATATATTGGAATCATGATAGGTTGGAGATTTTCAGAATACAAGGCTGATGGAGAAGGTAAGACCCCTTTTGAACAATTATTGGATGTGTTCCAACAATTGCTTCTACATACTTCGGGTGATGTGGACGAGGCTCTTAGCTGGCTGACCGAATTGGATAAGCAATATGGCCTGACTACCGACGATTACGGTATCGCCGATTTCATCAACGACTTGGAAAAGAAAGGTTTTATACAACCGAGGAATCCCCGGCAGGGTAGTGGAGGCGGATTCCGGCCTACGGCCAAAATGGAAATCCAACTCAGACAAAGTGCCTTGAAAGATATTTTCGGGACGATTCGCAAATCCAAAAGAGGAAATCACAATACTAAACATGCCGGACTCGGAGATGAGCATACTTCGGAAATCAGACCTTATAGTTTCGGAGACAGCCTCGAACGGTTGGCCCTTTCCGAATCCATTAGGAATGCCCAAATCAATCACGGTATTGATGAATTCAAATTGACCCATGATGATTTGGAGGTCAGGGAGACTTTTTATCAAAGTCGTATGAGTACGGTATTGATGATTGATATTTCCCATTCCATGATATTATATGGAGAGGATCGCATCACACCTGCTAAAAAGGTGGCGATGGCTTTGGCAGAATTCATTACCACCCGTTTCCCGAAAGACACATTGGATATCATCGTCTTCGGTAATGATGCTTGGCGGATAGAAATAAAGGATTTGCCATATTTACAGGTCGGGCCTTATCATACGAATACGATTGCCGGTCTCCAATTGGCGATGGATATCCTACGGAAACGGAAAAATCCCAATAAACAGATTTTCATGATTACGGACGGAAAACCCACCTGCATGAAACGGGGCAAGAAATATTATAAGAATTCGTGGGGACTGGATCGGAAAATCATTAACAGAACCCTCAATCTGGCTACCCGATGTAAAAAAACCGGGATTCCCATTACTACTTTCATGATAGCCCAAGACCCTTATCTCGTACAATTCGTAGAGCAATTTACCAATGCCAACCAGGGTAAGGCCTTCTATTCCAATCTGAACGAATTGGGCAGCTTCATTTTTACAGATTATCGCCGGAATAAGAACAAAAGGAGGAGAAAAGGGAATCGATAGATTACGGCTTGCTTCCTATCATTACATGTAATCGGCTTCTTTCTTATATTTGTAAAGGATGAATCCTTTGAAGACATACGGGAGAACAATCTTAGTTAAAGGAATATGGATATTGGTATCCGTTCTTTTCCTAATGGATATCCAAGTTGCCAATGCCCAACAAAGGGGGCTTATTCATCCGCAGGAAGTCAATTTCCATCCCGAAGGCGGTTTTTATGATGAAGCCCTCTCGGTACGCCTTTATCATAGGGAGGAAAATGTGGAATTGTATTATACCCTCGACGGTTCCATGCCGGATAAGAAAGCAAGGAGATACACTTCCCCTATTCCCTTGGATTCCACCCGGGTCATCAGAGCGGTTGCCTACCATCCGGAAAGAGATAAATATTCCAGAATCGAATCATCTACCTATTTCATTAATGAACCGGAAACGGACTGGATGGTTATTTCCCTGACGGTAACGCCCGAAATGCTGTTCGATACGGTTTCGGGTTTGTTTCAGGTCGGTGTTGAAAACGATGTGCAGGGAATAGCCAATTACGGTGCGAATTTCTGGGACAGGAAGGAACATTTCATGAATGTGGAAATGTTCGATTCCGATAGCATTACGGTCTATCGGAGCCCTTGCGGATTCAGATTATTTGGAGGGATGAGTCGTACTTTTCCCCAGAAATCCATGTTATTGATTTCACGGTTGCGATACGGCAATAAGCGTTTCAAGCACCGGTTTTTTGAAAATACCCGTTTGAAGAAATTCAAATATCTCATATTGAGGAATGCCGGAAGTGATTGGGGGCGGGCACATGCCAGGGATCCCATTATCAATGGAATGGTGGATGGTTGGGATATTGACAAACAGGCTTATCGGCCATGCCATGTCTATCTGAACGGCGATTATTTCGGAATATATTATGTAAGGGAGAAAATCAATTCCTATTTCCTAGCGTCCCATCATCGGGAGGTAGATCCGGATACCTTGGATTTGATAGAACATCGTTGGGCTTTGCGGAAGGGAAGCAAGAAGGGGTATCTGAAGATGCTGGAATTTTTGGAGGAAGCGGATTTATCCGAAAAGAAATATTATGATTTCCTGAAGACCCTGATGAATGTGGACAATTATGCCGATTACAAACTCCTTCAGATTTTTATAGATAATTCTGATGCGGGCGGTAATATCAAATTCTGGCGTTCCAAGCATTTCGATAAGGGGCGTTGGCAATGGATTCTTTATGATACGGATTGGGGTTTCGGTCTGATGAAGACCAAAGCATATCTCCATAACAGCCTTGAATTCCATACGGAAGAAGACGGCCCGACTTGGCCGAACCCTCCCTGGAGCACACTTATCCTAAGAAAATTGTTGGACAATAGGGAATTTGAAGAGTTGTTCCTCAATCGATTCTGTGATCGGTTGAATACGACTTTCCTTTCGGATTCGATGATAGCCCAAATCGATGCCCATCAGGAAATGTTACGCCCTGAAATGCCCCGGCAGTTTGAGCGTTGGAACCATAGTGAGCGGGTATGGGAAATACATTTTGATCGGATGCGGACTTTTGCGGCCAAGAGACCTACCATCATGTGGAAACACCTAATGGAACGTTTTGATACGGGAAAGAAGGTGGAAGTTGAGGTTACTTCCGAGGGTAGGGGGCGTGTTTGGGTGAATGAGACGGTGAAAGTCAGTTATACCCGTCCCTTCAAGGGGAGTTATTTCGAAAAGATACCGATTAGTCTTCATGCACAACCTCGATTGGGGTATCGCTTTTCACATTGGGAAGGCCTTGAGGATGATAAACCTTTTGTGAAAATAGATTTGGAAGGTTTTAGGAAGGCTGTTTTCAAAGCGGTATTCGTTCCGGTGACTACCCATCTGAAAGATTCGATTATTTTCAATGAAGTCAGTTGTTATAATCAGCAATCGGGTGATTGGGTGGAAATCCATAACCTGACCCATTCCAATATCAATGTTTCGAATTGGATCATTAAGAATAAGAAAAAGGAATACAAACTGCCGGATTATTGGTTGAGTCCCGACGGTTACCTGGTGGTGGCGAGGGATACGGCCAGTTTCAAACAAGCCTTTCCGCAATATGGTAATCGTGTCTTGGGGGATTTCGATTTCGGTTTGGATAAACAGTCCGATAAGTTGGAACTTTATAACCAAAAAGGAGCGATGGTGGATACGTTTTCCTATTCGATTTCGACACCGGGAACCGCATTTACCATCGATTTGAAAGAGCCGGGAATGGATAATGGAAACCGGGAGAATTGGGAGGTCAAATACGGTATCGGTACACCTGCGGATCATAATCCATCCTATCTGGCTGTTCTGGCTTATCAGGCACAAGTACATTGGATGACGATAGGGATTATTTGTGGCATCCTACTCATCGGCATTTTTACTATTTCTGCAACCAGGGCCGGCTGATTGTCACATTTTTCCCATTTTCAAGAAAAACACATTCGTCCTTAATTATCTGGATTTAATCCCCGTTTTTTTCATTTTGCCGAAAGGAAACCTCATTTTATCTTTGCTGTGATGTTTCTGATAAAGACTTTCTGCTTTTGAATCTGTCGTTCATAGACTTCCTTTTTTCCTTTTTTAATTTCATGTGTTTTTTTACAGGGTCACAATTTCTATTGATTGTTGAATTATTTTTTCGACTATGAATAAATGAAATTGAAAGAAATAAATCATTTGCATGATGCATTTATCTGAAATTGAATGTAATTCGATCACAGAAAAATATTATGTAAATGAATCATGTAAATGTAAGGACGGAACAATTCCGTCAAGGAGAATTTAGAAAGAATACCTATTTGATATCCGGTAGTTTTTCAGGAAAGGGAGCATTGGAGTTGAAAAAATCAATTGATGATTGGTTTGATTATAATGTTACGGAATGCCAAATAGATTTATCGGAAGTTTCAGGAATGGATATTATCGGAATTAATGTATTGGTCCGATTGAAAATGATGGCACAGCGTTATAATATCCGATTTTCGGTATCATCACCTTATAAAAAAGAAATAGTGGAAACATTCGAACATACCAAGTTGAACGGGCCTTTGAATGTGGTGTTTAAAATAGAAAATGTGGCGAGAGTGGCATAGGATAAATCAATTTCAAATAGTTTTTTCATTCATCTGAGTATTCCCGAATTATTAATATAATAATTCGGGATTTTAAACATACTCTTAAATCAATTCGGTTGTAACATTTCTTTGAACAGGAATGTATTTTTCACCTAGAATCGAACAGAAATGCAAATAATACCAATCTGCAATATCAGCCAATGGTAATGAAGTCGCTGCCATATAATTCTGTTCGGCCAGGTTCATTCTATATTCGTCATCGACCAAAACTTTTTCAATCGCATCAGCTAGAGTATTCACATCTCCCGGTTCGAAAAACTCTCCTACATAACCTTCCTCAATAATCAGTTTTTCCAAATCCCCGATATTGGGAAGTACTACTGCCTTGCCATAACTACCGGCTTGATGAAGAATCCCCGAGCTTCCCGTCGTTCCGGTATAAGGAAAAACGGCTACCGTACTATCGTAAAATAATTGTGGAATATCTTCTTCAGCAATATATCCGGTAAATTTCAGTCCGGGAATATCTGCATATTTATCTTTTACGGATTGCAAATATCCCTTGCTATTGGGGTTGTCGGAGCCGGCAATTACGACTTCGATTTCCATACCTGTTCTTTTTCTTACATTGATGACGGCATCAATCATCACTTCTACTTTTTTATAGGTACCGAACTTTCCGAAAGCCATGACGGAATACGGTTTTTTGGTATAGGTGAAATCGGGAACCGGAGGAATTTCAAAACTGCCGTGTGGTGTCAAGGCAATGTTGTTTTTTTGATATTTTTTTTCCAAAACCTCTACGTATTTTGAAATCGTAACGGTCAATAAATCGGCTTTGAGTAAACAGGTTGTCAAAAATGTTCCGATAAGATTAAAAATATAATTCAGTATTTTGTTTTTGGAAATTCCCGCACTTCCCAAATCAACTTCTTCTAAAATATTATGAAGTAAAACGACGGATTTTACGCCTCGCCATTTGAGTAGCATCGGTAACATCAATCCCAGGGCTGCCGGTATTTTCTTATCGCCGAAAGAAAGGAATTGTATATTGAATAATACGACATCCGGTTGTAATTCCTTGATCTTTTTCATGATGTTGAAAATGGTTTTGTAGGAATTGAAATTCCAGGAGGGATGGTATTTTATTTTAGTATTGGCCGTATTTTCAGGATAGCTTTTATTTTCAGGTAATGTATCCGTAATTAAATCAATTCTTGAAAACTCAACCTTGTCATTGAAGTGTTTTACCAAGTGGTAGTTGTACTCATTTAGTGTGCCTTTGCTGGGGGGGTAAGGCGATACGATAGCTAATTTCATAACATTGGATTTATTGTTGTTTTACGGTCATATTATGAATAGGTTCCTCTTTTTTGCTGTATTTTTTCCTAGTCCACAGAAAAATAATACCACAAATAAAAAATAAGCTTAATATGAATAAATTAAATGGTTTTAAAATCCGGTCGAATAGTGTTATCCGGGTTTTTTCAAATTTGTTACCACCAATGATTTCAGCTACCGGTTTTTCCATCCCTTCCTGATTGATGACACCGTAAGATTTCTGTGGAGATTTATGCCAGGGTAAAATACCTACGACCTTACTCGGTATATCTTGGAAATCATATAATGTCCAAGCCAAATAGGAAATCCCGCCCTGCTCTTGTAATACATCGAAAATATCTTCGTAATATTTCCTTTGTTCCTTTTTCGTTTTCCCAAAGGGAAACCAAAAAGAATTATAGCTGCTCATTCCGAATTCACCTAACATGAAATCTTTGTTCGGACATTTTATTCTTAATAGATCGATGGCATAATTCAATTCCTTTGCCGGACGATAGAAATGAAATGTAATGAAATCCAATTCTTCTTGAAAATTAAATGCTACTTCAGGACTACTCCAGCCAATGGTTACAGGTCTTTCCGGGTCATACATTCGTGTTCTCTCAATGATGAATTCCAACCAGTGTTTCACATCTTTTTCTCCGTGGTTTTTAAAATCCAAATCCGGTTCGTTCTTTATATCCCATGCTAAAATATTAGGGTAGTGTTTTATTTTTTCAATAATGGATTCCAACTGCCTGTCCGACGCCGCCCAGTTGGACAAATGATAATTATTGACAAAATCAAACAAGGTAGGAATGACCTGTAATTTATTTTGGCGGGCTATATTAATCAGTGTATCCAAATTATCCAGATGAACTTGCGAGACATGTCCTTTTCCATAGATTTCGAAAGGAATAAAAATACGGACGGTATTCAATCCTAAAGAATTTATAATATCAAAATCCTTACGGATAGTGTCCGCAGAAAATTCCGCCCACATTTTCCAAGGGGAATATTGAGGGTAATAATTCATGCCTTTCACTGAATGGATAGGCATATTGCTTTTCGCAGGTTTTAAACTTAATGCCTGTTCGGAAACATCTTGAAAACCCCGAGGAACCATATGCCTGACTTTCCAATTGTCATCCCTGTAAATCATGACCACATCATAGGTAGCTTTATATTTTTTTACAAACTCGAATTTTCCATTTTTCTCTTTTATTTTTTCAACAATATATACTGAACTATCCGTAAAGGAAACGATTTGTCCATCCAAGGAATATAAATGAAAATCAATATTGTGTTCTAGGTCTGTTCTTTCAATTCTGACGTTACTTTTCTTTTTGCCTATGTTGTTGAAATATTCTATTTTTTCTTCAGTGAAAAACATTGCTGCATTCTCCGACCATTTTTCATGGTGTGCAATGTTCTGATAATACCAGGCATTTGAATAATCTTCCATTATTCTTTTTTTTGCATAGTTTTCCATAACTCTCCCTTCATTTCCATTATCAATCCAATTGAACTTAGGCGTATGATCCGAAATGCCTTTTTCTGCTTCTAGAAATATGTCTTTCTGGGAAGCACCCGAATTAAAATATGCATAGGCAGATGAAATAACAAACAAGAACAGAAGGAAAAAGAATGCCGTTCCGATTCCAATAAAAATAAGCCAACCTTTATTTTTGTCCTCCTCCATCATTTAATGAATATTTGTCTCAATGTTGTTTTCCCTGCGTACTTCACAGAAATAATTGTCGGTTTCTTATCTAGAAACAATTCTTTCAAATCGACTTCTATCATACCGTCTTGGGCGGGGCTAGTGATTTCGATTTTCTTTTTTGAAGCTTGCGAAACACCTATTTTGAATTCGCTGCCGTCCGGGACGAATTGATTCAGTGTTCCGGTTACCGGCCCAATTACTAAATTCATGTTTACCTGGTCATATTTTATGTCAAAGTCATTGATTTCACTTATAAATGTCAAGGACATTGAATTACTTTTTACATTTCCACAGAAGGCTATCACTTCATATTTTTTATTTACGGTCGGATACTTAAAATCTATTTTGGCCACACCATTTATCGTAACCGAACTATATTGGTTGATTTGTTTTTTATCGGAAATACTAAAAGTCACAATCGTGCCATCTTTCACATTATTCCCTAACTTATCCGTAATTTTTTTTGTTTTGATTTCGACATAGTGTTTGCCGTCGGCCTGAAGATCTTGCGGTAAAGTCTCCAATGAAATTTGTAAGGGCCAACCTGCTTCCTCATCCACATATTTTTCATCTGAAAAACCATTGTCGCATTGTACACCTGCTAGGGTTTTCCCTGTTTTTGTTTGTGCGAAAAAAGTGTGATGGTTCGTTAATTTTTCCATTCGGATTTGATGCAACTCCTTTGAATAATTCGGACGGATATAACTAAAGTCTGAAATTGTTCCCTCTGTAACAGGATTATCAAATTCATCTGCGGGAATAGCAACCAACATGGAAGGTTCATTGGTTGTCGTCAAAATAGATTTCGGGCCGATATAGGATTCTATTTTTCCTGTTCCCATATTGGGAAGGATATTGATTTCTTGGGTATCCAGTAAATGAGGCCCTGCTAATAACCTAATATTGAGTTTTCCTGATTTTCGGGTAAGGAACGTATCCGTTATTATTTTTTTAGATTCGACAGGAAAAACATAACTGCCGGACATTTGGGTGTAAACGATCAACAAATCCTCATGGATTTTATTAGAACTCAATTCGATTTCCAATGACTCTCCGGCTTGGATTTCATTCTTGCAAATTATTTTCAAGTTATCTGGTTTTAAGATCATTGCATCTCCATTTATTTCTTCTTTGCATGAAGAAATAAATGAAATAAACAAAATGAAAATGATATGTTTTATTATCGACTTCATTAGTACAATGATGGAATTCCGACAAAGGAATTCAAGTCCAGTTTTATTTTTTTATTCTTATGTTCCATATAATTGCCAACACAAGGTTCCATTGATCTTCCTTTTAGAAAGGTGGCTTGCTGCAAACCGTTTACATATAAATTGTCGTCATTTATTTTATAAATAGTTTGAACATGATAGGATTCTGTTAAAGGATGGGAAAAAGGAGCTTCTCTTTGAGGTCGGACAGCTTGGGCTATGAAGTGATAATCCACCCATTCTATATTACAGTCTTTATCATAGTAGGAAACAATCAATTCGGGTATTGTGATTTCATCCACGCCGGTGTTAACAATAGAGCCTTCGACACAGAATTTATTTTCTTTTTTCACTACACTATAATTCTGTAGATTCCCATATTTGTAAATATCGGTATTTTCTGCTACGGCTTTCGCAAAAATCCTACAAGTCAATTTTTCTTCCTCAAAGAAAAAAGGATTGAATTCTTTTGGATTTAAAATGCCGGGTTTATGTTTGCCATCCTCCCTCCATGCCAATTCTTCGAATTCTATTTTAAAGCCGGTTTTTTCTTTAGGCAACAATTTATGTTGTACACCGAACTTGGCATTATAACGAGTAACCACCCTACCTAATGAATCCAATATTTCCGCAGTTATGGTAATGTGTGCCGGAAGATTATCCGTATTTTGTATTTCCCCCACAACGGAAATCAAACTGTCTTTTTTCACAACACGGGCATGATGAATAAATAATTCCGGTCTATCTACAACGTCGTCGTGTGGCGTTTTATCCGTAGAAACTCTTCTTTTTCCCTGTTTGAAATATCTGACAGTCGGCTGACTGATGAATTGATCCGGAGGAATACTAATGTCGAACTCCTGGGGTCGCAAATACCATTTGTTATTTTTCTTTTTTAGGAGATGAATATCTTTATGTTCATATTTTTGTAATGGGGTTACCCATCGTGTTGTAGCCAATATTTTTGCTGCATTCTCGTTTTGTTCCAATATTTCAGTTGTTATGGAATTCAGTTTTGCATAAGAACTCAACATTCCATCGGAAACGGAAATTTCCAAAATATATTGATCGAAATCCAAACCATATTCGGGATCAAAATATGAATGTGCTTCATTGAATCTTTTTAAATCCAAAGCATCATAATACCACATTACCGTTTTTTCAGGATGGCTTTGTGCCTGTTTGAAAAAAATATCCTTGGTGGCCCAGACAAACATAATGGGAGGAATCATCAAAAGTAAAATCAAATGAATGAACGAAGGTTTTGATTTTATTTTTGCATGGGGAATTGTCGAAATATAACTCGGATCATTTTCTTTTCCCTTAATCCTGAATAACCATAGCCTTAAATATAAATTGATAATAATGGCGATAATCAAACAGCTCAAAGGAAGTACGCCCCACATTATTCTTTGGTATAAAGGAATTATCTTTTGAGGAAGCCTCGGCGGCAATCCTTTTACATCTTGTTTTTCCCAAACCATAATCCCGTTTTCCAAACGTTGAACCCTGTGCCAACCGGCATAATGCAATAATGGATCGTAGAATTTGTCGTTGGAAAAAATATATTTCAAATGATATTTTTCAGGAACAGTAAGAAATTGTTGTAAAGAACCCAATCCTTCCACTCCATTGAATTTACTATTTTCCAACCGTTCAATAGCTCTCGATGTCAACTCAGGTACTCTTCGTGCAGAATGATAATTCCCATCGATACTTTTAGCATTTGTATTGGCGGAAAGCCATGCCACCTGATCGCCGAAACCTAAGGTCAGGAATCTCCATTTATAATGTTCGTCTCTTTCTAGAAAACGGGTAATAGGATCGATATCGATTTGAGCCGGTTGTAAGGGTCGGAATTGATTTAAATTGACTATGAAAATGGTTTGGGCAATTAAATAAATCGTAATTAGAATAAAAAAAACTTTTTGTAAAATCCTTCCTGTTCTTTTGGATAATAATTCCGAATAATCCCCGGAAAAAAGGCTTACGGAAAATTGTCCGACAAATGGAATCGCCATAATGGATGCCCAAAAAGTAAATCTATCCAGAGTCAGAATATTAAATGCATTTTCTCCTAATAACATTTTCGGTATGGGAGTTGTGCCTCCTGTCCCCAATATTACCAAAAGGGAAAACGACATTCCCATAAAGAAGTTCTTGCCACTCAATAAACGCCCGAATAAATAGGGTAACAATGATAAGACAATACCCCAGGGGATAATGAAAAAAACAATACCGCTACTTTTCACATTGATAAAACTATCCCTGGAGCCATGAGGAATGGGTACTTGGGTAATCGGATCGGTCTTGGACCAATACCAGTAAGGAAACATTACGAAAATAAGAAGAAAGATAACAGCACATCCGAAAA
This sequence comes from Saprospiraceae bacterium, assembly GCA_020628145.1. GTDB lineage: Bacteria > Bacteroidota > Bacteroidia > Chitinophagales > Saprospiraceae > JAHDCE01. The sequence goes on along the minus strand of JAHDFN010000013.1, from coordinate 24,833 downwards.
AAGCCAGTTTGAATCTGAATTTCCAGATTTCGGAAATGAATGTTTTTACCGGATTGTATTTTAACTCCACTTTTTCAATCCCACAACGATCCATCAAAGCCGTAAGAACGACCGGTGCAACAAAAAAGACCATTCCGAAAATAGTAGTAACATGATGAGCGGCAACCGTAACGGCAAATAAGGACAAGGCCGAAATCAGATAAAAGGTTTTATCATGCTTGATCCATTTATAGGTCTCGGTTGAAGCATGTAATAAAAAACCGATACCGGCAATGGTCGGCAATTGTCCGAAAACATGGATGGTTTCCATAATCGTTGGAGATACAACGGCAAACATCGTAGCCGCTAAAGCTGATTTATCGTCCACCCAAATTTTTGAAAACCTGAATACCCCGAAAATGAAATTACCCAACACGAGTAACCAAACCGAGATCATAGCCGGTTTTAATCCCAGCACAAAAGAAATCAAAGCCCCCATCTGATGGGTCAGGGGCGGATAACTGGTCGTTGTGAATCCGGTGTACCATCTGAACTCCCAGGGTTCGAACCAACTCCTCCTATAATGATCGGCGAAAAAAGTATGGACGAAATTATCGTATGTATTCGGAAAAGAAAATAGGATAAGGTTCCCATGCAAAATAAGAGCGAAGGTCAGAATACCGAAAAGCAGGGAAGTATCCGAATAGTTTTTATGTGATGCTGATTTGATTGCCGAGTGTTTAATACTTTATAAAATAGTGTACTGAATTCGACTGCAATCTGTTACATAATATGGTATGAAATCATCAAACACCGTTCAATTATCCGATTTGGAAAATAAAAGCTTCTTTCCTGTCGGTGAATGGAAAAAATAAGGAACTCAAAGGATAAAAGCTCTTTTTTTATACTTCATCTACGTTTGAATGCCTTTCACCCCTCCTTGAAGACCATCAAGCTACTTTTTCGGATGTAAGCCTCGATGTACCCTTAACTTGCTGATGTATTCATTAAACACTTAAATTTTAATTGATATGAAAACGATGAATGTTACAAGCTTAATCATCCCTTGCTACAACGAAGCCGATAGATTGGATACTGGAAAATTCATTTCCTTTCTTTCCGATAACAAGGGGATTCATATCATATTCGTCAATGACGGCAGTAAGGATGATACCTTAAATGTATTGAACAATATACAAAAGGCTGCTCCGGAAAACTGTACTGTTTTGGATATGGTTCAGAACGGGGGGAAAGCAGAGGCCGTCAGACAAGGTGTTTTATTGGCATTGAATCAATACGACCATTCACATATAGGTTTCTTGGATGCCGACTTGGCGACGACTTTGGAAGAATTCAGCCAAATGTCCGAATTTATCAAAAGAAATTCATTCTATCAGGCGGTTGTGGGTTCAAGAATGGCTCGTTTGGGAGCTAATATCTCCCGTAAATTGTCTAGAAAGGTATTTTCGAAAGTGGTAGGAACCATGATTAATGCCGTTTCGGGGTTACCGATTAATGATACGCAGTGTGGTGCTAAGATTTTCAGCAGGGAAATGGCTACAAGGATTTTCGAAGCCGGATTCAAGACAGATTGGTTGTTCGATGTGGAATTGTTCGTAAGGGCAAGGCAGGCATTCGGGAAGCAGTATGCAGCCAGGAGAATGTACGAATATCCATTGATGCAATGGGTGAATGCCGAAGGCTCCAAAGTCGGATTGAAGGAAATCTATAGAACTCCCATCATGATAGCCAAAATCGGATTGCTTTATAACCTTCCGATAGAAAAGATGATGTCTTCCCTCAATAACACCTGGGAAACAATGGCCCATACCATGTTTTCTGTCAATGAATGGGGGACAATAGCGTAAAGAATTTGGATTAAAATATATCGAGTGTAATTTTTAGGCGTTTGGGGGCTTCGGGAGAAGCCCCTTTTTTATAATCCGTTTTTTTCAACTTCCAAGATAGCGGCAATATGTGCATCCGCAATGGATTGCCTCACCTCGTCCTTCATCAATTCTACCACCTCTTTTTTATGATTGTAAAAACCGTTTTCCGTTAGGGCGGCGGTCATGGAAGTATTCTTGATGACATATAGTTTCTTCGTGCTTTTCAGCCCACGATTCACAAAACCGGTATAATTGACAATATGTTTTTGAAAAATTCCTGCGAGTTTCCGACCCCGGCTACTTCCGGTATAATACCAGGTTTCAGCACCTTTGGCTCCGGGAACAGCCCAATGTTCCGAGGATTGGGAAGGAGCGGCATTGGCATGGATGGAAACGAAGAGCTTAGGTAAATCCGTTTGATAGGCATTGGCCCTATCCACCCGTCCCTTGAGGAAATTATCAGTATCGACTTCCGGAACCACATTGAAATAATCCACTCCAACTTCATCCAGTTTCCTGATGATTCTTTTTACAATATCCCTATTGAATTCATATTCGAAGAATCGATCCCCGCTCTCGAATTTTGGAGAACGTTTTCCGGCCGTAAATCTTCCATGTCCATTGTCCAGACACCAGGTATATCTTTTTTCATGTTTGGGGCGTTCGGGTTCTTCGGGAGTCACTTCGGGTTCATCCACCAAGACAGGATCATCCGGTTGTACTACGACGGGGACATCCGTAATTGTAGTATCGATTATAGGCTCCAGGGGAGTTACCTCTTCCGCTTCTACGATTTCCAATTCTTCAGGAAATACAACCGTACCAATCGTATCGGGATCAGCCAATAAGTCCGAACCATCCGAAACCATGCCCTCGTCACTTTCAGGTTCTTCTTCGGTCGGAGGTTTCGGTGGGGGAGGTGAGGGAATATGTGGAGAAGGTATGGGGGCCGGATCCGGCACCGGTGGTCGGGGAGGGGTAGGCTCGTTCTTTTTTCCACCGAATAAATTCTGGAAAAACTCTATCAGCTTCTGTAACATTCCAAGGATTTTTAGGTTTTCTTCCGGTATCGCCGATACCTCACAATAAATTATTGGATAAATAAACAAATTTTATCAAGTATTATCAACTATTCTGCCTTAAACCGATATTACTAGTACTCTTTTCTGTAAAAAAATGTAATTTTCGGCTTTATTTTGAAATAGGAAACAAATTGCTTTCCTCTTCATCAACAATAATCAATGATTTTAACCTTTTTCTATCATCTTGGCCGTTTTGTCAATCTCCTTAAGCTGATGATTGCCCGACCGGAGAATGGGGGGATGTATTGGAAGGAAACCATGCGTCAGATGAACGACATCGGCATCGGTTCTTTGATTATCGTCTGTATGATTGCCCTTTTTATTGGTGCGGTTTCTGCCGTGCAGATTGCTTATCAGCTGGGGGGGCAAATCGTACCCATGTATTACACAGGCTATATCGTCAGGGATATGACCATCATTGAAATGGCTCCTACCTTGACCTGTTTGGTATTGGCCGGAAAGGTCGGTTCCAATATAGCGGCGGAAATTGGCGGAATGAGGCAGAAAGAACAGATAGATGCCCTTGAAATCATGGGTGTCAATACTGCGGCATACTTGGTCTTTCCGAAAATCATTGCCGCCTTGTTTGTCGTTCCATTATTGGTAGCGATTGCGGCATTCGTGGCGATTATCGGAGGGTATCTGGCTGTTGTGCCTACCGGTATGATTACGGAATCGGAATATGTTTTCGGTTTGCGTTCCTTCTTTGTTCCATACAACATAACTATCATGTTTGTAAAGGCTGTCGTATTCGGTGTTATTCTGACATCGATTCCCGCCTATCAGGGGTATTTTGTAGGAGGAGGAAGTATGGAATTGGGGCAGGCCAATATGAATGCCGTGGTTTACAGTAATATTACCATTTTGTTTTTTGACTTCATCATTACATTGATGATGACTTAAATAATTTAAATCGGATAATGATTCTATCCATATTTTATCATTTGGGGCGTTTTGTCAATCTTTTTCGGCTGATGATTTCAAAGCCGGAAAAGTTTTCCATGTATTGGAAGGAAACGACCCGTCAGATGAATGATATCGGAGTGGGTTCATTGATTATTGTTGGTCTGATTGCCTTATTCATTGGTGCGGTGGCTGCCATGCAGTTTGCTTACCAATTGGAAGGAACTTTCGTTCCCCTTTATTATACCGGGTATGTCGTTAGGGATATGACTATCATCGAATTGGCACCTACCATTACCTGCTTGGTACTGGCCGGAAAGGTCGGTTCGAATATCGCTGCGGAAATCGGAGGGATGCGACAGAAGGAACAGATTGATGCTCTTGAAATCATGGGTGTCAATACTGCGGCGTATCTTATTGCACCTAAATTGATTGCCGCACTTTTCGTTGTGCCTTTGCTAGTTGCTATTTCTGCCTTTATCAGTATCATGGGAGGGTATTTGGCAGTAGTACCTACTGGAATGATTACTGAATCCGAATATGTTTTGGGGCTGCGTACTTTCTTTGTACCTTACAATGTATTCATGATGTTTGTAAAGGGATTCGTATTCGCATTCATGCTGTCGGCCATTCCTGCCTACCAGGGATATTATGTGAAGGGGGGAAGTATAGAGTTGGGGAAAGCGAGTACGAATGCGGTGGTATTCAGTGATGTGGCCATCCTGCTTTCCGATTATGTAATTGCATTGATGTTGACTTAATTCATATAGGATTTGATACGAGCTGTAGATATAAAGAAATCATTTGATGATGTGGAAGTACTGAAAGGTATTTCTACCGTTTTTGAAAAAGGTAAGACCAACCTGATTATTGGAAGGAGTGGTGCAGGGAAAACGGTTTTCCTCAAATTATTAGTCTCTCTGATGTCTCCTACCGATGGTGATATATGGTATGACGATGTTAATATCACAACCCTCAATAAAAGGGAGTTGATTGATTTGAGAAAAGACATCGGTATGCTCTTTCAGGGCTCCGCCCTTTTTGATTCGATGACCGTCGAGGAAAACATCCGTTTCCCCTTGGATATGTTTACCAAGAAGACAAAGAAGGAAAAACAGGATAGGGTAGATGAGATGATCGAGGTCGTCAACTTGGAAGGAAGTAATAATAAATATCCCGGTGAGATTTCGGGTGGTATGCAGAAAAGGGTAGGGATTGCCCGTTCCATTGTCCTTAATCCGAAATATCTTTTTTGTGATGAGCCGAACTCCGGATTGGATCCCAAAACATCTTTGGTAATAGATGAATTAATCCAAAAGATTACAAGAGAAAATAAAATCACCACTATCATCAATACCCACGATATGAATTCGGTAATGGAAATCGGTGAAAAAATAAACCTGCTCCACCAAGGCCGCTTAGCCTGGGTTGGCAATAAGGATGAGGTCTTGGAATCGGATAACGAATTACTACAGAATTTTATTTTTGCTTCTCCATTCCTCCAACGGTTGAGGAAAAGAGCGATGAATAATAAATAAAAAAAGCGGTGGGAACTCCACCGCTTTTTTTATTTTGAATATTAATTTTCTATCACATTAATATCCGACCATTCCAAGCCTTCTGTTTTTCGGACTTGCCCTTCATATTTCTTTTTCGGGTCGAATAAATTTTCTTCTTCAATCGGCTTGACATTTTCAAATTCAATTTTTTCAACGTTGAAAATGTTTTGCCCGCTCAAATCCATTCTTTGGGTTTTCTTTTTGATATTTAAGCTGCTTTTATTGAGAATGGTTTTCGGATACCATTCATTGTTGATTTCCTGATTTTGGATTTTGATTTCCTGATCGACGGTTGTAATATTCATGCCGATTAACCTTTTTACAATTGGACGAAGGATTAAAGGTATCTTTACGGTTTGTTCGTATTCTAAGGAAACAATAGCCAGATTGTCTTTTTCCAAAAATATTTTCCCTTTCATATATTTCTTCTTTTTCGTCCTCTCGAACCCAATAACAATAAGTTCTTCATTCCTGTAAAAGGAAGGTTTCTCGAATGAATAGGTAAATTGATTCATTTTGGCCTCGTCAAAAAAATCAACTTCGGTAAGATCTTCCAGTAGTTTGAATATGTTTTGTGGGCCGTTGCCCGTGATGTCTTCCTGTTCTTCTTGATCCTGTTGGAGATTCTCTATTTTTTTCTTGACCTTTTCCTTATTGATCATACTCATATCCACCTCGATTTCATTTTCAGAATAACGATGAAGGAGTAATCTGCTTTTTATTTTCTCATCGTTGGTTTTTTCAGGAACATGTATTTTGAAAACAGCTTCATCTTTTTCGATTTGCTTTTTCCCATCTTTTTCGACATTGGATTTATTCTGATAATAAGCTTGTAAAAGATGGGCTTTTTTCCCTCTGTTGGTTTTGTATCTTTTCGCTGCTTCCCTAACGTAATATTCAGGATTTTGTGATAATACAACAATCTCATCCAACTCATAAGTCCAAGGAGTCAATCCGATTTTCAGGGTGTTCCCATCTGTGTTTTCCACTCCGATTGTTTTATCTTCATATCCCATAAAACTAATTAAAACGGAGTCGGGGTATTCATCGAATTTCAATTCGAATTCACCATCATTATTCGTTACGGTTCCTAGGGAAGTATTGAGAATGTTGATGTTGGCAAAGGACAGGGGAGTATTGCTCACCTCATCAAAAACATAGCCCTTGATGCTGCCCACATCCTGAGCATTTAAATGTATTGAAAATAAAATGAAGAATAAAAAGCATATTGGCTTTCTTATCGTAGATGTTTTTCTATTGTATCTCATAATCTGTGATTCTTTTATAATCCATTGACAATTTAAAATCAAAGTACCCCTATTTATATAATTAAATTAACGACATTGGAAAAGAAAAAGCGGGAAACTTCATAGGAAATTTCCCGCTAATAATGCGAAAGAAATATAGTTGTCGGAATTACAACTTAAACTCCCGTTTGATTTTATTAACCAAGTCCAATTTTTCCCAACCGAAGGTAGTGTATTCCTTTCCGTTCACTTTTTTCTTGCTGACGGTTCTTCCCATATGACCATAAGCAGCGGTTTCAGAGAAAATAGGGTTTTTCAATCCGAAACGTTTTACGATAGCTGCCGGTCTCATGTCAACCAAATCCCCGATTCTTTTGGCGATGTCACCATCGGACAACCCATCCACTTTACACGTTCCATAAGTATCTACAAATAAACCGACAGGTTTGGCGACACCAATAGCATAAGCCACCTGTACCAGACATTGATCCGCCAATCCGGCTGCAACCAAATTCTTGGCGATATGTCTAGTGGCATATGCCGCCGAACGATCCACTTTGGAAGAATCCTTTCCTGAAAAAGCACCACCTCCGTGTGCACCTTTGCCTCCATAAGTATCCACGATGATTTTTCGGCCGGTCAAACCGGTATCACCATGAGGTCCGCCGATAACGAATTTTCCGGTCGGATTGATATGGTAGGTAATATCCTTGGTAAATAATTTCCTTAGTCGGGCAGGAAGGCTTTTCTTGACTCTGGGAATAAGGATGTTCACGACATCTTCCCGGATTGTTTTCAACATCTTGGCATCCTTGTCGAAATCATCATGTTGGGTAGATACGACAATCGTGTCGATTTTTACCGGTCTGTGCTTATCATCATATTCTATGGTGACCTGTGATTTCGAATCGGGACGTAGATATTTCATTTTCTTTCCCTCTCTTCTGATGGTAGCCAATTCGATAAGAAGGCGATGGGATAAATCCAATGCCAATGGCATGTAGTTGTCGGTTTCATTGGTGGCATAACCGAACATCATTCCCTGATCTCCCGCACCCTGATCTTCTGCTTTTTTTCCTACATCCACTCCTTGGGCAATATCGGCGGATTGTTCATGGATGGCAGAAATAATTCCACATGAATCCGCATCGAACTGATATTCTGATTTGGTATAACCGATTTTCCTAATCACCCCTCTTGCTACTTCCTGTACGTCAACGTAAGCTTTGGAACGTACCTCGCCGGCCAATACGACTAGGCCTGTAGTGACCAATGTCTCACAAGCAACCTTGGCGTTCTTGTCTTTGGAAAGGAAAGCATCTATGATAGCATCTGAAATCTGGTCGGCCACTTTGTCCGGATGGCCTTCTGAAACGGATTCTGAAGTGAATAAATATGGCATTGGAAATTTATTTTTATGTCTAATTTTTTAAATCTCGGCAAAGATAGGATTTACTTAATAAATGCCTAGATTATCGGATGATTATTATGAATGAGTTCTTACCTGATATTACAATTGAGCAATTTTTTTCCATCCAGGAAACCTTCCAATAAATCTCCTTTTTGGATTTCTCCCACTCCTGCCGGTGTACCGGTAAAAATCAAATCGCCCAATTTCAGGGTGAACATGGTGGAGATGTAAGAAATCAGATGGCTGAATTCAAAAATCAAATCTTTCGTATTTCCCCGTTGAACGACATTGCCGTTTTTTTCGAGCGTAAAAGGGATGTCTTTGTCTTTCCATTCGTCATAAGGAACGAATGTTCCTAAAGGTGCGGAAAAATCGAAACCCTTAGCGATTTCCCAGGGATGACCCTTTGCCTTACATTGTCTTTGCAAATCCCTTGCCGTGAGATCCAATCCCAAAGTGATTTCATGGATATAACGATGTGCGAACTGAGGCTCGATATGTCTTCCATTCTTACCGATTTTCAAAACGACTTCGCATTCGTAATGGATTTCATTTGAAAAATCCGGATAGAAAAAATGACGGCCCTTGACTAGGAGGGCAGTATTGGGTTTCATGAAGATCAGAGGTTTTTTAGGAACCGGATTATTCAATTCCTTGGCGTGATCCACATAGTTCCTGCCGATACAGAATATTTTCATCGATTATTATTTAGGATGGCAAAAGTAAGAAAACCGCCTTTGGAATGTATCCGAAGGCGGTAAGTCAAATATCTCTTGTCAGAAAATTGTATTAAGCCAGATTATGGAATACCGTTTGGACATCGTCATCCTGTTCTAAACGATCAACCAATGCCAAGACCTCATAAATTTGTTCATCCGTTAACTCTTTGGTATGATTGGGGATGCGTTGTAGTTCCGATTTTTTTACTTCCAATTTCTTTTCTTCCAATGCCGATTGTAGATTCCCAAAATCGGTAAAAGCAGAATAAAGCATATAATATTCGACACCTTCTTCCTCGTCCTTTTTCAATTCTTCCAACCCGAAATCAATCAGTTCCAACTCCAGTTCTTCAGGATCTTCGATTTTATCTAATTCTATATAGAAGACTCCTTTTCTGTTAAATAAGAAGTCGTGCATGCCATTCGTTCCCAATGTGCCTCCCTTTTTATTGAATGAAGCCCTGACGTTAGCTACTGTTCTGGTTGGGTTGTCCGTTGCCGTTTCTACAACTATGGCTACTCCATGCGGAGCCATACCTTCATAGACCAATTCCTGAAAACCAGAGGTGTCCTTGTCGGATGCCTTTTTGATAGCTGATTGAATTCTATCCTTAGGCATCTGAACAGCCTTTGCATTCTGAATGGCTCTCCTAAGGCTGTGGTTAGTGTCTGGATCAGGGCCTCCCTGTTTTACAGCAATGGTAATTTGCCGTCCGGCCTTACTGAATTCCTTGGCCATCCTGTCCCATCTTGCGAATTTTGTCGCTTTCCGATATTCAAATGCTCTTCCCATGTGTTTGATATATGAATTATATGATTCGAAGGGCAAAAATAAGCATATGAAGACAAAATGTCAAAATGAAACAATAGTCATCCTTATTCTGTATTTTCGATCCGAATTGTATTCATCGTAATAAAACTGATGTCATAGACATGAATCTAGCTGAATTTTCTTCCTTGTTGGAAGAATTAAGGGCTTCGGCCCAAACCGGAAGGAATTATGCAGGGAATAAATATGATCAGGAGAGGTATGAAGGGATTTTGGAAATCGTAGGGAAATTATATGGACAACGGATTGAAAAGGGCAAACTTCCAATGTTGGATAATTGGGGCTATGTTACGCCCAAAGTAGGGGTTAATGCCATTTTGGAAAATGATCAGGGTGAAATCTTATTGGAAAAAAGAAAGGATGACAAGTGTTGGTGTATTATTGGAGGGTGGTGTGAAACCCATCTGACTCCGGAAGAAAATATCATACGGGAAATCAAAGAAGAAACAGGATACCATGCAAAAATCCTAGGAATTGTAAAAGTCATGCCAAGGGTAAAGCATCGGTATTATCCTTATTCTTCCTATCATATCCTATATCATTGTAGGATTATAGGTGGAGAAATGAAAATATCCCATGAAAGCGAAGATGTTGCTTTTTGGAATGTCGATGATGTTGTAAATTGGCATTTGGATCACAAGGATTGGGTAATGGACTTTTTGAAATATAAAAATACCCAATCTCCTTTCGAATGAAAACATCCATTTTTTTGATGATATGAGGCACGAAAAGTGGAACTACACCAAAGCGTATTGGGTACTTTGTGGATGGGAATCAGTGAAAAAGTGGCATTGCGGATCAGATATTTAAAATCCCAACATACTCTAAGTTGACTTTTTTTATAACTTCAAGTCTAAAGAAGTGTTATAAGAGGTATATGGATTTATTGAATACCCATAAATCGCTTTGACAGTCTGAAAATGAAAATATGATAGACTTACTTGACGATAACCTGAGGAACCTGAGAGTACAACTGGATGAAATCATTAAGGATTTGCACGGGATGACGGTGGATATAGGAAACGAACCCTTAGCCGCTACCGTCAGTGATCTGCGAACCCGCATCAAGGAGCCATTCATGTTTGTGGTGGTCGGAGAGGTAAAGGCAGGAAAGAGTAGTTTCGTTAATGCACTTTTGGGAACGAATGTTTGTAAAGTGGCACCCGATCCCTGTACGGATACTATCCAGCAGATTCTTTATGGTGAAGAGGTAGAAATCGTAGGTGTCAATCCCCATCTGAAAAAAATATATACTCCTGCTGAAATCCTTAAGGAAATCGCAATCGTTGATACGCCGGGAACCAATACCATTTCTTCCCATCATCAGGAAATTACAGAAGGATTCATCCCCGCTTCGGATTTGATTGTTTTCGTGTTTGAGGCCAAGAACCCTTATCGCCAATCTGCATGGGATTTCCTTGATTTCATTCGGGATGAATGGAGGAAAAAGGTCATTTTCGTTCTTCAACAAAAAGATCTGATGGAACCCGATGATTTGATTATCAATGAGAAGGGCGTCTTCGATTATGCTCAGAAAAAAGGAGTAAATAAGGCCAAGGTCTTTTCCGTTTCTGCAAAAATGGAACTGAACAATGACTTTGAAAATTCAGGTTACAAAAGCTTAAGATCCTATATCGGTGATAATATAACGGGGGGGAAAGCCCCCATTCTTAAATTGGATAACAATATCGCTACATCCATTAATATATCGGATAGGATAAATGATGGTTTGAGAAAGCGGGAGGAACAATTGATTTCCGATAGGAATTTCAGGAGAGATGTTGATGAAACATTGGACAAACAGGAGGATAAATCCAATTATCAAGTTGGTGTCCTTACAGAAAATATCCTTTCTACCTATGATAAGGTTACTAGGGAAATAGGAGAGGAGTTAAACGAAGGATTATCTTTTGCGAATCTTTTTAAGAAGGCTTTCTCCTCCATCTTCAATAAGAAAAGTTCTCCTAAAGGTTGGATTGAAGAACTCAAATATCGGCTGGAACATGAATTAAAGGATCAACTGACGGATAAACTGAATGCCGGCGTCAATGATTTGACCGATAGTGTAAGTCAGATGGTAAGTTTGATTGATCTTAAGATAAAAAACAATAAAACAGTCCTCAGAGGAAGTGATGAGATTTTTTCCCACATCGCCAATAAAAGAAATTCCGTGATGGACGATCTTCGTGATACTTTCAACCGTTTCATGAAACGGACTGAAAATTTTGAAGACAAGGAAGTCCTTCCTGCCGATGAGAATTTCTCACCCAATATTGCCACCGGCTCGGGCTTGGCGGTCATCGGAATGGTCATCGCAGCTGTCGCTCATGGCTCTGTTTTCGATATCACAGGAGGTATCCTCACGACTATCGGTGTCTTATTTGCAGGAATTACGGTCGGAGTGGGAAGGAAAAAAGTATTGGGTTCCTATTATACCGAAATCGAAAACGGACGTCATAAATTGGAATCGGAAGTAAACGATAAATTGAAATTGTACGTTAAAAATGTAAAGGATAAAATCCTGGGGAATTTCAATGAGTTTGATTTGATGTTGGGACATGAAGAGGAGCAAACCCGCAAAATTTCGGTTGCACATCATAAAATCGCCCAACGCCTGAAGGAAATGAAAGGTGTTGTGGAAAAAGAATTGGTCTGATTTTCGAACTATATGTTATTCGAATGAAAATTTATTTATCCATATTTTCCATTTTATGCTTCTTCGCTTGGGGAGACCCCGACCCTAAGGTAGAATGGGATAAGATCGAGCATGATTTCGGCGTATTGGAACACAGGAAACCTGTAAAGACGACTTTCGTTTTTAAGAATATTTCAGATGATTCGATAAGGATCGATAACATACGTACCACATGTGGATGTACTTCGCCCATCTGGTCCAACGAATATGTGATGTCGGGGGATACGAGCCACATCGTCATTGAATATGACAGTCAAGATAAGGGCGAATTCTATAAACAAATCAAAGTCTTTTTCAGGAAACAGCGTAAAGCCGAAAAACTCCTCATTTACGGAGACGTTCTTCCGGGGGAATAATCAACTTATCTTTTCATATCTTTGGAGGAATAACAAAACCTTCAGCCATGAAAAGAATTTTAATTCTCGTTTTTTCCATTCTGTTTATTTTTTCCTGTAATCAAAGGACTCCCATTGATGAAAATCTCAATAATGATGACTTTTCTCCGGAAACAGTAAAGGAGGAAAGTGAAAAAGCCAATATTTTCTTTGATAATAAATTCGATGAGGCAGTAGCCCGAAGTCCTTTATGGATGTCCTATTTGGGGATTAAGGATAAAAAGGCTTACGGCCGTTGGGATGAAATCAGCGAAGCTGCCGAAAAGGAGGATAAATTGTTCTATGAGAAAATTTTGGGACAATTGAAAGACAGTATCGAATACAATAAACTGGATAAGAATTCCAAAGTAAGCTATAAGCTGTTCGAATTGTTCTGTCAGGGAGAAATAGATGGTTATACCTGGAGGAATTATGGTTATCCTGTTAATCAGATGTTTGGAGTACATTCCCAAATTCCGGCTTTCCTAATCAATATCCACAGCGTTTCGGATTATGATGACGCCCTAGCCTATCTACGCCGTTTGGAAGGGGTGGATAAACGAATGCGTCAGTTGATAGAGAAATTGCAAAGGAATGAAAAGAAGGGTGTCCTTCCTCCTAAATTCGTTTATGATCATGTTTTGAACGATTGCCGTAATGTACTTAAAGGCAAGCCCTTTGCCGGAGATGGTGAAAGCACTTTATATGCTGATTTCAAGAAAAAAGTCGAAGCATTGGAAGATGTTGAACCGGAGAATAGGAAAAGTCTTTTAATGGGAGCCGAAAAGCGGCTCATGTTACATGTCAAACCTGGCTTTGAGGATTTGATTGCCTATATGGAAAAACAAAAGAAAAGGGCTGGGGAAGATGATGGTGTATGGCGATTTGAGAATGGAGCGGATTATTTCAATTACCGCCTTAAAAAAATTACAACCACCAATATGACCGCCAATGAAATCCATGAATTGGGACTCAAGGAAGTAGAAAGGATTCATGGTGAAATGAAAGATATCATGAAAAAGGTGGAATATGAGGGAACGTTAAAGGAGTTCTTCGCCTTTATGCGGGACGACCCTCAATTCTATTATGAACAATCCCAAACCGGAAAGGATGCCTATATGAAACGTACCAACGAAATCATAGACGGGATGCGGGTGAAATTGGACGAATTATTCATCACCAAACCCAAAGCGGATCTGATTGTAAAAGCCGTAGAGCCTTTCCGTGAAAAATCGGCCGGTAAGGCATTTTATCAGGACCCCGCACCGGACGGCAGCCGTCCGGGTATTTATTATGCCAATACTTATGATATGAAATCCATGCCCAATTATCAGATGGAGGCTTTGGCTTATCATGAGGCCATTCCGGGGCATCACATGCAATTATCCATAGCACAGGAAATGAAGGGGATGCCTAAATTCAGAAGGTTCGGGGGTGATTTTACCGCCTATATCGAAGGATGGGGATTGTATTCGGAATTTCTACCCAAGGAAATCGGATTCTATGAAGATCCTTATTCGGATTTCGGTCGCTTGGCGATGGAATTGTGGAGGGCTTGCCGACTGGTCGTAGATACGGGTATCCATGCCAAAAAATGGACTCGACAGGAAGGAATAGATTATTATTCTTCCAATACGCCCAATGCTATGGAAGATTGTGTGAAAATGGTCGAACGACACGTCGTTATGCCCGGTCAGGCAACAGCTTATAAAATCGGGATGATTAAGATTTTGGAACTTCGTGAAAATGCCAAGAAGAAACTGGGAGACAAATTCGATATTCGGGAATTTCATGAAGTCGTCTTAACCAAGGGAGCACTCCCGTTGGATTTATTAGAAGAATTTATTGATGAGTGGGTGGAAAGCAAAGGTTGACATTACTGTTGGTATCATATCCAAAAAGCCGGTGGAAATTTCCACCGGCTTTTTGGATCGTATTTAAATTGAATAAGCGGATGTTTATAGATCTTCAAGCCGTTCGGGTTTTTTTAATTCTTCCACACCAATGGAAATATAAGGGTAAATCTTTTTTACATTGAATACAGGCCGCCCTTCGACTATGTTCTTTTGTGAAGATAGAGTAGCGGGTAAGACGAGGAAAAAGAAATAAATCAAACTTTTTCTTGATAATATCTATAATTCAAATTTTAAAACCTACACCTACATTTGCCGTGCGTGGTGTTTGTTCACCTCGCACACTCCATTTCACTAGCATTTGTCAGGTGAACTAACACCTGACAAGGCGGTAAATAAATCAAACTTTTTCTTGATAATATCTATAATTCAAATTTTAAAACCTACACCTACATTTATTGAAAAATTGGAATTCTTGATGTCGTTGACACTGCCAATATCTCCTAATTCTTTAAAGCCCATATTGTATCTGGCGTCGGCAGTCAATAAAAGAAACCCCAACATAACATCTATTCCTCCTCCTCCGGTCATTCCGAAATCAAAACCGGATGTGTCATCGACCAGTTCGGTGACTTCACCGGTCATCAGATTGGTGCGGGTGATATCCTCTTTTATTTTAAAACCCGCATAAGGCCCTATTAGTGCCTTGATGTGTATGATTTTTATCGGGATTGAAATCTTGAACATGATAGGGGTCTCCACATATTGGAAAAGAAATTCTTCTTGGATATCCGTCGTCATTACAGATGCTCCTTTTTGAGCATAAAGTAATTCCGGCTGAATACCGAAAAACCCTCTTTTCGAAATAGTATGGAAAAATAAACCGGCAGAATATCCGGCACGTTTGTCCAAGCCGTCGGCATCATTCCCTAAAAATCCACTATTGATGAATCCTCCTTTGGCTCCGATATGGACTTTGGATTGGGATTGTATTGAAGAAAAGGAAAATAAGACAAGGAGCAAGGGTGAAATGATTCTGATTTTTTTCATGATTTTTATTTATTTAATTTTTTAAAAGAGCCATTTGAGGAATAGCCGGATATCGTTGATGTTTGAGGAATTTGTTTTGTATTTGTCACCTGATCATCGATAGAGAGTATGATAATTGCTTACAAGTTAAGGATTTTTTTCTAAGTACATGACAAAAAACAAAACCAGTTGCCGTGCGTGTTTGTTCACCTCGCACACTCCATTTCACTAGCATTTGTCAGGTGAACTAACACCTGACAAGGCGTTTTAAATAAGTTTTGTCAGGTACAAAGAAGGCTTAATTAAATCCGATTTTTTTTGTGCTTTCTTTTTCGAATTCCATGTCTTTGAATTTGAAAATGGAAGATAGGGACATTTCCTTATGCATTTCGGGGTGTCCTAATGAGGCCAATAATTTATTGGTTTTTTCAATAGACAAATCTCCGAATTCGTAACGGGCCAACATCCGACCTTTCCTTAGCAATGCCTTGTCTATATTTCGGAGTTCTGTATTGAAGGTACAGATGACCTTGATGTTCAGATAATCACTGAATAAACCATCAGTCAATTGAAGGATGGTCGAAACAACGGAAGATTCGGAAGATTCCCTTTGCATGACTACTTTTTCTGCATCTTCGATAATTAGGATGCAGTTCTTGTTTTTCAAGAGGAAAGAAACGAATTGGGGTTTCAGTAATTCCTGTATGAAATCATTCTGAATGAAAATAAAGGATTTTTTATTGAATTTGGAAATCAGGTTTTTTATGTAGGATGTTTTACCTGTTCCCGGTTTGCCGTGTAATAGGATTAACCCGGATTTATTTTCCGAAATGGACTCCACGATGATTTCATTTACTTTTTTGAAATCATCGTTATAAAGAAGTTCTATATCGTGAATATCGAAATTATTGGTGTTGACTTTTTCTGCAACGAACCTGGTGTCGTTTTTGGTTAAAACCTTGAACGATGGAGTTTCCATTTCTCCGAACCCTACCCTTATGGCATGGTTGGTTTGTATCACCCACTCTTCTAATTCTGAATCTTTTCCTTCATATAAAAAATCAATATAGAGTTCCTTATGTTCCAAGGAAATCCAAACCATTAGGTTTTTGACTTTACTTTTGAACATGTATTCATAAACAAAATCATCTGATAATTTTGTGTTTTTATAATCCTCCGTTTTCCAATTTTTGAAAATGATTTCCATCTCTAGAAGAGAAAAATCAAAAAGGGAAAGGATGGTTTCCATATTTTCCCTGTTATCATCCAGATTGATTTTCAATTCGAGGCTGGAAGGAAGTGAGCCAAAAACCAAAGAGTAATAAATATCCCGACTGAAATCAGCATAAGAATCGAAGGCTTTATCAATATTATTCATCTTGTAAATTGTTTTGCGTCCATTATAACGCCGGAACGAATGGGAAAAGTTCATCTCACTTTAATATTTCCAAAAAAGGGAGACGGGGCGTTCAATGACAATATCGTAAGGCCTTACCTATGTGATGTTTGAGGAATTGACCTATTGATTGGAATGTAGTCCGATTCTGTTTCCTTCCGTATCCGAAACATGGGCATAAAATCCGAATTCTCCAATACTTGTTTTTGATACAAGGGTCTTTCCTCCCATTTTTTCAACTTTCTGGGTCGTAGCGGGAATATCCTCACAGGAAAAATAAACTAGGGTTCCATCTTGGCTGGGTGTGTTGTCTTCTGATTGTACCAATGCTCCGGACGAGCCCGGTTTCCCCGGTTCTCCGAACATATACATTTTAGTATCTAGCATTTCTACGTATTGGAACTCAAGATTAAAAACTTCCGAGTAAAAATCCTTTGCTCTTTCTAGATCTTTAGCTGCGATTTCAAACCAATGGACAGGATTATTCATATTTGATATATTATAAGAATGGTGATTAAGTAAATATTATGGTCTTCTTTCCTAAAAGATAACGGGATAAATATACAAGAAAAAATAATTCTAGTAATGGAATTCAATGTGGTTAAGAACAAGGAAGAAGCTTGGTTTACTCATTCCTATCATTATTACAGGGTTTAGGGATTATATTTCAACTTAGAAGGATATATGATATCACTATACTATCATCAATTTGGAAGATAAAACTCGATGGGTATGAAAAATCCGCTATAAATACATGATTTATAGCGGATTAGATGTGCTTAAAGTAGACCTACTAGGACTCGAACCTAGAATGCCAGAACCAAAAACTGAAGTGTTGCCAATTACACCATAGGTCTGTTCCATCTTTTAATAAAAGCAACGCAAATATATAAACTATTTTTCGTTAGGGAAAGTTCCGGAAGCAAAAAAATATTATTTTTATAAGCAGCAATAACCGTAATCGAAACGTTTTGATGTTAGCACATAAACCATTAGTGTCTCCATTAGGAAAAATGCGTATTTTTGAATCTGCAGTTACCTTCCGCCAAATGGTGGTCGAAACAAACTGAATTGAATGGATATAACACTGAATCCGCAAGGAAAGATGGGCCCAGAAAAAACTGTATGAAACATATTACAGTAGGATGATTCATGT
The DNA here is from genome assembly GCA_020628145.1 of Saprospiraceae bacterium. GTDB lineage: Bacteria > Bacteroidota > Bacteroidia > Chitinophagales > Saprospiraceae > JAHDCE01. The sequence continues at coordinate 6,712 of JAHDFN010000013.1, read as the reverse complement.
CTGCCTGCGATACGCCAAAGACCCGGACGAAGCCAAAGATATAGTCCATGAGGGCTTTATAAAGGTATTCAAACATTTGGCGAAATACCAACCCGGTACTTCCCTCAATGCTTGGATAAAAAGGATTATGGTCAATACTTGTATTGATTATTATAGGAAGGCTTCCAGAAGAAGGACTGAGGACATGGAAAAAGCGGCACATAAGATTTCAACTGCACCGGATGCCAACAGTGTATGTGGTGAAAAGGAAATCATGAAAGCCGTACAATCCCTATCTCCGGCATACAGGGCTGTTTTCAACCTTTACGTGGTTGAAGGATTTTCCCATAGGGAAATAGGAGAAAAACTCGGTATCACAGAAAGCACTTCCCGATCGAATTTAGTAAAGGCAAGAATGAAACTAAGGGCAATTCTGACTCCCAAATATTCAGAATATGGAAAATAAGGATTTCGACAAGTTTATCCGGGATGGTTTGGAAAACCACCCTTCTGGCCATGAATCCCATGATTGGGATCATATGGAACAGATGTTGGATGAAGACGAGCGACAAGGCAAGGAACTACTATATATCAAGGGGATTGAGTTGGTATTGGTGTTCTTGGTGGTCTTGACAATGATAAGATTCTACCCATCTGATTTGGCGGTTAAAAAACCAATGGCTGTAGTAGAAGACAATGTTGTAATAACACCTGTTATACCTAATGGACAAACACCGGCAACAACCCAAGAGAAAACCATTGAAAAAGCTGTTGCACCAACTAATTTGAATTCTATTGTAAAAGAGAACGCCCCTCAACAAATACGTATTGCCAATACTGTTCAAAATCTTAATAATAATACAGTATCCCAACAAGCTAATCCTATTGATAACATACCCACCCCAAAACCTTATACAATTTCCCCCAACCCGGTAGAATCCATACAATCCCTTGATATTCATGAACCTTCTAACCTTGAAGTGAAAGAGGTGAACGTTGAACCTATCCATGAAAAAACGAATTCAGAAAAGGTAATCAGATCCCCTTGGGTCGAATTGAGCCAGATGACCAATGTCGCATCGGATGAATTGGATGATACAGAATACGCTAAACACTTAAAAACAATACGATCTGGCGTATCATTTAGAATGGGACTGTTTGTTGGATATGATTGGAATCACATCATGACACCTTTTGATAAGCAAGTAGGGGTAGCTCATGAAACCAGTGCTTCGGGTTTTTCAGCAGGAGTAACGACTTCTATCCTGAAAGGCAACTGGGAAATAGAAACCGGCTTGAGATATTCAAGGAAATCCTACCATCCTTTGTCGATATATGAAATCACCGGTAGTACAGATGATGGATATGAAGCACTTACCTTGGATAAATTAACTTTTAACATCGCATCCTTGCCCATCAATACGAAGTATTTCTTTCCTCGCACCAATAAGTGGAAATTCTATGCTTCTGTTGGAGGAGCATTCAATGTAGTGGCATGGAGTGACTATAATAGGCATAAAATCAAAGTGGTCGGTTCCCGGAACCCCAACCAAGTCGTAGAAGATGATAGATTAGTGAAGAAACTGAGTGTTCGGAATGCAGGGGTGTTTTTCGGAGAGACCTTAAAAAACAATTATTACGTTACAGCCAATGTAGGTCTGGGTGTAGAAAGGAGGTTAGATGAGAAAACGAGCTTTTTCGTTCAACCTAGCTTCTCCTATTATCTAATGCCGTCTAATAATGGTCTCGGCCCGAACAAGGATCGATTCAATACGCTTTCGGTTGATATGGGTATGAAATTCGATTTCTAATATTACAAGTAAATACAGATTCGCAATTATATTAAAAGTCTGCCTCTTTTTAGGCAGGCTTTTTTTAATTTGCTTTCATGACGTATGATATAACCATCATAGGGGCAGGACTCGTGGGCTTGTCAACGGCCTATCAATTATCATTGAATCGCCCTGACTTATCTATTGCCATTATAGAAAAGGAAAATGAAGTCGCCCTTCATCAGAGTGGCAACAATAGTGGTGTAATCCATTCCGGGATCTATTACAAACCCGGAAGCTTGAAGGCAGCAAATTGCATTCGAGGATATCAAATGCTTTTGGATTTTTGTGATGAATATGGACTCCCCTATGATTTGTGTGGTAAAATAATCATGGCTACGGAACATTGGGAAATCCCGATTTTACAAGCTATTTATGAAAAGGGCATGAAAAACGATTTGGAAGGGATTCGGAAGATAGGTGCCGATGAAATCAAATCGATAGAGCCGAATGCAAGAGGACTGGAAGGCATCCATGTACCACAGGCCGGATGCATCGGATTTAGGTTAGTTGCTCGGCAACTGAAAAAAATATTAAATGGGAGAGGGGTGGACTTCCATTTCAAGGGAGAACTGAAAAATGGGGTTGAAAAGGAAAATATCTTTGAATTGGAAATGGAAAATAAAACCCTGCTTTCCCATTATGTTATCAACTGTGCCGGTTTGTATGCAGATAAGGTTGCTCAAATATTTGGAGAAGAAATGAAGAAGATGCGGATTCTTCCATTCCGAGGAGAATATTATGAATTGATTCCCGAAAAAACAGATGTGATCAAAGGGTTGATTTATCCGGTACCCAATCCGAATTTTCCGTTTTTGGGAGTACATTTTACTAAAACGATAAATGGAGGAGTCGAAGCCGGCCCTAATGCGGTTCTGGCCCTTTCCCGTGAAGGGTATTCTAAAAAGGACATCCATTGGAAGGAATTGTCGGAAACCTTATCTTTTAGGGGATTCAGAAAATTAGCTTGGAAATATAAGAACGATGGCATGATGGAACTGAAGCGGTCGTTTTCCAAAAAAGAATTCACTGCTTCCCTGCAAAAATTGGTACCCGGGATTCAAGAATCGGATTTGAAAAAAGCTGGGGCAGGAGTCAGGGCGACCTTATGTGATAACGAGGGGCGTCTTTTTGATGACTATGTTATAATCCGAAGGGAAAATGTAATGCATGTGTTGAATGCCCCTTCTCCGGCAGCTACATCATGCCTTTCCATCGGCAAAACCTTATCAGAAATGTTTTTTGATAAGGTCTAATAACTAGATGTTATCACGAAAAATTGATTATAGCCAACCGGTTCTTTTGAAAATATGCCTGCGTTATTCCTCTCAACCGTAGCTATGGCTACGCTTTTCGACGAATGCCTTGCCTATTTCCAAAATTACTCATTTGTCTTACATAAAAAACATCTCGTGATAACATCTACTAAGCGTACCCGGGTATTTCATATATCTGCTTGGAAATGTCTATTTTTATTCCAAAGATCAAATTCCCAATATATTTAGATGTTATTCTATGCAGGAATATTTTGTACATGAAAGTGCCATTGTAGATGAAGGGTGTGTCATCGGGGAGGGTACCCGTGTTTGGCATTTTTGCCACTTGATGCCTAATGCGGAAATCGGAAAGGATTGCAGCCTCGGTCAGAATGTATTTGTTGCCAATGGCGTACAGATAGGCAATAATGTGAAAATCCAAAACAATGTCTCAATCTACGAAGGTGTTGTTTGTGAAGATGATGTGTTTTTAGGCCCTTCTATGGTTTTTACCAATGTTATTAATCCACGAAGTGGAGTAGAAAGAAAAAACGAATATAAAAAGACCCTGGTGAGAAAAGGGGTTTCCATTGGAGCGAATGCGACCATTGTTTGTGGTATTGAATTAGGAGAGTATGCATTTATAGGTGCGGGGGCGGTGGTGACCAAGGATGTTCTACCTTACGCCCTGGTCGTAGGCAATCCGGGAAAGCAAATCGGATGGATGAGTGCTTTTGGCCATCGTTTGGATTTTAAAGATGGGAAAGCGGTTTGTGGAGGTTCTAATCAGGAATATGTCTTGGAAAATGGAAGAGTAAGATTTATTACGACCTAAAATCCCATTGAATGAAAACCGGAAAATGTTTCCGAATGAATATATTGTTATCTTTGGTTGCTGCCATACTATGCTTCGGGCCACTCTTTACCTGTTGCTTGGGTTATGGTTATGGATTGGGAGATATCGCTTATTTATTCCTGTTATGGGGCATTTGTTCCATTTATTTGATTATCATGATTTTTTCTCGGAAAAAATTCTTTGAAAATCCTAAACCTCCTATTATCCTCGGCATTATTCTTTTAATTTTCATCATAAACCTATTCTTCTTTAGAGGCCCTGAATGTCCCTGCGGTTTTTAAAAATGTTTACTTATTCCAAAAATATCCAAGTAGGGATTAAGAGCATGTTCGGATTTTACCCTTTGTAGTTATTGGTCGAAAGACATCTTATTGACATTCAAAAGCAAAATCTGAACATACCCCGGAATTTCTGCTTAAGAATAAAAAATATGTATTGAAATGAAAAAGTATTTAGTAGCATTTTTGTCTTTCGTTTTAATTTCCTTATTGATTTTAATTCTCATTGTATTTATCCTAAGCCCGGGGGAAGCCGTCCCTGTGCCGAATGGAGGAGAACGTTCGATTTCTGAAATTGAGAAACTTGAAATCGGAGGAGTGGATCAGTATCTTTTTCTCAGAGGGGTGGATTCTACCAAAGCCGTTTTGCTTTTTTTACATGGAGGCCCGGGTTTTTCCGGTTATCATTTCATCAATGATAATGACAATAATCTGGAAGAAGAATTCGTATTGGCCTATTGGGAACAAAGAGGAGCCGGGAAATCCTATTCGGAAAACATACCGCTTGGGAGTATGAACATAGAACAAATGGTCAAGGATACGGAAGAAATAACCCGTTATCTGTTAGGTCGTTTCGGAAAAAGAAAAATTTATTTATTGGGGCATTCCTGGGGTTCGATGTTAGGTACCTTGACGGTACAAAAACATCCCGGACTTTATCATGCATATATCGGGATAGGACAAATGGGCAACCAATACGAATCCGAAAAAATATCATTGGACTGGCTGAAAAAAGAGGCTTTGGAAAGAAATGATACCGAAGTATTGAAACAATTGGAAACCATTCGACTTCCGGATTCATTAGCCACCGGCAAGGAATGGTTGGAGTATATGGATGTGCAGAGGCTCATCGTCGGAAAATACGGAGGCAGTACTGCTGCGAATAAGGAAACCGATGTATTTTCGATTTATACGGATATCATTTTCAAACTCCCCGAATATACCGTCAATGAAAAAAGGAATATCCTAAAGGGGAATGCTTTTTCCATGAGTGCCTTGCAGGATGATGCTATCCGCACGAATCTGAAAGAGGTTGTGGATAGTTTGGAACTACCCGTTCATATCCTTCATGGTAAGTATGACCACTTGGTCGAATATGCGGAATCCCAATCTTTTTTCGAACATCTTAAAGCTCCGGAAAAGCATTTTCATACTTTCGAACATTCAGCACACAGGCCTTTTGCAGATGAAACGGCAAAATTCAACGGAATCATGACCCGAATCTCACGTTACCATGTGGATTAGAATCTTGTCGGCCTACTCATTAATATTAGGTATATGGGTTTTATCAAATAAGGGTATTGTACAATTGCTTTCAGATGACTAGATTTGCGTTAACTTAGACTAAATCTAATTAATGCCAATCCTATAATAATGCAAAACAAGGTCATCCTCCATAGCTTTTTCTTTTTGATGTTGATAGGAATATCATCTTGTGAAGACGGCACCTCATACGAAATCCCTACTATTTATGATTTTGAAAATGTCAGTTATCAAGGGCAATTGGATCGTATAGGAATGCTTGTTGAGATGAAAAACTACCTAGCAATTGCCGAAGATGGACAATCTACTTTGGAATATGGACGATTGGCTTCTATGTATGCCAATTCCAACCCTGTCGCAGCCGGATGGCAGGGGAATTATGATGCGACCAAACAATTGAAGGAAAAAACAGCATCCAATCAACAAAGTTTATTTGAACAATTATTGGAAAACGCAGCCAACGATAGCCAGAATAACAGAACGGCCTCGGAAGGGACTTCCGGAATACTGACTTCATTGGACGGCGAAAAAACTTATTTTGTCAATGCCCGAGGTTTGGAATATAAGCAGGTTATCGAAAAAGGATTGATGGGTGCCTGTTTCCTTTATCAATCGACTAGCGTATATCTGGGGGCTGGAAAAATGAATGCCGATAACACCGATTTGGAGCCGGGAGTGGGTACGGCAATGGAACATCATTGGGATGAAGCATTCGGTTATTTGGGCGTTCCGATTGATTTTCCTGAGAATAAATTGGAATTAAACTTCTGGGGTAAATATTGTAATGACAGGAATTCGATTTTGGATTCCAATTCTTCGCTGATGAATGCTTTTATTTCCGGTAGGGCTGCTATTTCCAATCAGGATATGGTAACCCGTGATGCTGAAATTCGGAATATCAGAAAAGAATGGGATAGGGTAGCGGCAGGTTCTGCACTTCATTATATCAATAGTGCCATTTCCAATTATAACGATATGGCTGTCCGTGCCCATGCATTGAGTGAAGCCGTTGCTTTTGCCTATGGTGTGAAATTCAATCCTGATGCATTGGCCGATGAGGAAGAAATAAATATCGTTTTGGAAAAATTAGGCGGGAATAAAAATTTCCTAGAAATGGATTTTTATTCTATTTCCATTTCTGATTTGGAAAATGCGAAAAATACCTGGGCTGATATTTACGGTTGGGGAAATGTGAAAGATCAATTTTAAAATGTATTATGAATATTTATAAAAATATAATTTTTTTAT
>JAHDFN010000235.1 GCA_020628145.1 Saprospiraceae bacterium | reverse complement strand
TCACTGATAGCTATGACATTTCTACGGATGGAAATTATGATAAGATCCGATATGATTTGGAATTGAAAAAAGAAGATTTAAATCTGGTCTATAAAATAGATAATATCCTTTATGATTTTAATTCATCCATGTTAAGGAATGCATCCAAAAAAGAATTGGATAATATTTTGAGATTGCTGAATTTGAATCCGGATATTATTTTGGAAATAGGGTCGCATACGGATAGTAAGGGGAGTGTCGAATATAATAATGAATTGTCGGAGCGAAGGGCAAGAAAAGTCGTAGAGTATTTGATTTCAAGTGGAATTCCATCTTCAAGATTGAAATCCAAAGGTTATGGGGAAAGCATGCCTGTGGCAAGGAATACGAATGCAGATGGATCAGATAATCCGGAAGGAAGGCAGTTGAATCGTAGGACGGAATTCAAAATCATAGGTAAGGTGACTAATGCGAATTAAAAGATAAGTTTTTGTGATATTAATTTTTTTGTTCAGTAGTTTTGTTTGTGTCGGGCGGGGATTTAATTGATTCCCGCCTTTTTTTGTAAGGCGTATTTGTAAATCCAAACTTCGGATAAGGCCGAAACCCTTGAAAGGGTGAAGCCGTGCCATCCATCCATGAATCCTTTCTTGAAAAAAAACATTTTAATGAAAACGGAAATAGGATTAAAGATGGATTTGAATAATAAATAAAAAGTATTTTTATCTTTTAAGGAATCGCTTTTTATTCTTGCGTATTTTTTTACTTTTTCTATATGCTCTTCTACCGTTTTCATTGTGTAGTGCAACATGTCGCCCTGTAAAAAACCTTCTTTTTTCCCGGTTTGCATTTCTACTATTTCATGTACATCCATGTCGTTCCAGTTTCCATGTAGGCGATGGAATAAACGGATTCTGTTGACAGGGTACCATCCGCAGGTTTTGATGGCTTTCCCACAGTAATAACTCAGTCGGTTAAATGAATAGCCGAAAATTTCCGAACGGGGATTTTTTTTCCATTCCAAAATGGATTGTTCCAATTCTTCGGAAACCCTTTCGTCCGCATCCAAACATAAAACCCAATCGTGTTTTGCTAGGGAAACAGCCAGTTGTTTTTGTTTTCCGAACCCCCGGAAATTTTCAGAAAAATAACGCCCACCGTTTTTAAGGATGATTTCTTTTGTCCTATCTGTTGAGAATTCATCCAGAACGACAATGTCATCTACAATATTCAAGGCAGAACGAATACATTCGCCGATGTGTTTTTCTTCATTTTTTGTAATAATGACCAGTGATAGTTCAGGCATTCGGGTAATTATGAATTAATTTATTTTACAAAATAAAAATAATTATTTCATTAACTCAAAATCGAAACTTCATCTTCCGAAATATGAATGGTTCTCAATGCATCCGTCCTGCTCCCGATATCCGAAGCACCGTTTTCCAAACGTAAAACACCTCTAGGGCAAACCGCAGAACAAACCCCGCATCCGACACAGGAGGCCCTTACGATATCCTGCCCTCTTTGTGCATAATGTCTTACGTCGATCCCCATTTCACAATAAGTGGAACAATTGCCACAGGAAATACATTGGCCGCCGTTGGTCGTAATTCTGAAACGGGAAAAATATTTTTGTTGCAAACCTAAAATCGCAGCCATCGGACAACCGAATCTACACCATACCCGGCTTCCCATAATCGGATAAAAACCTACGCCGATAACACCCGAAAATGCCATGGCGATTCCGAAACCGTAAGCCGATTTGAACCCTTCGGTAAAGCCTCCGAGAATTGTATTCTGACTGATATGATTGAACCATAATAATGCAGTTAATAAAACGACGGCCACCAAAACGGAGTGGATCATCCATCGTTCGATTTTCCAAGCCGTTAATGATTTGTCGGATAATTGCCGGAACGGATCGCCGGCTGTTTCGGCTAATCCGCCACAACCGCAAACCCAGGAACAATACCATCTTTTTCCGAAAAAATAAGTGAGTATCGGCGTTACGACAAATGGCATTAATATGCCAATGGCAATGACCACATAACCGAAAGTGCCGAGACTGCTTTTTCCGGCAATCCAATCCGGTCGTAATGCGTAACTATCCAAAGGCCAGAAATAGGAAAAATATTCATCCGGTTTATTCAGTAATGCTAAAAATGCAGGAATCAGGTAAGCAAAAACCAATTGGAAAAACATGACGGAAATAGTCCGTATGATTTGATAACGATTGTGCCGGTATTTGAAAATGAATTTAATCCCCATTAATAAAACGGCAACCGTATAGAAAGTACCATAAACGAACCATTGGTCGGCGGCTTTGCCCCGTAAGCCGTGACTTAATGGATCATGCAATCGGATTAATCCTTCCAATAAATGTGGGAACCAATAAAGGCAGACATAAAATCCGGTAACGACAATTCCCAAAATCCATGCAGCAGCTCCCCTTGAAGAAATGCCGTATTGGAAAACACGATTGTTTTTAATGCCGGGGATTTTTCCACTATAGGTAGAATAGGTGTACAATAAACTACCAATGGTCATCGCTGCTAGGGAAAAAATAAAAGTGGGTAATGGAGATATATTTCCATTGCTTGCCCAAGCGATCAATAAACCGAGTGTTCCCAAACCGACAATGGCCAGTGAGATTTTCTGAAGCCCTGTCATTTTGTGGTTGCCTTGATAAGCCAACGATAAACTACTATCTAATAAATTCATGTTATTAATTTTTATCGTTTTAAAAAAGCAATGACTTGGCTCAGGCCCCGTCTTTTTTTCAATTGGATGTTTTTTCCGGCAATTTTATTGTATGCGGCTAAAAGGTGTTTTTCATATTGGTCATAAAATTCAGGATCGAAATTCGCTTGTCCCAAATCCTTTAGGACGGTTTCCATATCCGTTTTTTCTTTCAGCCATTTTTCACAGACTTCATGTCGGTATCGAATACCCATTAAATTAAATCCGAGAATGGAATTATTTCGATTATCAAAATTAATCCGGATAGATTTATCTCCGTCCGGATGTTCCCAATAAATTGAAGTCATATATTCCGGAATTTTAGCCGGAACATTTCCATATACCTGATATTCTATATCGAAGAATTTTGCTGAATTAAACCAGATGCCCGGATTGTATTCCACTTTTTTTCCGCAGATATTATATGCAACCGTTTCTCCCATCATCCTTCCGGTGTACCAAATGGCTTCTACGCCACGCCTACCCGTTTTGGGATGTTGCTGTTCGGCACAATCACCGATGGCATAAACATCCGGGATATTCGTTTCCAGAAATTCATTGACTTTAATTCCTCGCCCGGTTTCCAAATCACTTTCTTTTAGAAAGCCGATATTAGGATGGACGCCGGCGGTCAGGCCAACAAATCCACAATCTATTTTTTCTCCCTTATTCGTTATTACGGCAACGGCCTTTCCTGATCCATTATCGACAATTTCCTTCAACTCTGTTCCCAGTCGTAAATCGATATGGTTGTTTTTTATGCAACGGTTTATCATAGCAGATTCTTCATCGGGAAGGACATTGCTCCAATAACTTTTTTCCCGTACAAGAAAAGTGACGGGAATGTTTCTGCTATGAAACATTTCTGCCATTTCGATTCCGATTAATCCTCCTCCTACAATGACCGCACGATTTAAATCTTTGCTATAATTATCCATGTATTGTAAATCCTGCAAGGAATATAATCCACGTACACCTTCCAAGTCCTGACCGGGCCATCCGAATTTATTAGAATCCGATCCTGTAGCAATAATCAATTTGTCATATGGTAATTCGGCAGGTAGGAAATCGTGATCTGTCAATTTTGCCGCCGGGATGAGATGTAGTTTTTTGTTTTTAAAATCCACGTCCTTTACCCATGCTCTTTTCAAACCGATTCTGTTTTTTTTCCAGAATCCTTTTTCATAAGGTTGGGTTTCCTTCAATCCCATATGTCCCATATAAATATACATAAGGGCAGTACGGGAATAAAAATAATCGGACTCGCCTGAAATGACGATGATTTCATGATCGCTTAATTTCCTGATCCAACGGGCTGCAGTTATTCCGCTTATTCCATTTCCGATAATTGCGATTTTCATAAATGAATTTTTATTTTTTATCTTCTATTTTTCGAGGTGGAATTTTAAAAACTACCCCGGTGCCGAATCGGGGTGAAATTCCGATATTCCTACCCCAGGCGGTATATGCTCCATTGATGAAGGCTCCGAAATATTTTCCTATGGGATAATAAAACGTCCCTCCGAATTTTATAAATGTACTGCCTTCCTGTCCCAAGGGGACTTCATTGGCTTTCGCTCCGATGGAAAAAACACCTTCCAGCCAAAAGTCGGTATAAAATCTGGAATGTGCATAGCCTGCCCTGATTAAATTGGGAATGGCTGTTTGAGTATTCGGTCGGATCTTCAAACTCACTCCTGTCTTGGCCATGACAAAGAAACCCGAATTGAAATGATGTTGGGCCAATGTCCTGAATTCTATAATCGTAGGCCGTTCTCCGATGGGATTGGAAGATTCGGGACTGACCTTGTATCCGGAAATGGCTGTTGTAATACCTCCGGCCAACATATAATCCAAACGTCCTTTCTTCATCTTTTTTTCCAATGCCCTGTATTTGATGAAAAACTGCCCGTCTTGGAATCCTCTGTTTTCCTTGTCAGACCACATGAATGGGATGGAGGCTACAAATCCAAGATTCTTTTCAAAACCGTAGGCTACGAATAAATTCACGGATTGGTAAGTCCGATTGAAAGTATCCTGCAACATATTACCCAAGTAGTATTTTTCATAATGTTCATATCCGTAAGACAATGCAAAATCGGTTTCACCACCGGCCTTCATGTAGCCGTCAATCGGCCCCTGTGCCTTGAGTCCAAGGGCGAATAATAAGGAGATGGAAAGGAGAAATAAGTTCTTCATAAATCTAATATTCGAATTATAGGGTAAAATATCCATCAAATTACATAAAAGTTGTCGTAGAGGATACATCCTTTTCAAAAAGGAAAATTTCCCTTTGGGAACATTAAATTCCCGTTTGAGGCTAAATTTTTGTTCTCCGGGCAACCAAATCTCGATTTTACGGATATATAGGGGTACAAACATCAAATAGACGGATGCAATCAGATAATCATCTTATTCATAAAATCATCAAGGGCGATAAATCGGCTACAAGGATATTGTACGATCGATATGAATCGCACTGGTTCAGGGTCTGCCTGCGATATGGAAGGAATAGGAATGAAGCTGAAGATATTTTTCAGGAAGGAGCCGTAAGGGTTTTACAATCCTTGAAACAATATGATGCCGAGCGGGGGGCTTTCTCTACCTGGTCGAATCGGGTGATTGTGAATGTGGCTTTGAGGTATTTGAAAAAACACCAATGGCAACAATCTTTCCGTGATTTGGAAATCGTATCAGGGCAGGTGGATTTCGATGAGAATATCCTCGGTAAGATTACCGCCAAGGAATTAATCGAACTCATACAACAATTGCCTTCCGGTTACCGGGTGGTATTCAATATGTATGAAATCGAAGGATATTCCCACAAGGAAATAGCGGAAGAATTGAATATTTCCATAGGAACATCCAAATCCCAATTACACAAAGCGAAAAAAATGTTACAGCAAAAAATCAAAGTGCTGTTTTAAAGAAAAGCGTATGAAGGAAGATTACAATAATATAGGAGATTTTTTCAGAAAGAAAATGGAGGAGTACGAAGGCTCGGAATGGGAGCGTCCGGATAAACGGATTCGGGCATCCGTATTGGAGGAAGTGGTCGGAGGTGCGGTTGTGCCGGGTCGGAGTATTTCGAGATATTTTCCTTGGGCGGCAACGGTTTTGATTTTGTTATTGGCCGGGGTGTCGGTTTTTTATATGAATGGTAAGAATAAGCAACTGGAAAAAACGATGGCCATCCAAGAGGTCGAATTGTTGGAAAGGCAAAAGGAGGTCGAACAATTGAAAGTCGAGTTGGAAGATGCCGGAAAAACAATGGTTGAATTAAAGAGAGTTCAGGAAAATGAAAAAGAAATTTTTGCTCAGAAAAATGAGTCGGCGAAAAATAAATTACAATCCGATTATCGTTTACTGATCGAAAATTATCGAAAATCGGAATCCGATTATGCTGCCCGTATAAAAGGATACAAGGAAATGGAAAATGTAATTGCCGGAAAAGACAATGAAATCCGACAATTGAATCAAATGATTTCAGAATATGCAAGCCTTTTGGAGGATGAAAGGAATAAAAACAAAAAACAGGAAATTAAAATAAACCCTAATGAGGAAAATGAAATGTTGGTCAATGTAGATGCGAAAAATAAATTCCCTGAATTATCGCCTTATTTTTCTAAACCTCCAAGGTTTTTATTTCCGAAAAGAAATAATTCCGAATCATTAAGGAAAAATAAATCATTGAAAAACTCTATTTCGAATATAAAAGATTGGAAATTCGATATCGGTTATGAATATTC
>JAHDFN010000234.1 GCA_020628145.1 Saprospiraceae bacterium | reverse complement strand
CAGTTGTAATGATGTTGAATATTTTTCAAAGTATTCATATGAATATGCTAAATAAGTCAAAGAATTTCTAATTTCTCTCTTCCTTTGAGCAGCTTGTATGTAATGGAAATTTAGCATGTCAAATACATAACATTTGAATGAGAAAATTATACTGATAAAGTATGCCATTTCTGAATTTTTCATTTTTTCAAGTTCTTGATGTATATGTCCTTTAGTACTGTAAAATGCACTCTTGACTCTTAAGCTTTTATCTTTTAAGTGAATTGATTGATTTGAAATAATATTAATGCTTTTTTTTAAGTTTCCTAAAATAGCATGTGATTTAGAAATTATTAAATGAGCAAGGAATGGAATGTCTTTGTCACAATTTGTAACGCTGTTCGATAATGAAATAATTATATTACTATCCGAAATAGAAGTCTCGTAGTTCCTTTGATAAAATTCTAAATCTGACTTCAACTTTAAGAATTGTAATAGATTTGTTGTGTCTTTTCTTTGACTACTCAGTTGGATGCCATGTATCAACTCTTGGGTAAGGGTGTCTGGGTTTTTCCAATACATTTTTATATTAAGACTATCTAATAGGTCGTCCAGGTTAATATATTCTGGAGTGTGGAATCTTTTTGCTTGAGCTTCATATTTAGATAAAGCCTGCCCTTTTACGCTCTTAAAATAAAGGAACATAATACAAATCAATATGTAGAAAGTTATTTTTCTGTTCAAAACATATGTTTTTCTATTATAACGTATATGAAATACAAGGACAAGTTAATAACTTTAATCATATTTGTACTTAAAGTATTAAAATTGTTACTTTGCAGTATTGTTGACCATATACTTATCATATAATGCCGGGCCATAAATTTCTCTTAGCCTGTATTGCTATTTTTTTTAACACAGGGATTCTATTTGCCAAGGTGGATAATCTTAGGTGTATGTGGAGGGGGGAACCATCTACAACAATGGTTATAGGCTGGGGGCAGGTGAATGGTAGTGATCCTGTTTTGATATTGGATACACTCAGTAATATCTTAAAAAGAAATGCTGTCAAAAACACCTATCAGGTTGATTTTTCTACAGCCTATAAGTCTATGAAAAATCGCTTCGTTCGATTAAGGGATTTGAAACCAAATACTATTTATTATTTTCTAATTAAAGACAGTAATTCTATAAGCAGGGAATATTCCTTCAAAACACTACCGTCGGACAACAGGAAATTATCAATAATCGCTGGGGGAGATTCTAGAAATCACAGAAAAAAAAGACAGTTGGCAAATATCCTTGCTTCAAAACTCCGACCGGATTTTATTATGTTCGGAGGAGATATGACCGGTGCGGATAATTCCAGGAGTTGGGTAAGATGGATGGAAGATTGGCAGTTGACCATCGGTAAGGATGGTCGTATGATTCCAATTGTAGTAGCAAGGGGCAATCATGAAAGAAGCAATACCGTACTTTCTAGATTATTTGATCTGCCTTCCCCGGATAATTATTATCAATTAAATATAGGCCGCAATTTATTAAAAATAATTACGCTTAATTCAATGATTTCTGCGAGCGGAAACCAAAAAGAATGGTTGGAAGAAACTTTAAATGAATCCAATGATAAAATATGGAAATTCGTACAATACCATCACCCCATGAGACCACATACTTATAAGAAAAGTGAAAAATATTCACAACAAAAACATTGGGCTCCTCTCTTTTATAAATATGGTGTTGATCTCGTTGTAGAATGTGATGCCCACGTTGTAAAAACAACTTATCCGGTTAAACCTTCAATGGAAGAAGGAAGTGATGAGGGGTTTATTCGTGACGATGAAGGGGGGACTGTTTATATTGGAGAAGGGTGTTGGGGGGCTCCGCTAAGAAAGAATAATGATAATAAGAAATGGACTAGGGCGAGTGGGAGCTTTAATCAATTTAAATGGATTTTTGTTGATGAAAAAAATATCAGTATTAGAACTGTGAAAACAGATAATGCAGAGGAGGTAGGCAGACTTTATGATGATAATAAATTTGAAATACCTAGCTTTCTCGAAATTTGGGAGCCTGAAACTGGAGCTGTTGTTGAGTTGGAGGCAAAACCTGATTTTATGGGATCTGCAGATGTTGAGATTGTTCAAAAAAAGCATATCGAAACCCCTGTCGTTCTGGCAGCAATGGAAAAAAAAGAAATTCCTTCGAAAAATAAGGGATGGATGATTTCCGTTTTCTTTTTCCTCCCTTTATTTCTTTTTATGATTTATCCTTTTCTACCCAACTTTCGTGAATTGAAATTGTTTTCAATAAAAGAAGAATAAACATAAAATGATTCAATTCCTTGAAAAAAGACTTAATGAACAACCATTGCCTGGGCCAGAAGCACAATTGAAAATGTCCCATGTAGGCAGACCTAAGAATTGGGAAATTCCTGAATTGGCTAAAAAAGCAGCTGTCCTTATTCTATTATTCGAAAAAAACAATGCTTTCCATACCGTTCTGATGAAAAGAACCTCTCGTTTTGGAAATGACAAACATAAAGGGCAGGTTAGTTTTCCGGGAGGACAGTATGAACCGGAAGATCTTAATTTTCAAAATACGGCATTAAGGGAATTTGAAGAGGAAACCGGCTTTGCAAAAGATAATGTACAATTATTAGGCAAACTAACGGAACTCTATATCCCTGTAAGTAATTTTTTAGTCCAACCATTTGTCGGATATTCGAAAAAAAATCCTGTATTCAATCCAGACCCCAAGGAAGTTGATGAATTGATTATTCCTGAAATTTCACAACTTACCAATATTGCCAATCATAAAACAACGGAAATGGAATTTTCAAATGGTTTCAAACTCCGAAAAGTTCCGTATTTTGATGTAAACGGCCATGTTGTGTGGGGAGCTACTTCAATGATCCTTTCTGAATTTGTGCATCTTCTTGATGAAGTCAATCAAGATATAGGAAAGGCAATTCAATAAAACAATTTTCAAATAAAAATGCCACCTGAAAGCAGATGGCATTTTAAAATTCAAAATCTGTAACCTAAAATTTTATTCAGGAGTTTCCTCCTTGGTAAGACCTGCTCCCAACTTAAGAAAGGTCTCCTGTATTTCTGCGGGATTTACTTTTTGGGTAAATTGTTCAAAACCTTCTTTCATGATAATAATATCATAGGCTTTATCCCTTTCCAGGATGATTTCTGCTTTATCTGATGTCAGATCTATACTGGAAGTATCGGAAGAACCGTCAGTTGCTATGACTTTGATGGTTGCATCCTGCAATGCTTCTCCATTGATTTCATCCATAATGTTCAATGAGACAATCATATTGTCTTCCTTGAATCGGAAAAGAAATATATCATCATTGCCCTTTTCCCTTGAAGAAGTAAAAAGGCCGTAATTCCCTTCCTGATTCAGACAGAAACTAATGTCATCGCTCGGACTGTTTATCGGTTGACCCAGATTCCTTGATTCTGACCAATTTCCATTTTCATCTTGCTCCGAATAGAAAATGTCATATCCCCCGAAGGAAATATGTCCTTTGGAACAAAAAAACAATCTTCCATCATGATGGAAATAAGGAAAACCTTCATTCGCTTCAGTATTGATCATCGGCCCTAGATTTTCCGGCCTGGACCATTTTCCTTTGGTTAATGTCGAGACATAGATATCCGTACCACCTTCACCTCTTGCTTTATCGGATACGAAAAACAAGGACTTACCATCCGGCGATAGGGCGGGATGCATGTAATTCAGGTTGTCATTACAGAAAGGAAGTTTACTGATATTTTTCCAGCTGCCATCTTCTCTAACAGCAATGTATAGTTGAAGGGTATGAACACCTTTTTGGTTCTCAAAGGAATTGTTTTGTGAAAAGACCATGAGCTTTCCATCTTTTGAAAAACTTGCAGGACCTGTATTTTTATTCAATCTGTTGATCTTACGAGGCATAAGCATCGGCTCACCATATTCCATTCGATCAGTTCTAGGTGCTGAATATAGACTTAGGTATTCTCTACCGGTCGTCTTGTTTTGTTCCTTGAATAAGGCAATGCCTCTTTCCCTGTCGGATACGAAAACGATACCGTCATCCAAAAAAACGGCACCATGCTCATCCGCATCTGTATTGTGGTTGAATGCTGTCAGTTCCACATCTGAATACATGGATGGGATGTTCTTGAGATGATCCAGATTCTTGATGAGCTTTTTTATTTCCTCATCATCGGATTCCTTGTTGAGATATTCATTCAACATCTGTTTGGCTTTGGTGTAATTCCCCTGACTGATGAGTACCGAACCGTAGTTCAAATAAACCTTAGGTCGGATTCTCTTTGATGATGAAAGGAGCATTTCGTATGTATCCGATGCCTCTTCTATTTGATTCGTCAATCGGTAACAGTCAGCCAATTTACGCATCCAATTGGCATTGGTTTTGACCGCCAAGGCTTCCTTGAAAAAAGGAATGGCTTTTGCATAATGGCCGTATTCGAAATTCTTTTCGGCTTTTTTAATAGCCTTTTGATAATCTTGGGCCTTCAGAACAAAAGAAAAGGAAATGAAAAGGATAAGCAACCCGAATCGAAAATTCATAATAGTCTAGTTTGAACAAGTCTGAACCCACAAAAACCATGCAAGAATTTGGATTTGCAGCTTATTATACATTGTGGATATGTTAAATATTTTAGGAGTTCCTAAAGATTTATAAAAAGAGTAATGTAATGATGAAACCTTAATAGCAGGTCGTTGTTAGAATTATGTATTAAATTTGCAGTGATTAAATAATCATTCGATATGGAAAAACAGACTGTTAAAAATCCCGTAATGATATATACGGAGCAAACACCTAACCCTGAGACACTCAAATTCGTAATGAATAGGATGTTGTATAAGGGGACTGCTGATTTCAGAGAAGAAGAATTGGCTAAGGAATGGTCTCCTATGGCTACACACCTTTTTGCAAACCCATATGTCAAAGGAGTGTATTTCTGTAATAATTATGTTACCGTAACCAAGGAATTCAATTTCACATGGGAAGATATCATGTTGAGATTGAAGGAGGATATAAAAAAATATGTGGATGGGGATGGAATTGTCGTCAAAGACGGTTTTGCCGATGCTATGGAACAGTTGGAAGAACGAAGGGGCGAAGATCAAGGTTATTCCGATGATGAAAAGGAAATCGTAAAGAAAATAAAGGAACTTATCAATACATATGTAAAACCCGCCGTCGAAATGGATGGGGGTAACATAGAATTCAAAAGTTTCAGGGAGGGTATCGTTACTGTCGTTCTTCAAGGGGCTTGTAGCGGTTGTCCGTCTTCCACACAAACCTTGAAAGGTGGTATTGAAGGGATGATGAAACGGATGATTCCCCAAGTGAAGGAAGTCGTTGCTGAAATGGGATGATGAAGATATTTTGTAAATGGATATTGAAAGCCCGGCACTCCAACTGCCGGGCTTTCAATTTTAAGATTAACTTTGCGTAAACCAACTTTGAGAATGTGATGCCGAATGTATCTAAGGAATGGTATGTCGTATTGAATCCGGTTGCCGGAGGAGGAAAGGCAAAAAGAAGATGGCCTGAAATCAGCCGTTTGTTATCCGAAAACGGAATCACCTTTGAAATGGGGGAGACCAAGGACAAAGGGCATGCCATTACGCTCACAAAAGATGCAATTACAAAAGGATATCGCAATATCATTGCCATTGGTGGAGATGGAACGAACAATGAGGCTGTCAACGGTATTTTCAAGCAGAATGTAATCGCCCCCTCTCAGATAACATATGCACTCATTCCAATCGGTACCGGAAATGATTGGATTAGAACCTATCAGATTCCAAAGGATTACCGGAAATGGATTCCTATACTGGCACAAAGGAAAACCAAAGTACAGGATGTGGGGCATGTAACATATTTTAATGACGGCAAACAAGAAGATAGGTATTTCGCCAATGTGGCCGGGATGGCCTACGATGCTTTCATCGCCCTGAAATCCTCAGCAAAAAAAGGAGGGGTCAGTAAATTGGTTTACCTTTGGTTGGTTGTATCCCATTTGTTCAGTTATAAGAACCGGAAGGCTGCTGTCATATTTGAAGACAAGGAAACTGAAGCCGAATTCTATAGTATTAATATCGGTATCTGTAAATATTCGGGAGGAGGTATGCAATTGGTTCCACATTCCGTTCCCGATGATGGTCTTTTGGCATTAACCTACGATACCGGATTGAACAAGGCCGAGGTCATTACGATTACACCTAGTTTATTTACAGGAAACATTGCCAAACATAAAAAAGTATTGGCCCATCAAGTGAAAAACGTCAGAGTGGAGGCTCGTGAAGAATTGCCTACATATGTGGAGGTGGATGGGGAGTTCCTCGGTGAAACACCCTGTGAATTTTCCATTATCGAAAAATTATTGAAAGTGGTAGTACCCTAGAGTTGATATTGGCGGGTATCTGTATATGCGGAAACATCGATTGGGCTGAGGGTCA
>JAHDFN010000012.1 GCA_020628145.1 Saprospiraceae bacterium | reverse complement strand
ATTCTCCGAGGCTTGCCTCGGGGGTAGCGTAA
Organism: Saprospiraceae bacterium; assembly: GCA_020628145.1. GTDB lineage: Bacteria > Bacteroidota > Bacteroidia > Chitinophagales > Saprospiraceae > JAHDCE01. The sequence goes on along the minus strand of JAHDFN010000012.1, from coordinate 36,115 downwards.
TATAAGAAATGCTTATTATTGTGTAATGGAAGATAAGCATATTTTCAAGCGTCATACTAAAAGCCTGTTGTTGTATCATTTTGTTTGCCCAACGAAATATCGTAGAAAAGTTTTGACGAAAGAAGTTGAGGAAACCTTGAAGAAGATTTGCCAAGGAATAGAAAAGAGATACGAAATCTATTTTGTAGAAATTGGAGCAGATAAGGATCATGTTCATTTTCTGCTTCAGAGTATAGCAAATAAATCTCCAAGCGAAATAATTAAGACAGTAAAAAGTATAACAGCAATAAAGTTGTTTAAATCTCACCCCAAGATTAAGGAGAAACTTTGGGGAGGTAATTTCTGGACTAGTGGCTTTTATGTAAATACTGTTGGTCAATACGGTAGTTTAAGTCAGGTTCAAAAATATGTTGAAAATCAAGGAAAAGAATATAAGAAAATATACCGAGGACAGCTAAACATTTTTGATATGGATTAGCGAGTCGGCGATACCTCGGGGCTTGCCCCGGGGTGATTCATTACAGATATTGTTCCTACTGTTTTAGAATTAGTGGGTAAGGAACCAAGGAGCAATAAATTATATGCTCCTATTACAGGTAAAAGTTTATGGCCGCATATTCAGAATTTATCTATACCGGTATATGTACAATCTCAAAACCGACCCAGGGGAAACAAAGGATATTTCGAAAACATTTCCAGAAAAATTCAATGTGCTGATGGAAGCATATGATGAATATGCCAAATCAGTAGGCGTTATTGAAATGGAAGAAGGGTATTCGGCAGAAGGAGAAGTCGGTAAAAAATCGGCAATGAAAATATTACAGAATAACGCCATTTACATTTTAGGATTGCCTGTTCTCATAATTGCTTTATTTTTGTTTGGGAGAAAAAGAAGGAAACTTTGAATTGAATCGCAACCAATGATAAATGAATAGGGTATAAGCTTCTCCTTTCAATTTTCCTATCATCGCAAAGTCATATTAGAATCCTCATTATGCAACAATGTTGCACAATGAGGATTTTTTATATCTTTACAAGGCAGTTAGCACTTATTTTAAGAGTTAATATTAAAAAGCTTAAAAACTTTATCATGAAAAGATTTCAGTTTTATTATTTATTCGCCTTTGCTACTTTAGGATTATCCATTACCGGTTGTAGTGATGACAATGACGAAAACAACCAAATCACAATTACCATTGAAGAACCTGTTAATGGAAGTACAATTGCTATGGCTGATTGTGGAAACGTACATATACATGTGCAAGTCGTAGCTTCAGATGAAAATCATGAACTCGAAATAGTCCTTTATCCGGAAGGAGATATAAATGACAAGATAATTGATTATGATGCACATGATCATGATCAGACCATCGAATTTGAACAGAACATTGATTTATGCAGCTATGCGGCTGGAACATGTTTCCACCTTGAAGTTGCGGCATGTTTGGGTCACGATTGTGCCGAGAGAGCTACCGCAGATGCTGAGTTCTGCTTACAATAGAAGAAATGAAAATGGGTTTGGGTGAACATTTTTAATGATTGATCCAAACCTAATTTTTTTTCCATTTACCCCCAAAAGGCACTTTCATTGTCAGCACAAAATTCCTTCCTTGCTCCGGAACATTTATAATACGATACCGACTAAGGTGTGCAAAGTATTTATTGTCGAATAGATTCTGCATTTGGCATCCGATGTTAACTTCCTGGCCTCCTATTACTATATTCGTACCAATTCCCAAGCTCCACAATTGGTAAGCCGGCGTGGGTTCCTCAGAGCGGTCTATGCGTAAGCGGCCCGATGCAGCAAAATGATATTGGTGAGATAATTTAATATAAGATTCTTCTATCCATTTATTTTGGAAAGGAGATAGATGGATATCCGTCCGAATTGCGGGTTGTGGCGTGAAAGGTAGAGCCAAACTTGTCTTGGGATTATAACTCTGGACAAAGTCCACTGTTTGACTCAGCTCGAGTATGGATAAAGGGTTCCACTCCCAAGCGAGTTCAAAACCCGTATAAATGGCATCATCCTGCCGGTATTGGAATATTTGTCCGGCTTCAGGCAATTGTGAAAACTGAGCAGGAAATGTTGGCCCGAGATAAATATAATTATCAAAATAATTAAAATAATAGGCGAGGCTGCCCTTGAATTTTTCTTTCGTCCAATAAGCACCCACATCCAATTGGTATCCATGTTCGGATTTCAAGTCCGGTGTTCCCACTTCATGCCGAAAGGTACCATGATGAATACCATTGGAAACGGTCTCTGCCGGATAAGGTACTCGAAAGCTTTTGCCAAAATTTGCTTTAAGCACCCATTCCCCTTCCGAAAAAGAAATATTCGTACCGATAGAAGCAGACCAATTGAAAAATAAATTGTCAGTAGCGACGGATTCTAGGGAGTCAATGATATTTTCATTGCTATCCCATATGTATTGTCGGTAATATTCTGTCTCATTCTGCCCAATATCCAATCGTAATCCTCCGTTAACCAACCAATTTTCAGTAATATCTTTATTCGTAATAGCATATATGCCTCCCCGGAAAGTTTGGAAATCAGGGAGAAGATATTCAAATCCACTGCGCTGGTTGCGTTGCCATTGTGCATTGATGCCAAATATGTTTTTCCAATCATGTCGGAAGTGGTGTTCGTAATGTGCAGCAATGCTAATCGTTTCTAAAAGAAGCTCTATCGCCAGTTTATCATTGGGATCGTCAAGTTGGGAGAGGGGAATACTATGGAACTCCGGTTGTGTGAGTTCTTGGCGTAAATTGCGTTGAAGACCGAAATCAATCGTAAGGTGATCGCTGCCGAAATATAAAATCTGGTTCAGTGAAATTCTAAAATGGTCAACTTTCTGTTGGGGAACATCCAAGTCACGGTAATTTCCATCATCTGTAAGTGCATAGGAACGTGGGATGCCCACCGCTCCGCTGAACAAGCCCGCATCGAGCGAATAATGACTATAAAGCAGGCGGGTTATGCCCCAATCTTTATTTGCACCGGCGGTTATGCTGATATTGGATTCGTTCCCGGCCGTATTTTTGAGCCTTTCATTTACAATAGGTAAATCAAAACCATTGTAAGTAAATGTATTTGTTGGGACACGATAATCCGCAAAATCCTGTTGGGAGTAACGAGCGGTCAAAAAGTAGTTTTTTACATTAACCCCTAGTTTTGCAGAGCCGCCCCAATGGTTATTATTGGTTTTGTATAAGCCCAGGATACTACCTGCATAGCTGTTCTCAGGTAATAGTTTATCCGGCATGATATTAATAACACCCCCAAGCCCGTCCGAGCCATATTGCAGGGAACCGGGCCCTTTTATTATCTCAACCCTTTCAACATCAAACTGATCTATTTCTAAACCGTGGTCACTTCCCCATTGTTGGCTTTCTTGTTTAATGCCTTGGTGGTTGACTATAATACGATTGGCAGACAATCCCCGAATTACAGGTTTCCCTATTCCCACACCGACATTAATCGCACTGATGCCGGGCAGTTTTTCAATGGTCTGAGCGAATGTGCCTTGTAAATTTTCCTGCAAAAAGTCTTCATTAATATGATCCGTTTGTAGGGTTTCTTCTTGTTTCGCATGTTCCTCAGTGATAACTACGGGTTTTAAAAGTTGATTGTCAAGACTTAGGATTATCTTGATATTCTTTGAGGAACCGGAGGCCAAGGTAACGATTGTTGTATCCGTCACATAGCCTAAATAGGAAGTATGTAATTCGTAGGTGCCGGGATTAAGGTTGCTAAATGAAAAACGTCCGTCATCATCTGTAGTTGTTTGTAAGCTGCCGGGAAAGAGAGCTATAGTAGCTCCGGGTAATGTATGTCTATGCTCATGATCATCTGTAACTATACCGTTTATTTGACCTATGACACATTGGTTAAAAATAGATAAGAATAAAAATAAGAGAAAACATCTCATTTTAAATAAATTTTCAGCTTCAGGAAGCAATGTCCGATGAGAATTGATTTAACTGAATTGATAGTGTGTTTGAATACGTTAGAAACTTCTATATCTGCCCTTAGACATTCTCACTTGCCATAATCTTGATATTGGTTATCCCCATGCAACAAATATAATGCAACTTAGATGCAAAAAGTAAAGTTTTACCATATATTTGCAACAAAATTGCAAAAGCATAAAAGTCATTAGACTTTATTACGAATTGTTTTTATGTAGATGAAATTATGGATTTTGCCTTCAGTCGATGAACACACGGAATCTGATAGCCCTAGCTATCAAGATGAGTATGTGAAGAAGGATGAAGGCGAAAGATGAATTTTAGCCATACAATTTAATTCGTAATAAAGTCTATTTAAGTACAAGACTATGAAAGTGAATATAAAATATATCGTACCATTCATCTTTTTTATAGTGTATGGTTGTGCCAATGAAAATATTGACCTTATTCCCCCTTCAATTGAAATATTAAGTTATAATCCGATGCCGGTTGATGATGATATTTGTTCTAGCCAAGAACCGGTTGTTTTTCAATTGATAGGAGGTGGAGAACTTTCCTTCGATGCTGTTTTTAGCGATAATGAAGCTCTTACACAATATAAAATAGACATTCATAATAATTTTGATTGCCATGGTCATGGAGGAGGTGTCGCACCATCTGTAACCATACCGACTGTAGATAATCAAACACTTGATTGGACCGTACTTGATATTCATGATATTTCCGGTCAGTCGGCATCGGTCTTTAAGACATTAGATGTTCCTCAGAATGTAACTGCCGGAAATTACCATTTCCACCTTCAAGTGATTGACGAAGCCGGAAACGATAGTCCTTTTACCAATTTTCATTCTCTCAAAATCAAAAATCCACTGGATGACGTGTCTCCGCAGATTAGTGTCCAACAACCCTCAAGTAGTAATTTTTCTGTTAATAAAGGGGAGGCCATTCGTTTTATCGGTCAGGTCTCAGATAACCGATCTTTGAGTGATGGGGGGAATGGGGTGCTTTATCTCGCTTATACGGATTTATCTTCGGGTAATACATTTACAACAGACCAAGCTTTTCCGTTCGATGAAAACATCAATACACTTTATGATTTTGATTTTGAATATATCGTACCTCAAACCTTAACATCAGGGAGCTATCGCTTTTCATTAGGGGCTAATGATGGAGTGCGTAATGTTGCTCCGTTTGTATTCTTTGAAGTGGAAGTAAACTGAACAGACCTTACGAAAATGGTAAAGGAACAGCCTGTCCGGATTTGACTTCTAGGCAAACCATTGGGAACCGGAGATACTCTCCGTATCTAAACAATTTCGATTATGGCAGCTCTGGATGCTTTGGGGAAAATAATTTAAATATATTTACGGCTTATCAATAGCAAACAATGGATTCCCAAAAACATTGGAGTAGGATTTCACTCTATTTGTGTCTTTTCATTCTCATAGCCGGAATGATGTATCACCCACGGTGGAAAAATGAACATGTTCATGCCACCATAAGCTTCGATGTTTCAGGTTATTATATTTATCTCCCCTCAATCTTTATTTATAAGGATTTGAAAAAAGTCGGATTCAAACAACGGATACACGATAAATATCAAAATTCTTCCCATCCCTACCAGACCCGGACATATACGAATGGTAATGAAGTAGCCAAATATTCATGTGGCATGGCCCTTATGTATCTTCCCTTTTTCCTTATTGCGGATTTCCTTGCAGAACCCCTGGGTTTCGAACGAGATGGTTACTCACTACCTTATCAGGCGGGGATACATTTCGGTGCGATGCTGATTGCTTTTTTAGGATTGTATTATTTGAGGAAAAGCCTCTTGGAATATTTTGAAGATCGGATTATTGCCATTGTCTTATTCCTGATGGTCATCGGAACCAATTACCTGAATTATGCTTCCATCGATGCGGCATTGACCCATAATTTCATTTTTACATTATTCTCTCTCCTGATATGGAATACGATAAGATTTTATAAAGAATTTTCCTGGCGTCAGGCCATTGCCATAGGTGTGATTGTCGGTTTGGCGGCACTGACTCGTCCGACGGAAATATTATTGGCAATTATTCCCTTAGCTTGGGGAGTGCAAAATGGTTCTTTTAGAATTATTAAAAAGAACCTGTCTGATAGATTGGGGATTTTGAAAGAACAATATCTGAAAATAGGATTATCGATTTTAATTGTTCCTATTATCTTATTCATACAATTATCATATTGGAAATATGTAGGCGGAGAATGGATTATCAATAGTTATGGAGATGACTACGGATTCGATTGGTTCAGACCGCATTTGAAAAACGGCCTGATCAGTTTTAGGAAAGGCTGGCTGGTTTATACACCCATGATGATATTCCCCATTATCGGATGCATAATGATGGTTTACAAAAAACACCCGCTTGCACTTTGTATTTCCCTCTATATGATGTTATTCATTTACATAACATTTTCATGGAGTGCATGGTGGTATGGTGGCTCTTTGGGGCAAAGGGTATTGGTGCAGTCATATCCTTTACTCGCCTTTCCATTTGCATTTTTCCTACAATCCATTTCAACCAAAAAATGGTTGACCTTCCTCTGTGCTGGCTTGGCTTTTGTTTTTATTTATTACAATATCTGGTTACACCATCAGGCACACAAGGGAGGAATGTTGGATGCCGAAAATATGACCGAAAAATATTTTTGGAAAATACTCGGGAAATGGGAAAAAAACAAGGATGATTTGAAATACCTGGATGTGAATGAAGAATACCGGGGCGAAAGGAAAAATTTGATTCGGCTTTATTTCAATGATTTCGAAAACGATACTTTATCAAAATGTGATTATCCGGCCATTAACGGACAAAAAAGTCATTGTGTCTTCAAAGGGAGGAATGTGGAAACGAATTTTCCCGTAGAAACCGACAAACTCAGAAAATGGGTAAGGGTCGGTGCTACTTTCAGGCTCACATGGAAGGAATGGAATGTATGGGATATGCCCCAATTCTGTATTCATTTTAAAAAAGGAGAGCACCCGTTGAAATATAAACGGGTCAGAATATCAAGAATGATGGATAATGGTGAAACCCTGGATATATTCATTGACACCAAAGTCCCCAAGGAAGAAATTACGGACTTGGAGGTTTTCTTCTGGACGGAAAGAACCGAACATATGTTTCTGGTAGATGATCTTTATCTGGAAACTTTCGATTAGTCATCAATTTGTTTTCCGATAATTTTATTTCCTTTGTTCTATATAAAAATAGGCCATATGTCAAAAAATCAAGTATTCGTCAATTCGGAAATCGGTCGTTTGTTGAGAGTCATCACACATCGACCCGATGAGGGCATCGGAAGAATAAGCCCACGCCATGCGGAAGAACTCCTTTTCGATGATATCGTTTACCTTCCTAAAATGCAGGAAGAACACGATATTTTTACAAGGATACTGAAATCCTTCCTCGGTGATGGAAATGTCTTGGAAGTGGAACAATTGGTCTTCGAGGCATTGGAAAACAGTGCAGAGAAAAAGAATAAATTGCTGGATAAGGTCCAAGCTTATGAAGAGCTTCCCAAAAGGGATCGGGAAATATTGGATGCCTTGGATAATAAGGAACTGACCGAAACGCTGATTACCGGATATTGTTCCTCCAAAGATGTGATTCTCTTCGATCCGATTCCCAATTTCATTTTTACAAGGGATATCGCCGTTACCGTGAATGATCATGTCATTGTCACCAAGGCGGCCAAGGAAGCCCGACATAGGGAGAACCTCCTCACCCGGCTTATCTTTTGGGCTCATCCTTATTTTGAAGCGTTACATGATTCCGGAAAGGTGATCAATCTCAATAATATCGATTTGTTCCCTCCTTCCAGAACCGGTGAACAGGTATCCGTAGAGGGAGGTGATATGATGACGGCCCATTCCGATTATTTATTGGTAGGGTCCAGCGAAAGGACTACCGGCTATGCGATTGACCTGCTCAAGGAAACGTTGTTTTCTAAAAATGTAGTCAAGAATGTGGTACAGATCAATATCCCTTCCGCCCGTTCATGTATGCATATAGATACCTTGTTTACCCAGATAGATGTCAATGATGTTGTGGCCTACAAACCCTTTATCGTAGATGGAAACGGTTCCAATGTCATCGTTCACCGCAAGGATGGTTCGGCAAAAGTATATCCGTCCGTCAAGGAATTCTATCTCAATGAACTGAATGCCAATATGCGTTTCATTTTGAGTGGGAAAGGCCAATCTCCTTTTCAGGAAAGGGAACAATGGACGGATGGCTGTAATCTGGTCGCCCTCAAACCCGGCGTGGCCATTACCTATGATCGTAACATCATGACCGGCGAAGCTTTCCGTGAGGCAGGATATGCAACCATCGGTGCCGTAGATTTTCTGGATAAGGTGGATAAAGGGGAAATCGACCCGGAAAAAGTCGAAAAAACCATTATCAATCTGCCTTCCGGCGAATTATCCCGGGCCAGGGGAGGATCACATTGTATGACCTGTCCCATAGAAAGGATTTCCATATGATAAGCCATGAAACCTTCATCAGGGTAAGGTATGGCGAAACGGATCGGATGGGATATTGTTATTATGGCAATTATGCCCAATATTATGAAGTGGGTCGGGCAGAACTCATCCGTTCCCTCGGATTGTCTTACAAGAACCTGGAAGAAGAACATGGCATTCTCATGCCCGTTATGAGTATGAACATTAGATTTGTCCGGCCGGCACTTTATGATGAAAAACTCAGAATATTGACCTCGTTAAGAAAACTGCCCGGAAAGACGATGACTTTCCATTCCGAAATTTTCAATGAAAAGAACAAAAGGGTCAATGGAGGTTATGTAAAATTAGGATTCGTATCTTCGGATAAAACCCAATCACTCGAAGCACCGGAATTTCTGTTGGATAAACTCAAACCCTATTTTGAAAATACCTGATATCAAGGAAATCAAGATATTCGTCAAGGAACATCCTGTCACGGTTGGATTGGTTGACTGGTCCAAAAGGCGTTCCTTTCCCGGTTTTTTCAAAGTGCCTATCTATGATATTGTCATCTTTCTATACAATGAATTCCAACGCAATGCCATCCAGGTCCGGGCCAATTCCATAGCTTTCAGTTTCATGATGGCATTGTTTCCGGCAACCATTGCTTTGCTGACTTTACTCCCTTTCCTCCCACTGGAGAATTTTGTAGATACATTGGAAGTCAATCTGGAAGAAATCCTTCCCGATGCCGTCACCCGGGAAATCATGAAATTCATCAGGGATATTACCGAAACGACTAGGGGAGGGCTGCTCTCATTGGGTTTCGTCCTTTCCATTTTCTTTGCTTCCAATGGTATTATGGCCTTATTACAGGGCTTTGATAAGAAATACGAAAAAACGACTTTCCTCTCTCGGAATTTCTTTGTACAAAGATTGGTGTCCCTACAGTTGGTCTTATTACTGAGTACGACATTGATCGCTTCGGTTTCCCTCATTATCGGCGGTAATTTACTGATTGAATATCTGGCCAATCACATCAAGGCGGATGCCTTTACCAAAATGGGGTTTTTCTTCCTTCGTTGGTTGGCCGTCCTTTTCTTGTATTATGGAAGTATTGCCATCATTTACCGCTACGGACCGGCCCTGAAAACCCGTTTTGATTTCATTTCTCCCGGAGCTACCTTGGCGACTTTGTTGTGCATTATTTCTTCTTGGATTTTTTCCCTGTATGTCAATGAATTCGGTTCCTACAATCAATTGTATGGCTCGCTTGGAGTCCTAATCGCCTTCATGCTTTGGCTCAAAATCAACGCTTTCATTCTATTGGTCGGCTTCGAACTCAATGCGGCCATTGCCGTTAACCGTGATCTGAAGAAAGTAATTGAGGAAAATGAAGAAATATAGGACTTTGTCTTTTTGTATTTCATTTGACCTTTCAGTCTGTTTTTTATAAGATTTTATCCTAATATAGTATATTGTGCAGGTAGCAATAATTACAATCAAATCAGATTTGAACATGGTCTTACATACTTTACAAAAATCATTATTGATTTTCCTTGCCACTCTATTTTCACTTCAACTTCTCGAAGCTAAAAAACCTGTTCCTTTAAGAGATTTTGAAATCAGGTTGGATGAGCATGAAAGATGGGACGTTAAGGATAATATGCGTTACAGCAAGGAAACGGGTTATCCATTAGCCATTTATGATGTGAATTTCAAGACTTCCGAAGGTTTGCCGGAAGAAAAAGCTTTGGAATATATCCGTGCCAATAGGGAACTGCTGGGATTGAGGAAAGGAGAAATTGAAAACCTCAAACTTCATTTCATCAGAGTAAGTGATGCCGGTACTACGGTCAGATTAAGACAGCATTATAAAGGATTACCGGTAGGCCGTTCCGAAATAACGGTCAATATGGATAAAAACGATGTAATTAAAGTCGTTTTCTCAGGCTTTAGACAAAACATTGATCTGCCTACCATCAACCCATTGATAACGAAAGAATATGCAACACAGATTGCCCTTCAGAAAATCCGCCAAAGGGGAAATGTACGTTTCCTGAAAACCAATTTGATGGTGTATTGGAATAAGGCATTTTCCAAATTATGTTATGAAGTGAGGGTGGTAGGAGATGAACCGCATGGTGACTGGCAAATCCTGGTAGATGCCCTTACAGGTGATTTTGTAAAAGTAGCGGATATCGCACATTACCATAAACCGAAGGAAGAACACAACCATAGCCATTCTTCCACTACATCGGCTTCTGCTATGGCGACCGGAACAGGTTCCGTTTTCGATGCCGATCCTTTGTCCTCTGCCGGAGTGGCATATGGAGGGAATTATGTGGATAATAATGATGCAACCAATGCCAGCTTACAGGCGGAAGTGTTCAGTTATAATCTATTGGATATTACATTCACAGGTACGGAATATCAGTTGAATGGGCCTTATGCCGTAATTACCGAATGGGAACCCCCAACGAAAGGATTGTTTTCACAGGCATCAAGCAATTTCAATTTCAACAGAGAGGATGATGGTTTCGAAGCGACGAATACCTATTATCATATAGATTATTCAATGCGATATCTGAATGTAACTTTGGGATGCAATATCATGCCTCGTCAATATTCCGGTGGTGTTCAATATGATCCTCATGGCGAGGGTGGAGCAGATAACTCCCATTTCAATTCAGGAACAGGTGAAATTGTTTTCGGAGAAGGTTGTGTGGATGATGCCGAAGATTCGGATGTCATCCATCATGAGTTGGGCCATGGTTTGCACGATTGGGTAACGAACGGAGGTCTTTCTCAAGTTGAAGGACTGAGTGAAGGCTGTGGGGATTACTGGGCCGGATCATATAACAGAGGATTGGGACAATGGACACCAGCAGATCCACAGTATTATTATATGTTCAATTGGGATGGCCATAACGAATGTTGGCCGGGTCGTCTTTTGAATGTGACCGGTTATCCCGGAGCATTGGGTGGTGGCGTTCATGCCGATGGTCAATTATGGGCTTCCTGCCTGATGTCCATGTGGGATGCCGTAGGGCAACAGGATTTGGATAAGGCTTTTTGGGAAGGATTAGGCATGACTAATGCTACTGCCAATCAAAACGATGCAGCTGTTGCAGTGTATAATGCAGCAATCAATATGGGATATTCAAGCTCGGATATCATTGCCATGCACAGTGGTTTTACCGCTTGTGGTTATACGATGCCCCCACTTCCCATTGTAGATGTATCATTTGTATCGTCGGGATCTTCAGTTTCAGAAGGAGATGGATGTGGTTCTCAAGTGGTTCAGGCTATGGTTTCCATGGGAGCAGAGCCTAATGCTACTACAACGGTAAATTTCTCGGTAACCAATTCAGGATCTTCAACTGTTTCTTCTTCACCTTTGACATTTACAACAGCCAATTGGAATGTGGATCAGGCGATTTCTATCACCATTCCGGCAGACGGTGAAGTGGATGGAGATGAAACTGTTACCCTTACTTTGACATCCGTAACAGGAAGTGATGCTGTTCTTGGATCTACAACATCTTACACGCTGACCATTTTGGATGATGACATGGCTCCATCTTCAACACCATTCAATACAACTGTTTTTTCAGACGATTTCAATAGCGGTTTGGCAAAATGGAACATCATCGATGGAGGTAATACTACTGATACCTGGTCTGAGTATTCTGCCAATACTTTGGATGGAACAACTTGCCTTTTTATAGATAGTGATCCTCCCGGAAGTGGCTCCACTGTTTACGAAACAGCCGAGTCCATAGCTTTCAATACGGAGGGTATGACCAATTTGACACTATCATTCGATCAATATTTCAGAGAATATAATACGGGATACAATGAAATGACATCGGTGGATGTTTGGGATGGTTCCGCATGGCAGAATATTTATATCAGGGATGGTAATAGTAATAATCAAGGTACGATTGGAGACTGGAATGCTCCGGATAATCAATCCATAGACATTACAGCTTATGCCAATGCGGCCATGAAAGTCAGATTCATATTTGATGCACAATGGGATTATTCATGGGCGATTGATAATGTAACCATTACCGGTGATATGGTAACGGGAGTTCAGTCATTGGATAACTCGGCCAATTTCGCTTCCGAATGGTTGGGTCCGAATCAGACTGTCCATTTCTATGATCCTGCCTCAGGAAATATCATGTGTAAGATAGAAAATACAAGTAATCATGATTATGGTTGTACCGATGTATATGTGGATAATGATGGTTCTTCATTTATGCAGGTAGCCGGATATGCTGCTCCGGAAGAACAATTCTTCGATAAGACTTTCAAGGTGGACGTAACCAATGATAATCCTACGGGATCCTATATTATCACATTCTACATTTCCGCAGCTGAAAGAGCCGGGTGGATTTCTGCCGGCGTGAGGGAATGGAATAATGTCCTCATTGTAAAAACAGATGGGGCGATTACCGCCATGACCAATACGACTCCATTCGAACAGGAACTCGATATGGTAGGGACTTTCGGAACGGATTATACGATTTCAGCCAGTTTTGCTTCCGGGTTTTCCGGCTTCGGTTTTGCTGAAGAATTGGTACCGCTGCCGGTAGAATTGACCGATATCGTAGCAGATGTCGCCAATAATGATATCATCGTCAAATGGACGACGGCGACCGAGATAGATAACGAAGGTTTTGAAGTAATGAGAAGTGCCAGCCTGGATAAGGACTTTGAAAAAATAGGATGGGTAGCAGGAAAAGGCAATAGTTCGGTACCTGTCTCTTATCTGTTTACGGATGATGGAGTTCTACCCGGCATTACCTATTATTACCGATTGAAACAAATGGATTTCGATGGTCATTTCGAATATTCGGATATTGTGAATGCGAAAGTCGATTCCAAGGAAATTTCGATGAATTTATCACCTAATCCGACCTCTTCATTATTGAATGTTGTATTGCAGAATGCGAATTCAACGAAAGTGTCATATCGAGTAACGGATGTCGTAGGCAAAACGATTATCAACTGTGAAGATGAAGCTGTCTATGGTGGTTTCCATTTTGATACTTCTCCTATGTCTTCGGGTGTTTATATCCTGCGTTTGGAGATTGATGGAAAAGTGTTAACACAAAAATTCATGGTGGATTAATATTGTTGTAAAAAAAGAATGATAAATCCCCTCTTGGATGTTTTCCATGAGGGGATATTTTATAGAAGTTGCTTTAAGCAACTTCTATAAGTAAATTGCAAAAATGGTAAGTACCGGAAAAATATTAAAAACCTATGGATTGTCGGAAGAAATGGGATTCCTGCCGATGGTTGAACGAGTTGAAAAACTCCCTTCCGATTTTGATGCTTGGGAAGAGGTAGCCCATCAATTTACAGATTCTATCAATTCCTTTTCGTTAAGGAAAAAGTTGGATGGGATGGAAATCATCCACAATCCTACATATTCGAATGCGGCAGAAAGGGAAAGGGGGATGTTGTTATTATCGTTTTTTGCACATGCTTATGTGTTCGCTTGGGAAGGAGCTGTTTCGGAAATTCCGGAATCCATTGCCATCCCCTGGGTAGAAACCGCTCGACAACTCGGTCGCCCTCCGATTTTATCTCATGCAAGTGCAGTCTTGAATAATTGGTATTTAATTGATGGAAATAAGGGATTCGAAAAGGATAATCTTTCTACTGTTATTCAATTCCAGGGAACAAAGGATGAAGCTTGGTTCTTTTTACAAACCGCCAGAATAGAGCAGAAAGGCGGCAAGGCGGTCAAAGCCGCAGTCGATGCTATTCTGTCAGTAGAGCAAAGAGATGATTTCGGATTGGAATCTGCTTTGGAAACGATGCATTCAACCTTAAAGACTCTGATTCATGATTTGAATGAAATGTATCTCCATTGTGATCCATATGTTTTTTATAATCGTGTCCGTCCCTTTTTGTCTTCATTCGAAAATATACGGTATAGGGGTATTGAAAATCCAAACAGATCTTACCACGGCGGCAGTGCTGCTCAAAGTAGCCTCATCCAGATGTTCGATGCTGTATTGGGCTTGAAAAATCATAATTCATTCCTCATGGAAATGAGGAATTATATGCCTCCCCGACATGTGGAATTCCTGAATTTCCTACAATTTAAATCCAAAATAAGACCTTATAGTGAAGAAAGGAATTCTCTCAACGGGATTTACCGGGAGTGTATAGATACTCTGAGGGCCTTCAGAACAGCACACCTCAAGATAGTTCAGGATTATATTGTAAAACAGAAAGGAACGGCCGGGCCGGGTCAAAAAGGAACCGGCGGAACGGAACCCACTTCATTTTTGGCTCGTCTCCGAGATGAAACCCAATAGTATTTTATAAAATTATAATGTTTTGAATTCGGCATGATATTGGTTTTGAACTGGTTGTTAAACCACTCTGATTTTTGTAGGAAAATTTATCCCACTATAAACAAAACCTTTTTCCTACAACTCCGTAAATTAATAGGATGGGCTTATTGGAATAAGGAATTCATTTAGAATTCTAAATCCAATCCGACTCGACAAAAACAAAATATACACAAAAAGTACTGGACAGGACTGAGAATACCATCCTACTTGTGCTTTAGGCAGGCAAGGTAATTCAAACATGAAAGGACTACATTCCAATGGGGGTAATCCATCAAATTCGGATCAATTACATCGACGATATCTGAATTTGTTGGAAAGAGAAAAGCATTATCAGATCATCAATGATTTTGCACTTAATCTTATGTATATAGATTCAGAAGAGGACTTTATTTGGTTTATGGTGGAAAGAATCATTTCCAAACTTAACCTTCAGGATTGTGTTGTTTATCTTTTGGATGAGGAAAAAAAGATGCTAGTCCAAAAAGCAGCCTTTGGAGATAAGTGTACAATAGGAAGGATTATTGAAAATCCGATAATGATTCCACTGGGTAAGGGCGTGGTTGGGAGTGTTGCCGAAGCCGGTTTACCTGAAGTCATTCCTGATACCAGTCAGGACACTCGTTATATCATCGATGATGATTTCCGATATTCTGAAATTGCAATCCCTATCATATTTGAAGATAAGGTCATCGGTGTAATTGATTCGGAACATAAGGAAAAATCATTTTTCAATGATGAGCATTTGGTGATTCTTTCGAGTGTAGCCTCTATCGCTGCGATGAAAATCATGAATCTCCGTGCCTTTGAGCAATTGAGATTGCAACAGGAAAATTTGGAAAAACAGGTTGCCGAAAAAACCAAGGAGTTGGAATGGTCTGTCGAAAAACTTCGAAAGTCGAATAAGAATCTGGAAAGCTTTGCCTACACGGTTTCTCATGATTTGAATCAACCATTAAGGACAATTAATTCTTTTCTTCACTTACTCCATGAAAACGAACCTGAATTAAAAAAAGAATCTATCGAATATTTGAATTTTGCTTTGAATGGATCGAAGAAAATGTCCGATCTTCTAAACGGTTTGCTAGAGTATTCCAAAATAGATTATACCAATAGGGAATTTGAAAAACTGAATTTATCCAAAATTATCAATGATGTTGTATTTAGTTTAGGAACAATCATCAAAGAGAATGAAGCCGTTATTAAAATTACTGAGTTGCCGTATATTCTAGGAAATAAAACCCAGATGAATCAGCTTTTTCAGAATTTAATTTCCAATGCTATAAAATTCAGAAAAGAAAATGTAAAACCCAGAATAGAAATCAACTATAAACCAACAAAAGACGAGCATGTCATTCATGTTATAGATAATGGGCAAGGAATTCCTAGTGATCGAATTTCATATATTTTTGAATTATTTTATAGGAATCAGAATCATGAGGAAATAAAAGGAAACGGAATCGGTCTTTCGATATGTAGGAAAATCATGGAAAATCATGGAGGCCGTATAGAAGTAGTCTCCCAAGAAGGAGTAGGTAGTACTTTTAGTATCGCATTTTCGAAATAATAAGATTATCGTTACTCTTCAATTAAATCCATTATTGCCGATTTATTCAACTCATAAAAATCACAGGCGAACTGACGGAGGATTTCCAAAGTATCCACATTCTTAATATCCAAATCTATTTTTATTCCTTTTAATTCCGAAGGACAGATATCTTCGGAAAAATCGGGTTGCAATCTTAAATAATTACCCTTGCTCAATAATTGTCTTACATAATATTCTGAACATTGTACATTGGATTCGATCATCAAATCCGCAATGTGCGAACGCCATTGCCAAAGTCCCCAATCCCCATCACTGATTTGTTTTCGCTCAACGAATGTACCATTGGATGTGCCGCAACCCAGGGAAAGAATCCTGGTATTCTTCAGATTCCAGCCAAGTCCCTTATGAGTAGGAGCATCGAACCTATATTTTTGTTTGCTGCTTATATTCTCACTCACTGCAAATGAAAGAGCTGATAGTGCCGGGTGGTTAATCGCCACACCGCCATCGATGAATTCTTTTTCCACAATAGGTAGGTAGGTCGGTGCGGCCGAAGTCCTTAATGCAATATTCTTCAGCTTTTCTTCTTGGAATTTGATATAGCAGGAATTATAAACTACAGGTCTGAAATTTCTTTTTTTACCGTTTTTTTCCGGATTTAAACTAAATGATGGAACCATGAATATCTTTTTACCATTGTGTTTTTCATGGATGTCCTTTAAGGTCAAATCATTAAAAAAGCCGGTAACGATTTCATCTAAAAAAGTATTGTCATATTTAGCACCAAATAGATGGCTTACATCAACTAGATTGTCCCAGAAAGAATCCGAAAATATTTTTTCGGATTTGAATAAATATAAATCAACCAATTCCGAAGTAGGTATGCCGATGGATAAACCCAGCGTAATAATGCCTCCGGTAGAAGTGCCGGCAAATACATCGAAGATTTCTGTAGGATATTTCCCGGTATCGTTGAAAATATTATTCAGGATAACAGCAGGAATAATTCCCCTTGCTCCACCGCCGTCTATGGAAAGTATTTTTTTCATGGTTTATTTTTAATATCTATCCCTCTTCGTTTTCTGCCTTGTCTTTATCTTCCATCAATCCAAATAAAAATCCTCGAATTTATTCCAAATCTGTTCATCAGGTGGATCACAGGAAATTAAAACCGGTTCCTTTTTTACAGGATGTATGAAAGATAAAGAACGACTATGCAGATAAATCATTCCGTTTCTCTGATTATGTTGCGACCCATATTTCCGATCTCCTCGTATGACGCATCCTATTCTGGATAATTGGGCTCGAATCTGATGTGGGCGTCCCGTATGTGGTTTGACTTCAACAAGAAAATGATCACCCATTTCACAAATAAGGGAATAATCCAAAATACATTTTTTTGCATTTTTATATTTGGCTTTATTGAACAGGGTAACCTTATTTTTTTCCTTATCTTTTAATAGATAATGAATAAGTTTGTCCTCTATGGGTTTGGGTCTTTCCGTTGTTACAGCCCAATAGGTTTTTTCTACAGCTCGGTCAGCGAATAATTTATTCATTCGGGTAAGGGCTTTGCTCGTCCGTGCAAAAACAACAGTCCCACTCACAGGGCGATCTATCCTATGGACGATTCCTAAAAATACATCCCCGGGTTTTTTGTATCTATCCTTGATATATAATTTGACCATATCGGTCAGGGTACTGTCTCCTGTTTCGTCGGCTTGTACCAGTATCCCCGGCGGTTTATTAACCGCAATCAAATGGTTGTCTTCAAAAAGTATCTGCATGATTATTCTAATTCAAATGTACGGACATTTCTTTTTTATCCAATTTGACATCAATATTTTCATTCAATGTCGTAGCAAGGGACAAACCTACATAATTAGATGATACCGGAAAGGATTTATGTTCCCTATCCACAAGTACGGCTACTTCCACCTTCTTGGGAAGGATATTCATCAAGGGCCGGAAAGCGTAATAGATAGTCCTGCCTGTATTGGCTACATCATCAACGATGATGATGGTTTTTCCGTTCAACGCTTCGTTATCCATTCCTAGGATGATTTCCTTTTCCAGAGGGGCTGCCGGACTCAGGTTGATGGAGGTGAGGATGATATGCGTATCCGAAACACTTTCCATTTCGATTTTCAGCATCCGGGCAAAATCAAAGCCCCTGTTGTTTATCCCCGCCAAAATGAGTTCCTTCTCGTCGAAGTTCTTCTCCAATATCTCTATGGCAATCCTTTTGATTTTCTGTAGGATTTGCTTTTGTGATAGAATCTGCATACTTCCTTGTTATTTAAATTCGGTTTGAATAGGCAATTTAATCCATATTTCTCTTAATTATTAGGGAATCAATTAATAAATTGCGTCCATCATTAAATTGAAACGATAATATGATCCAACAGGTAATATTTGCCATTGCAGTTGTGGGGGCTTTAGGGTTTGCCTTTAACAAATATGCCAAGATTTTGAGAAACATCCGCTTAGGAGGGGAATATAGTACCGATGGAGGTGATTTCGAGCGGATGAAAAACGTGGCCTTGATCGCCTTCGGTCAAAAGAAAATGTTCAAACGGATGGTGCCGGCAGTTATGCATCTTTTCATATATGCCGCTTTTATGATCACTCAGATCGAGTTATTGGAAATTTTCATCGACGGCTTTTTGGGTACGCACCGTTTCTTCTGGGATTCCCTCGGATGGTTCTATACCTTCACCATTTCCTTTATAGAAATCCTATCGGTATTGGCATTCATAGCTACAGTTGTATTCCTAGCTAGGAGAAATGCTTTGAAACTTCCCCGTTTCCATATGGATGAGATGACGGGATGGCCGAAATGGGATGGGAATATCATCCTTGTATTGGAATTCATGCTTATCATTTTCATATTCCATATGAATGGTGCCGACGAGGTTCTTTATAATATCGGTAAAGCCCATGCGGAAGGAATGGAATACGGAGAAGTCGGTTCATACGGTTTTGCCATCAGCCGGTTTGCCGGGCCATTGATGTTTGGTTGGTTGGCGGATTATGGTGATTTCGGTGTTTGGATTCTCAATTTATTGGAACGGTTCGGATGGTGGGGACATATCCTGACTGTTTTATGCTTCCTGATGTACCTGCCGTTTTCCAAGCACCTGCATATCATGTTGGCTTTCCCTAATACTTATTTCGCTCCGTTGAATTCCAGAGGAGAGATGGAAAATATGCCGGATGTGATGAATGAAGTGAAAATGATGATGGGACTCACGGAAATGTCCGCCGATGCTCCGACAGAGGATGAATTGCCCGAGTTCGGTGCGAAGGATGTCTTCGGTTTGAGTTGGAAGAATATTCTGGATGCCTATACCTGTACGGAATGTGGTCGTTGTTCATCGGTTTGTCCGGCCAATATGACCGGTAAGAAATTATCACCCCGTAAAATCATGATGGATATCCGTGATCGGGCTGATGAAGTAGGAAGGAATTTGGATTCAGGGGATTATAACAGGAATAATTATGATGATGGAAAATCATTGTTCGATTATATTTCAAGGGAGGAAATACATGCCTGTACCACTTGCAATGCCTGTGTTGAGGCTTGTCCGGTGATGATTTCACCGATGGAACCCATTTTGAAATTAAGAAGATATGAAATCCTGACCGAATCGGCGGGACCCGGAGATTGGGTGCCGATGTTTACCAGTATCGAAAACGGCGGTTCACCCTGGCAGGTGACCGACGCTAGGGACAAATGGGCAACAGATGCCCTAGATGAAAATCAATAATCCGATTCATTACAAAAAGAAAGAAGAATAAAAGATGTCAAATAAGCTTCAAATACCCGTTATGTCCGAATTGGCTGCACAAGGTGTGGAACCGGAAGTTTTGTATTGGGTTGGATGTGCGGGAAGTTTCGATGCCCGTGCACAAAAGGTGGCAGTGGCCTTCGCCAAAATCATGAATGAAGCCGAGATTTCATTCGCCATACTAGGACAGGAAGAAAACTGTACGGGTGATCCGGCCAGGAGAGCCGGAAATGAATTCGTTTTCCAAATGATGGCCTTGCAGAATATCGAAACACTCAACATGTACAAGGTGAAGAAAATCGTAACGGCCTGTCCGCATTGTTTTAATACCTTGAAAAATGAATATCCGGCATTGGGAGGCAATTATGATGTCATCCATCACACCCAATTCATCAATGATTTGATCAAGGAAGGGAAACTGGTCATGAAAGGCGGTTCTGCCTTTGCCGGCAAAAGGATTACCTATCATGATTCCTGTTATTTGGGAAGGGTGAATGGCGTTTATGAAGCTCCGAGGGAAATCCTGCAACAATTGGATAATCACTTGGTGGAATTGAAACGTTCCAAGACCAATGGCTTGTGTTGTGGTGCCGGTGGCTCGCAGATGTTCAAGGAGGACGAGCCGGGCGAAAAACGTATCAATGAGGCGAGGGTGGAAGAGGCATTGGAAACCGGAGCCGAAATCATCGTAGCGAATTGTCCGTTCTGCATCACCATGATGACGGACGGAGTGAAAGCCAAAGACAAACAGGATCATGTGATGGTCGTCGATATTTCAGAGATGATTGTCTCAAATAAGCGACTTTGATTTCCAAATAATATAAATTGCAAGGATGGGTTCACAACCGCTTTA
Organism: Saprospiraceae bacterium; assembly: GCA_020628145.1. Taxonomy (GTDB): domain Bacteria; phylum Bacteroidota; class Bacteroidia; order Chitinophagales; family Saprospiraceae; genus JAHDCE01. The sequence goes on along the minus strand of JAHDFN010000012.1, from coordinate 15,081 downwards.
ATTTGGAAGAAGATAAAATCATAGAAAAAGCGTATTCTTTTCCTTGCCCCAGTTGTGGAGGTAAATTGGGTTATTCTGCCGAAAAACAGAAAATCGCCTGTTCGTATTGCGGCTATGCGGAAGATTATAGCCGTGCCAATGATGAACTGATAGAAAATCCTCTGGAAGAAGCTGTTCTGGCTGCTCCGAAACAAGTAGTAGAAGAAATTGGAAAAAAGGTTTTCAATTGTTCCGGATGTGGTTCCAAATTCATGGTGGAAAGTGATAAGGTAAAAGTCAGTTGCGGCTTTTGCGGATCGGATAATGTCAATGTGGAAGCTTTCGATCATCAATATATCAAACCGGCCGGCATCATTCCTTTTCAGATTTCCAAAGCCAAGGCAACTTCACAATTCGAAACCTGGATTAAAAGAGGCTGGTTTCATCCCAGCAAGTTGAAACGATTGGCGGTTATGGAAGATTTGCATGGCATTTATATTCCGTTTTGGACATATGATGCCATGACGGATTCCAATTGGCAGGGACAGGCGGGGTATCATTATTATGAAACCCAAAGGGTTCGGGTCAATGGACAGTGGCAGCAACAACAGGTTCAGAAAACGAGGTGGAAAAGTAAATCCGGCAGCCTCCGACATTTCTTCGATGATATTCTTGTCGTTGCTTCCCACGGATTGGATCAGAATGATATCAATAGGATTTTTCCTTATAAATTGGATCAGGTAGTGAATTTCGATCCCAAACTGATGTTGGGTTGGGAAGGAGAAATTTATGATGTGGAAGTCGATGAAGGATATCAACGAGCGGATAAAATCATGGACAGGAGACTGTATGATTTGTGTTCGGTTCAATTGGGTGGGGATACGCAAAGGGGCTTGCATGTCCAATCCAAAAAATACCTGAAAACATTCAAGCATATCATCCTACCCTTATGGATCAGTTCCTATCGGTATCAGAACAAGATTTATCATTTTACCATCAATGGGCAAACTGGGCAGATAGGTGGCAAGAAACCCATTTCACCCTACAAAGTGGCTATCGCCATATTGGCATTCATACTCATCATTTTGGGAGTCGTACTCCTGGCAGAATTTCTTAAGAACCGATGATACAGATTTATATTACAGGAGGAACATTCGATAAGGAATATAATTATATCACAGGTAAATTATATTTCAAGGATACCCATTTACAGGACATGTTGGAGCGGGGAAGGTGTACCGTCGATGTGGATATCAAAACCCTCATGATGGTCGATAGTTTGGAAATGACGGAAGAAGATCGGGAAATCATTATCCATAATTGCAAAAGATGTAAATCGGAGAATATCCTGATTACCCATGGTACAGATACGATGGTGGAAACTGCCACCGCACTTCAAAATGCAAGGATAAAAGATAAGACGATTGTACTTTTCGGAGCGATGGTTCCCTATGCTTTCGGTACTTCCTCCGATGGGTTTTTCAATTTGGGGGCAGCATTGGCTTTCGCCCAAATGAATGATCCGGGCGTTTATGTAGCCATGAATGGAAAATGCTATCCTTGGAATAATGTCAAGAAAAATCGGGATACGGGTTTTTTCGAGGAATTGGATTAACCGAAATTCTCAGCCCAGGCAATTACACCTCCGGTTAGGTTTTTAGTATTCGTTATTCCTGCTGTTTTAAGGATGTGCTGTGCCGTTTTACTCCTTTTTCCAGACCGGCAATGAAGAATGATTTCCTTGTCTCCGACATCATCAAAACCACCGTTTTGTATAGCTTGTTCAATAGAACCCAAAGGAATTAATTTTGCACCTATATTGTATTGGGCATATTCGTCAGGTTCCCTTACGTCGATTAAAATAAAATCTTCCTTGTTATCCAATTTGGTTTTTAATTCCTGTACGGTGATATCTTTCATGATAAATTAGTGAATTTAATCTAATTGAAATCTTTTGTGTATTGAAATTGTTTATTTGGAGAGAACATCTCTATTATTTATTCAATAATTTCCTTGAGTTCGTATTTATAAGAATTCTGACTTTTTAAATCCATATACGAATTTTCTATTTCAGGATCGTCTGATATATCCTTGACTCGAACAACTGATCTCATGAGAATATCTGCAGCGACGAAATATTTGTTTTCTTTGTCGAAATAATAAATAGCCTTTCCCGAAGTAGAGTAAGAATATGAGCCTGTAAAATCATCAGGAATATCTATTTCTGAAATATCTATTTCTCCTTTCAGAATAGCACAGTCACGCTCTTTGTAAGGTTCCGTTTTAATATAGGTCAGCCTATTTTGTCCTTTGACTAAAAGTTTACCTCGATTTGTATTGAAAGTCATTTCCATGGGGATGTCAATGGATTCTCCTAGTTCAATGTTTTTTTTCGGTAATGGAAAAAGAAATTCATATAGTATTATTTTATTATAATCTCCGAATGTGCCATCAGGAGACATCCCTTTTACAAGACTTTCAGGTAATTGTTCGGTAACCTTGTCTGCCGGATTTCCATTTTTATCAAATGAATACCTATCTACATACATTTCTGTTATACTTAAATCAGCTAATCCGTTGCCATTTGCTTGTACATTCAGATTGCCGGTTCCGATAAAGGCAGATAGTTGAGGGTAGCCTAAAGTAAGATCCGATTTGTCTTCTCCTTTTACATCCTGAGTGAAGCTATAAGTATATAAGATAGATTTGCTGAAATCCCATGCGAATAAAGGTTCATTTATTTCCTGTGTAGATGGGTTACAGCCCGAGAAGATTAAAATGAAAAAAAATGCTATTTTTTTAGAAGTCATCTCAAAATGTATTTGAAATTGAATTAGAAATAATTTATTGAATCCGGATGGAAATCCAGTACATCTCTTTATAACGAAACTAAGTACAACAGGTTCGAAATTAAAAAAATGATTTTGTGATTCATTCGGCGATTTATTCTTTACAATATTCCATTTGGGTTATCGTCAAATCAAAGCCATAAGAATCGGTATAACCCAACTCCATTGCTTTTTCAATATCCTTACAAGCCGATTTGATATTTTTCATTTCAATGTAAATATAGGCACGGTTTCTAAAAGCGTATGAATTTTCAGGATATATTTCTATCGAGCGGTTGACATCTTTTAATGCTTCTTTCAGTTGCCCTGATTTCATTTTACAAAAAGATCTGTTATTCAAGGCAAGGGGATGTCCTGGTGATTTTTCCAATAAATCCGAAAATTTTTTTTCTGCTTGTACATATTGTCCTTCTTCCAGATAATGGAAACCCAGTTTATTGGAAATATAATGTAACTCCGGGTCAAGAGATAAAGCCTTTTCCATGAATCGCATTTTCTTATCTTTTTCATCGGGGCCTATGATTTCGGATAAGGCTAAGACAGTAATTAGATTATTGGTGTCCAGAGCGTGCGAAGCTTCTAGATTATAATAGGCATTCCTTACCATTTCGTTGGACAAATAAATAATTCCAATTCCATAATAAATCAAACTTTTCATCGAATCCTTTTCAGTTAGCTGAATGGATTCCTCAAATGTTTCAATTGATTTTTCCATTTCATTGAGTTGGACAAAAGCGAATGCCTTAAGTAGCGATTGGGTAAAATCATCTATTTTTTCGGATTTCAATTTTTCTAAGGCTACTAAAGCTTTTTCTTTTTCTCCCTCTTGTATGAGTTTGTCCAATGCAATGAATTCCTCAAAAGTTTTTTTAGGTAAATCCATCTTGTCGAAATCATAATCGAATTCGACGTCGAGGGTGACATTCGTTTTGAATTTTCCGGGCTCTTCTTGAATGTCTATAATTCTTTTGATTTGTTGGGAATGAAGAAAGCCGAATTGGAAAATGAGGATTAAAATTGTAATGTTTTTCATCTTAATGGTTTTTTTAATAGGTTGATAAAGGTGTGTCATTCCATCCATTTGGGATTTAGTTTTTTTATTTTTTTATGGATGGGGCAATTTTCGCTATGTGCTCCTTTTAGATATCCGGTACTCATAAGGAATTCATTGGTGATTTCTCCTCCGGTGAATTTAAATTTTTTTTTAAATAATTTCACCCATTCATCCCTGGAAAGTGGATGATGATGATCCAACCATTCTTTAAAAGAACCGAATTCTTTTTGTAATTCCAGAACCTTATTCGCATTGTGGATAGCCGCATTTACTTTTAATTTATTTCGGATAATTCCTGCGTTACTCAATAATCTTTCCCTGTCTTTTTCCTTGTAACGGGCTATCTTGGAAATGCTGAAATTGGAATACGCTTTTCGGAAATTCTCTTTTTTATTCAAGATCGTAGCCCACGACAATCCAGCCTGATTGATTTCCAAGATTAATCTACCGAATAATTCATCATCCGTTGTTAGGGGGAATCCATATTCCGTATCATGATAAATCTTATGGACATTGTCCTTATCCTTGTCTTTTACGAATTGACAATAACTATTTTCATTTTCCATAAGTTCAATATAAAAAAAGCCATGAATTAATTCATGGCTTTTTTATTTTTTAATATTGTTTTAATGTTGAACAACGACTTTATGGTGATAGATTTGTCCGGTTTCCCAATCATTGATTTGTATAAAGTAAATTCCGTTTTCCAATTGAACTGTTGGAATGAACTCCATAAAATCCGAACTAAGCACCGTTTTTCCGGAAACATCCAATATCCGAATATCTCCTTCGAAATTATCTCCCGAATGTGTTTGGAAGACCAAAACCTCATCAGCAGGATTGGGATAGATATTGAAAAAACCATCTGCTTCCAAGTCTGTATTGGGTGTAGTGAATAAAACACCGGCACCTACGACGGGTCTTAGCATGATTGCTCCTTCCAAAGTACTGGGGAAAGGTTCCCATCCTCCACCGGCATTAAAGAAATTATATTGGGATGCATCAGGATTATTTCTGTCGAATCCGATAGGTATGGGTCTTTCGGTTTCGGAAACCTGTTGCCAAGCCACATAAAATTCTCCCGGAGGAAGCAGAATGGGGGCGGGGTCGCCCAAAATATCTTTTAGAATATATGTCGTCATTCCTTGTAAGGTATCAGCGGCAGAATATTCATCTACGTAGATAGGACTTTGGAAATTAGCCGTATAAACAGGTGTCGTACCTAAATCCGTATATACTTTCAAATTGAATAACTGATTCGATACATCATTAATAACATGGGGAATATGCATTTGGATAGCCTTCAAGGTATCTGCCTGATTCAGATAATATTGGACGGCAATTTCCGTTCCCGGATTCTGTGCCTTGACATTGCTTTCGGCAGTTCCATCGTCGTAGGCAAAATAATTATCAAAAATCGTTTTCCTCCTTACGATATCATTCGCAAATGAAGCCGGAAATGCCGGGTCTTGTCCTGTTTGGGTAAATGAAAATTCCGATTCGAAAACATATTTCCTATCTGTATTCAAACCTAACATATTAGACTGGAAAGTCGAAAAATCAACGCCGGCAATGCTTTGGGTCTGTGATACGTGGATACCCTGCTCAATGTTCGCCAGAACAATATCCGTATAGAAATTAGTATTCAGATAATTCGTTCCATTTTCCTCTACGGTATATATCCTATTTTGGATTTCCTGCGTAACCGGAAAATGATTATATAGAGTCAAGGAATAAGAATCCGATAATTCCTGGGATTCGAAACCTGCAAATTGTCGCCACGGCATAGCTGTATATCGAGAGAGGAAACTTGAAGGTTGATCGGTAAAAGCGACATCATTGAAATTCGTAGTGGGCAAAAATGAAGTGGTCAACCTTACATAATCAATATGCCATAAATCCACCTGTCCTCTACCTGATGATTTATTCCTGAAACGGAATTGGAAACCGTCATATAGATATTCGGTAGGGATGGGTAAGGCAACGAATGTGAAGTCGGGAATGTATGAGGAAGGAAACACATTTCCATCAATACCGGCATATGATGCGATATTGATCCAAGTATCATCCATACCCTTGAATTCTACAATAAGGGAATCTTCCACTTCCGGTTTATCCCCCCAGCCTTTGGCCTGTGTGAAAAAACTGAGATAAACTTGATCTTCATCAGTGTAATTCCCTAGAAAAAAAGGATTGGAAGTCAATTCATCTCCGGCTCCTGTCATATTATAGGGTGAACCCGAAGAATCCAGACCATCCAAAGTAGCTACACCTATACTTGGGGGCTCCTTGGAAAAAGTATGATTGACGAATGCCCCCTTATCACACCAGTTAGCTATATTTGGGAACGGCCCTTCGTAAGAAAAATCATCTAGGAAAGGAAGACCCAATGTATCATTTCCGGTGGACATGAATACATATGGGGGAGGGGTCACAGACTCCAGGTAGAGTTGTTGTCTGATATGAGGATTATTGGCAGATGGTACTTCTTCCAGTTGTCCATGAAGGGGGATAAGGGTAGTTAAACCCAGAAAAAAAATCAATAGAGTCAATCTCATTGTCGGGTACATTGATTAAACGAGTCACAAAGATAATACTCTTGACATAACGTATGTAAAATAGGGGGAGTGTCTTGTTAAAAAGATTTTTCACTCAATTTGTGAAAAGGAAGATGGTAATTGTCATTTTGTAGCTACAATTTTGAAATACCCGGCATATTCGTATTTCAAGAGGAAGGGGCCATATAGCCCGGCCAAGCCATGTCTGAAAACTTCTATAGGAAGAATCCTGAATTTGATCAGCAAACGGGTAAGCCGGGGAAATCTGAATATTAACTTTACACCATCTTCGAACCGTACAAAATTAGAAAGGATATTCTGGGTGTAATCCTTGACCAAGACGGATTCGAAACCGGTGGCTCGGGTGGAAGACAATGTCTCGTCAAGATATTGGGGATTGGGCAGGAAAAACCCCTTTGAGAAATAATCGGCTGCTTTGAGCGTATTGTCATCGGCGGATCTGGATTTCTGGGTTCCATATCCATCGAATATGACCATTCTTCCGTTAGGATTTAGAATTTCATGGCTTTTTCTTATCACAGCGTCCAAGTCTTTGGAATGGCACAAGGCTTCTATGGCGAAAATCATATCCTGTTTTTTGAAATCGGAAGATTGCATCGTGTCGAAATTGCCTTTCCTGAAGAGAACGTTTTCCAATCTTCTTTCCCTCGCTTTTTGTTTGGCTTTGATCAGATTATTGAGCGTCAAATCATAACCGATGAATTCAACTTCCGGGTTCATCCTTGCAAGGTTAATGATATTGAATCCGACACCACAACCGAATTCCATGACCCGTTTATAATTGTTTTTCTTAATGATATTGTCCAAATCATTCACATGGAACATCAGTCCTTCTGCATGGCTCCCCCCCTCCAAGGGCTTGATAGGGAAATGCATAGCTCCTTCCTCGGAGTGCATTTTATGATAAAATTTCCTGAGTTTGGTATAATATGATGCGATTTCGCTAGGCTCGGATGTAGCATTTTGTAGCCAATCCTTACCGATGATGGCATCTGTTTTATCCAAATAGGTTTTGAGTTCGCTTTGGTTCATAATTACATCATCTAAATCCTCCGAAATTACTGTCGATTTGGTTTTTGCTCCAGGGGACACTGATGAAATCAAGTGAGCCGGGATTGACCTTGAGGAAAAAGGAATAGGTTGCCCTGGAAGGTTGCCAATTGAAACCCATGTTCCAACAATGTAAATCCCTCGAAATACTCAGGTCGGGGTACGTCAGATTCATGGTATTGAAATCGAATCCCATCCTGATATTCATATGCCATTTGGGAGAAAGGTTTAATTGGGTTCTTAGGTTCAATGTATTGGAACTTATAATCACAGTGTCGGGTTGGACCCTGAAATTGATTAGATGTTCCAATGAGAAATCTCCCAAGAACTGGGAAGAGTAATTAGCCGTTGGTTGGAATTGGTTGTTTCCGAAATTATTCCCACCGAGTGGCCCCGTTGGTGCTGGATTGGAATTGTTCTTATTACCCGATTCTTCATCCTTGTCTATGATATTGAACCATTTTTTTATATCCCTCAAGGAGATCCTGTTACTCAGTCGGATATTCAGGCGATCAAAACGCAATAGTCTCTTTTCTGCTTCCCATCGGGTTGTATTAATTGTTTTCCCACTATTATCTTGGATATATGGATCAAAGGCGGCATTAAGAGTGAGGGTTGTAATATTATTGAAGAACCTCGCAGTACCGGCCATGCTGATAGGAGAGAATTTCAGGCTGTCCTTTGCAAAGTTGTAGTCCCCCCTGACGGAAATGTTATCAAATATCTTGAAGCGTTTGACGGGATTGATTGTATCCCGCTTGGAAAGGAACTTGCCTTCGAATATATTATTGATGCTATAGGTAAGGTTCATTTGTTTTCCAATCGAAGATGGAAGTTGATTGAAGACATTGCCTTCAAAAATAGAATATCTGATATCGTCTTCTTCTTCATTTCGAGAATAATACTCGAAATAGCCCCATTTTTCATTCGTGTAATCAGGTGTGAAATTGAAACCTATCGCCGGCCGCATCGTCCATCTCAATCCTCTCAACCTTCCTTTTTTGAATAATAGAGTGGAATAGATATCCGTGGAAATGTTGAATCCGGTATTCAATTGCCTTAAAGGCTTGAATCCATTGATATCAAATGTTTCAGTACTTCCGGATATATTGTAACTTATGATTTCTAGGGAATCTTCAGGGTTGTTAGGATCGGTTTGATAGGTTATGATAGTATCAACTGTTTCAATATAATCCTTTTGGATATACTCAAACAACCATGTTTCTGAATAATTCATTGTAGGGTTGAAACTGAAATTCTTAAGGAAACGAATAGGGGACTCCAATGAAGTCTTGTGTCTGAACCCATATTGGAATTCATCCCAGGTTTCTTTTTCAAAAAGTAATGTGTCTTTGGTTCTGATTTGCCCCAAAGCCTCCAAACTGTAATTGATACCGATTTTCTCAAACCATTTTTCCTTGCCGATCCTTTTTTTCTTTTTGAAAGGATAAATCCTCTTCATATTGAATCTAAGGTTGGGGGCTTTGATGGTGATGTCATTCGTATTGGTATTTTGGGAGTGGTTGATACTTGCTGTCAGTGTAAAGGGTTTACCCGGAAATCGTTGATTATAACTGATGCTTGAAGTCATAATGTTATTGAGGACATTATCGATGTTGTTGTTGTTGAAACGTTGGGCACCGTTAATTTGAAAATCTACTGAAGCATTGAATGTCCGGGTGGGATGAGCTTTATTGGATTGGTTGAATGTCCAGTTTACCCTGAAATTCTTCTGTATATCCTTTTTCAATGGATCGTCTGAAAAGCGGCCATCTCCAAGGTTGTTCCAAGCATAACCCATTGTCAGGCTTCCCGAATATTTATATCTGATATTATACCGGAAGGTGGAATTGAGTCGCCATGTCCCACGAGTGTAAATATCCCCGGTGAGTTGGAAATCATATTTATCATTAATCCCCCAATAATATCCTACATTCCTAAGCCCAAACCCTAAATCCCTTGAATTTTCGTAATTCCTCGGAAAAATAAGACCGGAGCGTTGCCCTTTTTTGATAGGGAAAAAACCAAAAGGAAGCCACAGGGGAGTCTGTATGCCGGCAATTTCCAAATTGGACGGACCTACTACAATGATTTTATTGGCAATAACTTTTTGCCGCTTACTCCTGATTCCGAAATGGGGTTCTTCATGATCACATGTAGTGAATATTGAATTATGGCTGAAAATCACATCTTCACTTTTGTAAAGGCTGTCTTTTTGATCGAAACTCTGGAAAACGGTTTGTTCCGAATGAATATAAAGATCATTTTCCTGTGTTGTCACATCAGAAATAATTCCCTTTTTCGTCTTGAAGTTATACTTCATCTTTTTAGCCTTAAAACTCTGATTCCCATCACTAAACTGTGGGATTTCCGAATTCCTACCTAAACTATCGGGAATTCCTTCTGCTGTGATGAGGTTATTCTTTTGATCAAAAATGATATGCCCGGCAGTGAGTTCCATTGCTTCATATTTCACCTTGGCATTTCCCCATAGGTATATTTTATTGTTGATGACATCCAGCCACATGGAGTCTTCGGCACTATAATCCAATTGGGCTTCTAGTGGATCATCTGTTATTTTCACATCTATAACCTGTTGGGGAGCAATAGAATCCGTATCAGTATTGTTTTTAATGGAATTTTTGACGGATTTTTCACTTCCTGAAGGCGTATCGTCGGTTTTGATAGGAGTTCGGACAGGTTTTTGTGTAGATTTCCCCGGAGTCTTTTGTGCATTCATGATGCCAAAAGATAAAATTATCATAAGGTATGTGGTGACAAATTTTCTCAAGAGATTTTTATCTTATATTTGTAAAGCACAGGGAATTTTGTTGTCTAAAAACAAAGATTTTCTTTAACTATGGGAACCATTCGACTACTACTATTCATACAAACGATGTTATTCTGTTCATTGCCTTGTTTTGCCAACTGTTTTAACATTTCTCAAACAAATGGTAAAAGTAAACTTTACAAAGGAAATGATAAAAGTATAAACAAAGAACATCCAAAGGTTTTTTCATTTGGGCAATCACGTTTCAACAAATGTGGTACGACAATCATCCGAACCCTGAATGATTTAGATGATCTATATGCTAGGGATTGGGATGATTACTCCCTGAAAACCGTGGTTTTGGATCCCGGACACGGTGGCAAGGACGATGGCACTTCGGCCAGTAATGGAGCCAAAGAAAAAAATGTAGCATTGGCCATAGCCTTGAGGTTGGGGAATTACATTAAATCCAATTACCCGGAGGTGAAAGTCGTATATACCCGTAAAACGGATGTTTTTGTTCCGCTCAAGAAAAGAGCCAAGATAGCCAATGATAAAAATGCCGACCTATTTATTTCCATCCATTGCAATTCGTTCCGGAAATCGCAAATCAATGGAGTAGAAACCTATGTAATGGGATTGGAAAAAGCCGGTGAAAACATGGAAGTCATCAAACGTGAAAACGATGTGGTAAAGCTGGAAGAGGATTATGAAAATCAGTACGAAGAATACGGTGTAGAGAAAGGTTCTCCATTATATGATATTATCATTAATTCCTATCAGAATGCTTTTTTGGAGCAAAGTTTGGCCTTTGCTCAATTGTTTGAGGAAAAATTGAATGGGGTGACCAGCAGAGGAGTTCATCAGGCAGGTTTTATGGTTTTAAGAAGGACTGCCATGCCAAGTGTTTTAGTAGAAACAGGGTATTTATCCAATACCCATGAAATGAAAAAACTGACATCCAAAAAAGGTCAGGACGAAATGGCTTATAGGATTTACCGTGCCTTCGTAGATTTCAAATTAACAATGGATGGCAAACAAACTTCTTTTTCTGTAAAACCAAAGTCCACAACCGGGAAATTGAGGGTTTCTGAATTACCCGGTAAGAAAAAAACATCCGGTAGTATAGAATTTGGTATCCAATTGGCAGTTGTTGAAAATAAGCTGGATTTACAATCAGGCAAATGGTTATCTTTACGGAATAGAATTGTTATAGAAAAATCATACAACGGCCAATTCCGTTATTTGATTAAGGATTTCGGTGACAATTATGAAAAGGCCCGTAAAGAAATCGAATCACTGGAACAAAAAGGATTTGCAGGCAGTTTTATAGTAGCCTATAAAAATGAAAGAAGAATCGATTTGCTAATGGCCTTGTCTGAGTTGGGACTTTAAGAGTATGTTTAAAATTTGGTCTTTATGTCGAGAAACATCAATATATTGCTTAATCAAGGCGGAAAATCGGGATGATAGCAGGGCTATCAAGCCTGATTTTTTAACGAAGAGTAAGCAATAAAGTGAGTTTCGCAGACCAATTATTAAAATTTAAACATACTCTAAGTTCCTTTATACACATAACCAATTAAAAATATGCCACAACCATCCAAGACTGACAATCTGAAATCAGGTCTTCTTTATTTCCTTATTTTCGCAATACTGACTGCTGCTTTCATTTATTTGCAAAAAAATGATTGGTTTGCTGACAATAATATTTTCAAAGTAGTTTTTGACGATGTTTCCGGATTAAGTAAGGGTGCGGATGTGAATATCAGGGGAGTAAAAGTAGGAAAAGTCAAAAAAATCGGAGTCAATCCGGAAAATCCTCAGACCGTTCTGGTCGAATTGAAAGTAAAGGGAAAATATGATATTCCAAAAGATGCCGTAGCTGCTATTGCCAGCGGGGGACTTATAGATGGAAATATCATTATCATTGAAATGAAAGGCTATTGTACCGAAGATTATTGTGCCGATGACGGGGATTATCTCCAAGGAAGAAAAATCGGTTTAATGGAAACCTATGCGGGGGGAGGCAATGAAGATGAAACAGCAGATCAATTTTCTTTAGATAAGATGAAGGATCTTTTTGCTCAGATAACGGATGAATATACTAATCCCGAAAGTGATAATATCGTAGCGGAGTCTCTAAGGAATATGGATTTTCTTGAAACGAAAATGGCAGGTTTGCAAAAGGAAATGGAATCCATCCAAAATAATCTGAATGCTAAATATGAAAAAGTGAATGCCAATATGGAATCCATCCAGAATAACCTTGATGCAGGTGGGAAAATGGACAGGATACAGGCTGATGCCGATTTGATTTTGAAAAAACTGGATGAGTTATCAATTGATGCTACGATGACTAAGGCCGATGCTACAATGAAAAGGGTGGGGAATATGCAGACGGGTTTGGAAATGGATATGACCAATGCCGAACAAACCATGAGTAAGGCTAAAAACTTGATGAAAGAACTGAATGATATAATGGAAGAAGCCCAAAAGGGAGATAATACCGTTGCCTATATTATGGATAAGGAAAGGTTTTCGAAAGATTTGGACAGGACAATGGCTACATTGAACCAATTGAGTAGAGATTTTGAAGAAAAACCGTACTTGTTCATCCCTTTAAAAAGCCGCAAGCGTTTTTATAAGAAAAAAGCCAAAAAAGAGAAAACGGAACAAACCGAATGATCGTTGTATCGTATGTTATCCCATGACATCCTACCCGTTTTTTTTATCCGGTTTCTAGTGATACATTTGCTGATAATTTAAATCCTTAAGATATGTTTTCGAATGAAGTAAGAATTGGTATCCTGACTGTAGTGGCAATTGCCTTGACTATTTGGGGTTTTACCTTCATCAAAGGTAAAAACCTGTTTTCAAATACCAAGATTTACAAAGTGGTGTACAACGACGTTTCCGGGCTGTCGAATTCAGCACCCGTATTACTCAGTGGTTATAAGGTAGGGATAGTCAATGATCTGTATCTGAATCCTGATAATCCTAAAACGGTTGTTGCAGAATTGGATATCAAAGGAGATATCATGATCCCTAAAGGAACCAAAGCTTCTTTGACCAGTGGTGGTTTGATGGAAGGAATGGTAGTGGTCTTGGAAAGCGAAGGCTTTTGTTCGGGACCGGATTGTTTGGAAGAAGGATCTTTTTTGCTGGGAAGGAAAGTAGGTATGGTTGAATCCATGCTGGGTATCGACCTGAACGAATATATGGAAAATGCCAAGGGGGACTTGGATGGAATGATGGACAATCTAAATAAACGGGTAGCCAATCCTGAAAATGATGCCCTTGCGGCCGTTACGCTCCGTAATATCCAACAAACAACAGAGAACCTGAAACAATTGACACAAAAATTGGATGTCCTTATCGGTTCGTCCGTCGGTAAATTGGATAACATTCTGGAAAACATGGAATCCCTTACGGGGAATCTTGAAAACGGCAATGCTAAAATCACAGGCATTCTCGACAATGCGGTTACCCTGACTTCAAACCTCAAACAATTGGATTTACAAAAAACCATTTCAGGTGTGGATGGGACATTAGGAAAGGTAAACGGTACACTATCAGGCGCCGATACCGCTTTGGAACAACTCAAATCATCTTTGGTTTCTGCCGATAATGCGATAAAAGATGTCAATTCATTGATCACTCAAATCAATAGCGGCGAAGGAACCATTGGTTACTTATTGACCGATGACAAACTGGTCAAGGATTTGGAATCGACATTGGCTACCTTCAATAACTTGGGGCGTGATTTTAATGACAAACCCTACAACTACATGCCACTGAAAAGCAGGAAACGGGTAATCAAGAACCGTAAGAAAGATGAAGAAGAAGGCTTGTGATATAGCTGTTAGAAACCTTTATCAGGAATGGGGTGTAGATGCCTATTATGAGGCTTTTGGAAAGGATTATTCCAATCCCCATGAAAAATATGTACATGAAGTCCTACTTAAAAATAAGTATAGGATAGATAATTCCTCTTTCTTGGATCTCTGTTGTGGAGCCGGTGAAGTCACGCTTGCCATCGGCAATACAAAAACATCGGGTTGCGACCCCTATACCGCTAGGGCATATTTCGAAAAAACAGGCAAGCCCTGCCTCCCCCTATCTTTTGATGATATCATTTCAAAGGGCCTTCCCCAAAGCTATTCATCCGTTATCTGTAGTTTTGCATTACACCTTTGTCCTGAGAAAAAATGCTATCCATTGGCTTCCCGTTTATTTGAGGCAGCTCGACAATTAATCATCATTACCCCTCATAAAAGACCTGATCTTGAAAGGTATGATGACATCCTTCTGGATTTCGAAGATTATGTCTTGACCAATAAGGGGAAGAAGGTTAGATTGAAATCCTATTCCCACCGGTTTATTCAAGCTAAATCGATTCATTGATGTTGAGTATCCATTCTGATGAATATTTCATGAAAAAGGCTTTGGAACAAGCCCGACTGGCATATGAAGAAGGGGAAATCCCCGTAGGGGCAATCGTGGTGTGTGATAATAGGATTATTGCAAAAGCACATAACCAGACGGAACTATTGACAGATGTTACAGCTCATGCAGAGATATTGGCTTTAACGGCAGCATCAGACTATTTGGGTAGTAAATATTTACCGGATTGTAAAATGTATGTGACCTTGGAGCCTTGTATCATGTGTGCCGGTGCTTTGTTTTGGGCACAGTTGGGGGAATTAATCTTCGGAGCAGAGGAACAGAAAAGAGGGTTCATGAGATATGGAAAGGAACTGCTTCATCCTAAAACCAAGATTTCATATGGGATACTAC
>JAHDFN010000233.1 GCA_020628145.1 Saprospiraceae bacterium | reverse complement strand
GAACTATAGACACTGTGATTGCAACGATGAGTACCACTCAAAAAGAAAAATCCGATTTGGATATCGGATTACCCGATAAATGTGCAGATGATTTGTTTTTGAAAATTTTATATGAAACACTTCCGGAATTAATAGATGAAGTACAACCCGATATGATAATGTACTTGTCAGGTGTCGATATCATTTCCTCCGATAAATTAGGTCGGTTGAATGTAAGTAAAGAAGGTTGCAAGCAAAGGGATCGTTTTGTTTTGGAACAGTGCAGGAAAAATAAAATACCTGTAGCTGTTTCCATGGGAGGAGGGTATTCTCCTAGAATTTCCGATATCGTCGATGCACATTCGAATACATTCAGATTGGCACAGGAAATTTATTTTTAGAAAAAATTTATAGGTTCGAAAATATTTTTTTCTTTATTGTATTTGTGAAAATATTTTATGTTCTTTTCATCTTCAGGATGATGCTTGTCGAAAATAAATTTCAATTTATTGAAAATAGAATCAGGTAGAGTAGTTTGATTTTTTCTTATGAAAAACCCTTTGTTACATTTTTTAAGGAAATGTATTGAATTGAAAAAAGAAAAATCTGATGTAGGATCTTCTTTCCAAGTTAATTCCTGAGAGAAAATATTAGTAAGGGAATCCTGATGGAATTTTAAAATATCCAACTTTATTTTATTATTGAATTGCCCGGAAATGGAATGTTGCATGATTTCGTTTTTCCCATCGCAGGTAATATCCCTGAATTCCAGTTTCATTTCCCGACCCGGTGTGGAAATAAAATTTACCCATCCGGATTGAGGGATTTACTTTTTTTCCATCGAAAACATATCCGAAATAATTAGACATATAAGTAGCGATATAGATTTTATCTTCTATCCCGTCGCCTGTGATGTCAGAGGAGTAAATATTGAAATGAAAGGATGTGTCGTCTGGTGAAGTACCTTGATCTTCAAGGATGTATTCCTTGAAATCAGGAATTCCTTCTTCTTTTTGACATGAATGAAAAATTATTCCGAAAATAAAAATGAATAAAAAAAGACTCCTTGAAATATAAGAAGTCTTTTTTGTTTTGTTGGGTTTGAAAGTCATCTCAAATATTTTGAAATAATATTTTCCTTTGATTTGTAATATCCGTCAAAGATGAAGATTTTACCATTTGTCATTATGGTGTCTCGTTTGTTGTACTCATCCACAATAATGGCCCTATGTGATTTTATGAATTTATGAGGTGTGGTTTTTTTACATTTTTTTAAATTCGAAATCAATTCGTTTTTCTCATTTTGGGATAATGCGATAGATCGGCCATTACTTTCCTCCAAGGAAATATCTTCTATCGCTTTATCTGAATACAAATAAGATGTGACGGTACAGGAAAATAAAAAAAGCAGAGAAAAAATTAATATAAACTTATTCATCACCCGGCAATAAATCATATTTGAATTGCACCCTGTCCACAATGGGATAACCATTCTTAGGATCGGTATTGGCTAAGATAATATCCACATCGATGGTTTCCGATTTTTCCTTCGGGCCGCTATCGAAAGTCAATAATATTTTTCCACTTTCTCCCGGAGCCATTTCACGAACGGTAAATTCGGTTTCAGTACAACTACAGGCTGAAACTACTTCGATGACCACCGTGTCGGGACTGATATTCAAATAGTCGAAAACCAAATCTCTTTTTTCACCTCTTTTCATCTCACCCAAATCAATGAAAGTAGGCGTGTATTCCAAGAGGATGGGCATGCCGAACTCATTGAGTTTTACTTCGGCTTTAGGTTTTTCATTGACCTTTACTCCGTCTTTTGTTCCTTTACAACTTAAAAGAAAAAGACAGCTCGAAAACATTAGAATTATCAAATATCTCATCACTGTTTTAGTTTTAATTCATCCGATAATTAGAGTATGTTTAAAATTTGATCTTTATGTCGAGAAGCATCAATTTATTGCTTAATCAAGGCGGAAAATCGGGATGATAGCAGGGCTGTCAAGCCTGATTTTTTAACGAAGAGTAAGCAATAAAGTGAGTTTCGCAGACCAATTATTAAAATTTAAACATACTCTTAAATAAATTATTTGCTCAGTTTGGAGCATGCATCCGCAATTCTTCTGATGGACTCTTTCAACTCATCATCTGACGCAGAATAAGAAATTCTAAAGCAATTATCGGCTCCGAAGGCAGAGCCGGTGACTACCGCCACATGTGCTTTTAATAATAAATATTCGCAGAAATCATCTGCATTTTCGATTTTCGAATCTCCTGTAGAAGTACCGAAAAATTCGCTGATATCCGGGAAAATATAAAATGCCCCCAAAGGTTTATTGACTTTCATGCCCGGTATTTTTTCCAAGCCTTCAATCATCAGATCCCTTCTTCTCAAAAATGCGGCCCGCATTTCATTGGTGGGTTTCATGTCGGCCTGTAAGGCATATGCTCCCGCCATCTGACTGAATGCATTGGCTCCGGAAGTAAATTGTCCTTGCATTTTTGTACATGCATCGGCAATCCATTTCGGAGCGCCGATATATCCTAATCTCCACCCGGTCATGGCAAAACCTTTGGAAAATCCGTTTACGGTAATCGTCCGGTTCTTCACACTCGGTATCGTACCTATGCTAACGTGCTTTCCGGTAAAATTGATATATTCATAAATCTCATCCGAAATAATATAGATGTCCTCATGTTCCGCAATGACATCCGCTATCGCTTCCAATTCTTCCTTGAGATAAACCGATCCGGTTGGGTTACAAGGCGAAGAAAACATAACCAAACGGGTTCGGTCGGTAATGGCGGCTTTTACCTTTTCGGCAGAAACCTTATAATCATCTTCAATCCCGGATTTCAGAATAATCGGTTTGGCACCGGCCAGTTTGATGATTTCACTATATGTGACCCAATAAGGTGCAAGTATAATCACTTCATCATCCTTATTTAAAAGGGATAATGAAATATTGGCCAAGGATTGTTTGGCTCCATTGGACACCACAATCTGATCCATGCCGAATTCCAAATCATTATCCCGTTTGAATTTCTTGATGATGGATTCTCTCAACTCCGGTAGTCCGGGGACAGGTGTATATTTGGTATATCCCTGATCCAAAGCCTTTTTGGCGGCCTCCTTGATATGTTTTGGCGTATCGAAATCGGGTTCTCCCAAACTCAGATTTATCACATCATGTCCCTCTGCTTTGAGTTCCCGGGCCATTCTGCTCATTTTGATAGTGGCCGATTCGGCTAATCTTTGAATCCTTCCGGATAAGAGATGACTTGTATCTTTTTCTTTTGAAATCATTATTTTATTCGATTACATGAATAATATCGCCGCAAAGGTATCTATTTCCGATATAATTTGCTGTGATATTTTCCTAATGAGTTGATAACGTATTTTAAAATTTATTTTAGATGGGATATGAAGAAGGAACAACCCTTTTTTAAAATCCGGCATCTAGACTTACAGAACCATTTTTGAATGTAATACTTAAAGTTCATGATAACTAAAATACCCTATGCATTGTCCCTGATGTTGTTGATTTCCCTGAATCTTTTGGCAGAAAGGAGTATCACGGGAAAAGTCTTGGCAAAAGAAACAAAGGAACCTTTGGTTGGTGCGGTACTGATATTGGAATACGATAGGGAAACAGGAGTGACCACGGATTTTGAAGGCTTTTTCGAATTGAAAATTCCCGAAGGAAAAGTGAATTTATTGGTGTCTTATATCGGATTCGAAGAAAAAAAGGTAGAAGTCAAGCCGGATCAGAAGGAAATCATCATTGAATTGGAACCCGAAGCGGCTATTCTTAGCGAAGTGACAATCACCACAGCTACACGTTCAGACAATCGTAAAGAAAGAAAAAAAGGAAGGAAATACAAATCCGAATCGTTGTCAGGGGAAGGGAAAAGTATGGATAAGCCGGTATCTTATTCCTGGGATGTTTCGGATGGAGACGGGGTGGAAGAACCCGTGAGAACTTCCGCACCTCCTCCTCCAAAGATGGTGAAGGAGGTGTCAACTAGGCCATATGCTTTTGTTGATATTCCTGATGAAGTAGAAACGATCAGTGAAATGGAAGTTGGGGAAACAAAAACAATGGTCGTTACGGATATTTCGGGCAGTTCAAGTTTTGAACACCCGGGAACGGCTTCTTTGGATTTACCGGAGGCAGGACAATTGACTGCCGGTGTTTTAAATGATTTCGGAAAATGGAACCTATGGCAGGACATTACCGAAAATGAACTGATGGACTGGCAGATGAAATGGGGCATCCATCCCACCCAGAGATATACACTTCAGTTGACCACTCAAAACGGCTATCCGATAGTAGATGCGGAAGCGGTGCTGTATTCAGGTTCGAAAAAAATTTGGAAAAGCAAAACAGATAACACAGGTAAGGCCGAACTATGGCCCAATATGTATGATGAAATGTCGGAAGGGAAATATTCCATCAAGGTAAATTATCAAGGTCGGAAATATGATATTGAGAATGTAAAGGATTTCCATGAAGGGATCAATATCCAAAAACTGCCGGTAAAATGCACTATGCCGGGTAAGGTGGATATTGCTTTTGTGGTTGATGCGACAGGGTCGATGGGTGATGAAATCAACTACCTGAAATCCGAGTTAAAGGATGTGATTGATCGGGCTAAAAAAGAACTGAAAAATCAGGAATTGAGGTTGGGTTCTGTTTTCTATCGAGATCATGGAGACTCATATGTCACCCGTAAATCTCATTTCAGCAAGGATATTGAAAAGACGACTGATTTTATCAATAAGCAGGGAGCCGCCGGAGGAGGAGACAAACCGGAAGCTGTAGAAGAAGCTTTGGATGTGGCACTTGATGAATTGGTTTGGTCGGATGAGGCTTCCGCCCGATTATTATTCCTTGTATTGGATGCACCTCCCCACATGACGGATGAAATCAACAAACGGCTTCATAGGCAGATCAGTAAGGCGGCCGAAAAAGGCATCCGTCTGATTCCTGTTGCCTGTTCGGGAACGGATAGGAGTACGGAATATCTGATGCGTTCCTTCTGCTTGGCGACCAATGGTTCCTATATCTACCTGACGGATGATAGCGGAATCGGAGGCTCACATCTCAAACCGATAACCGACGAACACAAGGTGGACTTGTTGAACGATATTTTGGTTCAAACCATCACTGATTTTGCTACAACGGTTTCTTGTGACGAGCAATTGGAGGAAGTGTTCACGGATGAGCAGGTGCAGGATACGACTTTTGTTGAAATGGTCGTTAAGGAAAGGGATGAAGAAGACCCTGATAAAATCATTGAAACCAAAGAGTTTGCTTGGAAATATTATCCTAATCCTACAGCCGGTAACGTGAATGTGGAATTGGAAGGAGAATTGGATTTCATGTATCTGATGGATGGTGCCGGTAAATTGCTTCGACGTATAGAAGTAAGCGATCCGAATTTCCAAATCCGTCTGGGCGAATTCCCTTCCGGGATTTATTACCTTAAAGGAATAGGAAAGAACGAAAAGGAAGTTACAGGGAAAGTTGTGTTGATAAGGCCCTAGAACTTATGAGAATGATAAAAAACGCCCCGATTTCCATTTTGGAAATCGGGGCGTTTTTTATCATTCCTCTTTTTTGACATCCTCCACAGAAGGAGCCTTCCAACGACTATATCCGACCGGATTATCCGAAGCTTTTTTAATTGCCTTTCCGGTTCTCTGCTTATCCCAAATCATGGCAAATGTCATAATCAGACTCGTTCCGATAATAATAAACAACAATATCCCCGCATCGAATCCGTCCACATGGACTTCATGTGGAATGGCATAAAAAAGTAGGACGGTAATCAATCCCCTCGGAGCCACGAAAAGTTGGGGTAGGATGTCTTTTCCGATAAATATCCTTAGGATGACGAAACGAATCAGGTAGATGGAAAGAATGATCAATAAGCTGACTACTGCAACATTCACACTCACCAATGAAGCCAGGGAAATCGTCATACCGAATACGACGAAGAAAAATGTCCTGACAACAAAGGCTGTTTCCATCGTGACAACATGGAGTCCTTCATAAATATGATGAGCCTGTTTATAATCGAGCCATTTCCGGAGAAAGCCTTGAAAAAACAATTTCATATTCGCAATCAACAATCCGAAAATAAGGATGATGATAAGGGATGAAAGGTGCATCTTTTTACCGAGGGCATAAAGGAGTAATAAAACCGCAATCAAAAGGAACAACTTAGTATGGCTTTTGATCTTTTGGAAGACCAGCACGATGATATAACTCGCAACCAGGGAGATGATGATGGTCAATACGATATTACCCAGAAAACTACCCAATCCACCTGAATGTTCAGCTGCATGTCCAGCCGTTTCTATTTGTCCGGTCAGGTAATAAAAAACCATGATGCCTAGAATGTCTGAAAAAGTACTTTCATAGATATGGAATTCCTTTTTATCCTCCCTGAGTCCGGTAACACTGGGAATGATAATGGCACTGGAAAGGATAGACAAAGGAGTAGCAT
>JAHDFN010000232.1 GCA_020628145.1 Saprospiraceae bacterium | reverse complement strand
CCCATAGTCATGGAGGTTGAGTCCGAAGTCGGAGTTCATTTCCTTGCCGTTGTAGGTATAGTCATTCGGAGTTCCCATCTGGTTGGTCTGTAGCCCTTGGTGCTCCATCCCGAAGGGGTAGTAATAAAATGACAAAAAAGCGAAGCTTAATTCTCCTTGTTCTTATTGTCCAATTCCTTCTGATCCCTTTCGATGATTTTATCCATCACATTCGAAAGTTGTTCCGCACCGATTCTTTTCATGATGATTTTCTTGTCTTTATCCAAGATGAAAATCTGAGGAGTGGAATTGATATAATAATTGGCCTTGTAGTTGGATTGGATAAAAGGATCAACCAGGTTCAGCCATTCATATTCCCTTTCATCTATGGTATCCCAGCATTTTTTGACTTCATCACGAATCTCCGTACAGATGGCGAGCATTTGGACATTGGTATTTTTGAATTTGGAATAGAATTCCTTCATCTTCGGTGAAGATTTCTTACAATGACCGCAATCTGCATCCCAGAAATACAGTACCACATAATCCGATTTCACTTCGCTGAGCGTCAATGGGGAACCGTCCCTTTTCTTCATCCTGAAATCAGGAGCGATTTTGCCAATAAGTATAGGTTCAAGGGAACGGGCATTCTTTATTATTTTACCATAGGTTTCTTCATCCGTCCAAGGAGCCAAGCCTTTCTCATAGTAATTCTTGACAATGTGGACATAGACAGCATCCATGCCTACGACTTTGGATTTGGCATATTTATTCAGGAAATGTACCAAATAATATTTGAACATATCCCCATCCTTCTTCATAGGAGAAAGAATACGATCTATTGATGCATTAATTGAATCAGGAATCTGAGGTGTTAGTTTTGTGATATAATATTCCACTCTTTTGAAAAGGAAATTGGTCCGTAACAATCGTTCATCCCCTAGATCCAAATTATCAAAATAGTGTTGTTTGTAGTAATAATAGCGGGCAGTATCATCGGCTTCCGGTTTTTGCAATGCATCGGGCATTTTAACCGGCTGGGCAGCCCTGACGATACGGGTGTTCAAACTTCGGGGATATTTTTCTGCTATGGAATTGAAATAGTCGGAAACTTCCTTATCCAATTCATCCCTTTTCTTTTTGATATTCTCTTTCTCATCATCCGTTTTAGCATTTTCCTGTTCTTTGGATATTGCAGAGGCTTCATTCCTCTTACCTGAGATGAACCTGAGGTAATCATAGAAAATCTTATTCTCTTCGGAGCCTTTGATTTCCATGGATTGTACATAATCGACGGTATCGCATTTCAGGGAAAATACCTGTTCCTTGTCTATGATGATTTCAAAGAATTTATTGTCGGGAGGCATAATGACGAGGTAAACCCCACCATCCAAAGGAGCTGCTCCTTTCATCATGAATTTACCATTTCCGTTTTTGGTTATCGTATCTACGACAAGGTTGCTGTTTCCATAATAAGAAGCCAGAATCACTTCCTCTCCTGGAAAATCTACGATTTCCAAATCTATCTTATAACCGGTTTTGTCCAAATCATTGGCATCAATTCCGGTTATGGAAAAAAAGAAAAGAAGTATATATGCCCACCTCATAAGTCTTCTATAATTTTTGCCATTTCATTCGATTAGGTGTATTCCCTACAAAATTAACGTTCTTTCAGATACAAGGATATAAACGAACTGTTAAAAAAGCCGTCCTATTTATATAGGACGGCTTTCTTTCCATATAAGAATTTTAAAAAACCTTCTTATTTATTGTCCTGTTTGGCGAAGACCTGCTTTAACAAGTCCGTTGTTCTTTCATTGACATTCTTACGGATACCTTTTTCCTTCTTTTCAACCATATTGAACAAACCATCCAGTGCCTTATTGGTCACATAATCATCCAGTCGTGGATTTACATTTTGGACGAACGGTATTGAATTATATTTGGTAATCGCCTTTTCCCAATAATCGATGGCTCCGAACTTATTCAGGGAATTGACGATAACAGGATTGAACTCACCGTACAATTTCTGGTTCGTATTTTTATGTAAAAAGCTGGTTGCAGCATTGTCCTGCCCCATTAAGATGTTCATAGCATCACCGAAAGACATACTGGTGATGGCCGTTTTGAAAATAGGTGCGGCTTTTTTAGCAGCATCTTCCGCCCCTCGATTGATTTTCTCCAAAAGGATATCCTCTACTTGGGTAAAGCCGGGAATCTTGGATAATTTATCCGTTACTTTCCTTGCCTCTGCCGGTAAAAGGATCTTATAGGCACTCTTGAAGTAGCCATCCTTAAGGGATAATTTATTTGCCCCCTGTGTAATACCGATTTCCAACGCCTGCTTTAGTCCCTGACCTATTTGTGAATTGGTCAACTGCCCGTCTCCTGAGAGTACGGCACCGGCAATACCGGCCAATTCCGCACAGGAGTAAAATGAAATTGTGGCAAACAGCATGATGATGATTCCGAATTTCCTTGCCATGATTGTATATATTTATTAATAAAAAAATTAGTTATCCTGCATAATAATCGAGGCATTGGGGGCATACGCAACTTCCATGTTCCTCGGCGACCAGTTCGGTCGTCCTCGGGTGAACGATCCGAAAATCATTACACCAACAGGAAGTATCTCCATAACAAACCATTCCTTTATTACATCTTCCACAACGAGTTGTGAAATTAAAGGCCGACTCGATGGAAGCGGAGGCGACCGTCCCTCCCAGGGGAGGATTAAGTTTGGTCACTTTAACCGTTAGTTGTTGGATGATGTTCACATTTTCCTTAATACGCATCATTATGCGTTCCAGGACATTCTCAATCAAATCGGATGCTTTACCCATTTCGATATCGCAGATGGTATGAATCAATTCGTAATTGACTGTTTTGTTCAAATCATCCTCAGCCGCCGCCGCCCCGGTATCCGCTACGATATAAACATCTACCAAATACTCTCCTCCAAGTATTCTTTCCTCTTCGTAAACCCCATGATGGGCGAAGAATTTCATCCCTTCAAGTGCAATAACGGCCATTATCCAATATTTAGACTATAATGAAATGTAAAAGTAATATCATTTAACTGACTTTAACAGTGTATAAACTATTTGTAAGATAAAATACGGCCGCCCTTCCATTTTGAATGGAAGGGCGGCCGTATGTATCAAATAACGCTGTTAGGCCGAAAAAGACGTCCCACAACCACAGGATTCCTTTGCATTCGGATTGTTAAATGTAAAGCCCCTATTGTTCAATCCCTGTACGAAATCTATTTCTATACCAACAAGATAAATGGCATGGGCCTTGTCCATGATGACAGGAATGCCGTTGATTTCAAAATGCCCATCATTCTCCTTGGGCAAATCAAAACCCAGAATGTATGAAAAACCTGCACAGCCTCCACCTTTCACACCTACTCTGAGGGAATGGCCTTCAGGTACTCCTTTTTCTTCCATCAAACGTCTCAATTGTTCAACAGCACCATCGGTAAGTGTTAATGGGTTTTGTAGTAGTTCTTTATCATCAACCATCTTAATATTCTTTTATTTGATACAAATTTAATAATAATAACAGCACCAAACCGGGCTTGGTTTCCCAAAATGTGCCTTTTTAAGCTTTATAGCATTATAATACAAGTATAGAAATAGTATTTTTGTCATCTAAAACATTATTATGGTCAATATATTGGAAGTCATTCTTGAAATCATAAAAGTTACCGTTCCTGCATTGGTTGTATTCTTAACCGTTTTTTATATGTTCAAAACCTACATGGAAAACGAACAGCGGAAAAATGCCATAGAAATGAGGAAACAGAACAAAGGACTTTCTTTTCCTTTCAGAATGCAGGCATATGAAAGGTTGGCCTTATTCTGTGAAAGGATATCGTTAGGGAATCTGATGTTAAGGGTAAGGGATGAAAAGATGAATGCCGGCGATTTCAGATTAGCCATGATGGTCGCCATCCAACAAGAATATGAGCATAACATTTCCCAACAGGTCTATGTATCGGAGGATCTTTGGAAAATCATCATGTTTGCCAAAAACGATACGATTAATATTATTGATTTGGTTTCCAAGACAGTGGATGAAAAAGACCCCGGTTTAGAATTAAGTCGTTCTATTTTCAATTATCTGAATGAAGTAAAAAACACTTCCTTGGATAAGGCCCGTTCTGCGATATCCCAAGAGGCCGCAACATTTTTATAAATAAAAATAATATGAAGCATTTTCTCTGTCTCTTCGGTTTCATTTTCATTCTGGGTTCATGTGGTAAGGTATTCCATTATACAGGAACCGAAAACTCCCGTTATGACATGTCTTCGACAGCACAAGTTGAACAGGATAAGGAAGTCGTTGATATGATTGCTCCCTATAAGGAAAAACTCGATGCCAAGATGAATGAAGTCATCGGTTATGCAGAAAAGGAGATGTTGAAACAATTACCTGAATGTACATTAGGGAATTGGGCTTCTGATGCGATCTATGACGAGTGTAATAAACACTTCAAAAAACCGATTGATTTTGCCGTTGTCAATTATGGCGGTATTCGCATACCTACATTGCCGCAAGGAGATGTAACGACCGGTAAGATTTTCGAATTAATGCCTTTCGACAATATGCTTGTCGTATTAAATGTCAAAGGAAATATTGTTCAACAATTATTCGAAAATATTGCAGCAAGAGGTGGATGGCCCGTCAGCGGGCAAGTCAGATGCAGATTTACTGAAGATGGCACACTAAAGGATGTAACCATTAAAGGAGAAGCTATTGATCCGGAAAAGACTTACCAAATCGGCATCTCCGACTACGTAGCCAACGGAGGAGATAAATGTGATTTTTTCAAAGGACAACCACAAACCGAAACGGGTATTCTGTTTAGAGATGCTTTTTTAAATGCGGTAAAAGATCAGACCCGATCAGGCAAAAAACTCAATGCCGAAATCGAAGGTCGGATGGAAGTTCTTTAATTTTATTTCCATGAAGATTTTCCCTACCAATGTCATCCGTCAATGGGATCAACATACCATTGAAAACGAACCTATATCCTCTATTGATTTAATGGAAAGGGCATCGATTTCTTTTGTTGATTTTTTTACTGAAAAATTTCCTGAGACTTCAATTTCTTTAAAGATATTCTGCGGCACCGGGAATAATGGAGGAGACGGCCTAGCCATCGCTCGTTTATTGTACCGTAGATTTTATGACGTAGAAGTATTTATCGTCCGGTTCAGCAAAAAACATTCTGAGGATTTCGAAAAGAATTTAAAAAGGTTACCCAAGGAAATCCCCATAAAGAATTGGACACCAAAAAAATCCGAACAAATCAATAATAATAAAATCATCATAGATGCAATACTCGGTTCCGGACTGACTCGTGAAATCAAAGGGGAATTAAAGGATGCTGTGGATTTTTTAAACCTTCAACAATGCATTAAGATTTCGGTCGATATTCCTTCTGGATTATTTGCTGATAAAAAAACAAATGGTATAAGTTTCATCCCGGACTACACCTTTAGTTTCCAAACGCCTAAATTAGCTTTCCTTATTTCGGAAAACGAAAAAAGAGTTGGTGAATTTCATTTCGGAAGCATCGGATTAGATTCTAATTTCCATCAAAATACTAACTGCAATAATTTATACCTGACAAAAAAAACAATCAAAAAAATACTCCGATCAAGAAATAGATTTTCCCATAAGGGGAATTACGGCCATGCTCTTTTAATTGCCGGAAGCAAAGGAAAAACAGGAGCTGCCGTTCTATCGGCAAAAGCCTGTCTAAGATCCGGTGTCGGTTTATTAAGTATTCAAATACCGGCTTCTTCAAATATGGTTTTACAAACTTCGGTTCCCGAAGCCATGACGATTATTGACAAGGAGGAAAATTTTATTTCTTCCTTATCCGTATCAGAATTAGAAAATTATAATGCTATCGGAATCGGACCTGGTTTGGGTAAAAAGAAGAAAACTCGAAGTGTGATTAGAGAATTGTTAAATCAAAAGAAAATCCCTTTGGTATTGGATGCCGATGCATTGAATATTATTGCCGAAAATAATAATTGGGAAAAAAGAATACCGGAAAACAGCATCCTTACTCCCCACCCTAAAGAATTCGAAAGATTATTCGGGGCTTGTTCGGATGCTTGGGATCGATTGGAAAAATGCAGGGAAAAATCCATAGAACATCAAATTATAATTATATTAAAAGGAGCGAACACCTGCATCGCCCTTCCTTCAGGAAAATGTTATTTCAATTCAACAGGAAATCCGGGGATGGCAACGGCCGGCAGTGGTGATGTCCTTACCGGCATCATCACAGGGCTTCTAGCTGCCGGTTATTCTTCCGGAAATGCCGCCGTACTTGGTGTTTACCTACATGGATTGGCAGGAGACATCGCCCTTGACAATGCCAGTCAGGAAAGCCTTATTGCTTCAGATATTATTGATCATTTAGGCCGAGCATTTAATTCAATTAAAAAATAATTCAAAAGGGTACACAAATAGTATGTGTTGATTGATTAAAGAAAAATCGCT
>JAHDFN010000231.1 GCA_020628145.1 Saprospiraceae bacterium | reverse complement strand
GGAGAGATGTCATAATATGTAAATGTAGGGAAGCCTTGGAAATTAGACTCATCGGGAGGGAGGTAGATCCCTCCACAGTTTTCACCTGATTGTAGATCTATGGAGTAGTCCGCTACGTTAGTGATAACCAATGTGTCGCATGCCCTTATTTTAAAATATCTGAAATCGTTGTTGGGGGAATATGCGTCAATGGATAAACTTACAGCAGCCGTCCTCGGTATATGATTCCCGTATCCGTCATTATCCGCATCGATTCCATAGACATAGTCGCAGTTGCAATAATTATTATTATCGGGATTGATGCCTAATTTCCGATTATCTTCTTGAAGCGTACAGGCGTGCCTCCAGAATGTCTCCAAATATCCTAACTTGAAAATACCATGGTTCAAATCTCCGATGCCTTCCTGCCATATAACGGTATCTTTCACAAGCCAGTTGAGTTTGTATTCCAATTCCATTTGCCAAACCGAATCACCCAACATATTGAGTACCCTGTCCTTCGATATGATGATGGCGGAATCCGATGCAGGATATTGGTCACTATAAAACTGTTCCCCCATATTAAGGGAGAAATCGTATTCCAGTGTCTCTAGGAATTCCTGATTGACATCCGTTGGCAGGCTTCTGTAAACTTTTCCATTTTCATTCCTGATTTGATGATGCCCTTCTGAGTCGGTGATATATTCTTTTCCGTTGATTACGGTGTCCCTGTCAAAGACCAACGTTGCGGTAGATATATCTGAAAATCCATTCGGATTCCATGTAGAGGTAGTGTAAGTCTGCTTCCAACCTATGAATGGGAAATCATAATATTGCCCGAATACCATATGGGTAGAAGAAAAGAGAAGCAGTATAATCAATGTTCTTAGGTAGCTCATATCCTATTATATTGAGTTGGAGAGGTGGTTTGTCTTATAAATATGGTCATATAGAACATCAGTTACAAAGACAAATTTTAAATATTCTCGTTATTTTTTAATTGACATTTGTATTTAAATTACTAAATTTCAGTTTAATATGGTTTATTTTTCTCGTAAAAAATATTGAATTGGAACAAGGAAGGTTAACTCAGCTTTTTCGAGGATTGGATGATGCTGAACTCCGTCAAATGGCTAAGTATGTCCGCTCACCACTATTTAATCGGAAAACGACGATCATCCGATTGTTTGATTATCTGAGAAAGAAAAAAGGATTGGTTTCGGATAGTCGGGAAGTTTTTAGTATCGTTTTTCCTAGGGAAGAATTCTCGGCACAGAAATTACATTATGTGAATTCCGCCTTACTTGAACATGTCGAATCCTTTCTGGCATGGCGTAATTTTACGGAAAATCCATCTGAGGGATGTTTACATCTGATGAATATCTTTCGAAGGAAAAAAATGGAAAAACCTTTTATAAGGGCGAAGAAAAGGATGAAGCGGATAATGGAGGAAAGCGTACTGAGAAACGGGAGTTTTTTGGAGCAATATTATAAAATGGAACAGGAAGTCATTGCAGAGCAATTGGATAAGGAACGGAAAACGGATTTGGATTTCCAATCCCTTTCCGATATGCAGGATGCCTATTTTATGGCAGAAAAACTTAAGATTGCTTGCTCCATGTTGTCCTATCAGACGGTGGCTCGTAAAGAATATGATTTCGGTTTGACGAATAGCATTCTTTCGAAGATTGAAAGTGAAGGGAAATACTTGGAGTATCCGGCCATTGCAATTTATTTTTATGCTTTTAAATGTTTGTCGGATGAATCGGATGAGGAAGCATTTACAGCATTGAAGAAGGAAATACGAAAAAATATTTCTTGTTTTTCTTCCAATGAAAAAAAGGAGATTTATTTTTTGGCAACCAATTTTTGTATTAAAAAACTAAATTCCGGTTTCCAGCCTTATTTGAGGGAAGCCTTTTACATGTATAAAAGCGGCTTGAAAAATGATGCGTTATCAAGTGATGGATTGTTGTCACGTTGGACTTATAACAATATCATTGTTTTGGGTTTGAAATTGAAGGAATTCGATTGGGTTGAGGGTTTTATTCATGAATACAAATCATTTTTAGAAGAAAAAATCAGAGCAGATAGTTTCCATTTCAATTTGGCTAAATTCTATTTTGAAAAAAAAGAATTTGGAAAGGCAATGCCCTTGCTTGTCCAGACCCATTATGATGATTTATTGCATATTCTTGGTGCAAAAACCATGTTGGCAAAAATGTATTTTGAAACCGGAGAATGGGATGCCCTACATCATTTGCTAGAGAGCTTCAAGGTGTTTATCCAAAGAAAAGATAATATCGGATATCATGGAGAAAATTATTTGAATATTATCCGATTTATTAAAAAGATATCCCTGACGGATTTATCCGATAAGAAGAAAAAAACTAATTTGGCAACCGAAATTAAAAACACCAAAATCCTGACGGAAAAAGACTGGCTGTTGGAGCAGTTGAGAAATTAGCAGCAACTTGGCTTATCTTTTCGTTTTCCCAAATGTTATTACTCACTTTTTAATTGATAATATATTATCTGGACTTTAGAAAATGCTAAAGTCCAGATAACATGTCAAGGATTTTTTATTTGGATAAGGAGTTTGGATCTATAATTGTCCGAATTTCTGTACCCATACATAGGATAAGTCACCTAAGTTACCCACTTTATGACAGGCAACATGCGTCCAATGCGGATTCAATAGATTGGCCCGGTGTCCTCTGGTAGGAATACCATGATCGATGAGTAGAAGAATAACCGCATCCCTAACCGTAGCGGCCCCTCCTACCAGATTTTCATTACCGTCCTGAAAGGTCGGGCATGTTTTCTTCACCCTGTCCCAGGGCCAGGAGCCGTCGGTGCCGATATGATTGGCCTTGCCCATTTTTACCATATCCTGCCCGTGATTCCTAGCGGCATTATGTACACAAGGCATGGGGATAAGGCTACTTCTGGGAGAAGTGCTGCCGAGTTCGGCGATTAATTCATTAATGGTATTGTCATGAACGGTCCAACCTTTGGCCTTTTGTTTATTCCTGTATTCCTGAACATAAGGAATATAAGCGGCAGGATTGGAGCGAAGCAGATTGATTTCCTGAATCATCTGGTATTCTTCCGCCGACATGTAATTGTACGGCTGGGGAGCCATGCCGCTATTGATGGCAATCGTTTCCGAATTTTCACTTTTGGAAGTCAATAAATCCGAACTGATATTATTCGGATGCGTCGAATGCGTCGTAACCGTAGTTGTACCGATAGATGAAGGAGGTACGTTGGTTGTCGTAAGGGAAGGAGTCGGTTTAGAGGTATTGGCAGAGCAATAACAGGTGGACGTCACCAAAGTGGAACCGGCGTTCAATTCTTCCGTTCGGGCTAGACCGTTCATTTCCCGGAACCGTTTTTCGGTATAACCATAATTGTCGGCAATACTTTTGATGGTTTCGCCTTTCTTTACGATATGCCGATGGCTCCTATCGGTTTTGTATTTGTCGATTTTTTCAGGTTTGGGAGCCGGCGTACCTGCTTTGGCCGTGAATTCATCCGCAGAAGCGGTGCCTGCTGCAGGTGTTTTGGTTTTGCCGGCTGAAACAATCAATTCCTTACACATCGGGAGTATCTGATTGATGGTAATTCCATTCCATGAACAGATATCCTGAAGGGAAATATTGTATTGTTTGGATATACGGTAAAGGTTCTCTTTGGCTTGTACCACGTGGATGCCCGCCTTACTACTCTTGGGGCATTGGGCGTAAAGTCCTAAACTGCCGCCCATGAGGAGCAGGGTACTTAGAATGATGATGTGTCTCATATGAATTCCAATAATTTGATTCGATTTAAATATGGCCATTATGGATAGCCGGTTAAAATTGTGTGTTAATACTAGGGCTTGATTCCACTATTAAAATACGACAATCCCTTTGGATTAACAAATATAAAATAAGTTAATGAATGCTCGGATGGAAAAGGAAACGATAGTGGATGTGGCTTTATTGTTATAATGGGAAATCAAATTATCAGCTTGTTTCCACAAAACCCTTCCATCTACACATATAATCTATGAAGCGTTCCCCCAAACCCTCCTCTTGGAGATAATCCCGGGTGACGGGTGTAGGGTTGGGGATGAATTGGGGATTTGCCATGACTTGTTTAGGGAAATCATGATGGAGAATCCCGGATCTGCCTATGGATACGAAATCGATGCCCGAGGCCATTATTTTACTGACGTCATTACCGTTTCTGATTTTTCCGGCGACGGTCATTGGGACGCCTTTCAAATCCAAACTTGTGAAATGTTCCAGAAGTGAAATATGACCTTGGTTTTCCTCTTCCGGCATCTTGAAGCAATCCCAAAGGGAAACATCCAGAAAGTCAATTAGGCCGCTTTCTGCCAAATTTTGGCAGAGATCTTTGATTTCATCCAGAACCATTCCGAATCTTTCGGGGGACAACCTGACGCCGACGAGGAAATCCTTACCACATTCTTTTCTGATTCCTTCAATTATCTCGAAAAATATTCTGGAACGGTTTTCCAATGAACCTCCGTATTCGTCTTTTCTGTGATTGATTTCACGGCTGAGGAACTGACAAAGGATATAGCCGTGCGCCCCATGTATTTCCACGCCGTCATAGCCGGCTTGAAAGGCTCTTTCTGCTGCCTTGATGAAATCATCCCTAAGAGTTCTGACTTCTTCAATTGTCATGGCTCTTGCTCCGGTTTCTTCATTTTCCGATGGACAAAGGGGGGCTTGCCCGATGAGTTTTTCGGGAGAACGCATGCCTGCATGATGGAGTTGGATGACGGCAAGGCTGCCATAGGATTGTATGGCTTCGGCCAATTTTCTGTGACCCGGAATATGCTTGTCGTCAAAGATGCCCAATTGTCCGGGAAATCCTTTCCCAATGGCTTGGACATGGGAGGCACAGGTCATGGTGAGACCGAAATCCCCTTTGGCCCTCATGGTCAACCAATGGAATTCGTCATCGGATAAACGACCGTCTTCATGACTTTGGGAATTGGTCATGGGAGCCAACATGAAACGGTTTTTCATTTTTTTTCCGCAAGGAAAAATCAAAGGAGTACCCAATGCCATCAGGATTGATTTTCGATTAAAAAATAAACAAAAATAGACTTTGTCTTTTGAAAACAACATTCGTTATCTGAGAAAAAGATGATTTATTCCAAGAAGTGATTAGATAGGGCAAAATATATTGAGTTATCATACTTTTACTAATGATACGTATCATGACTGTAGGTTTTATAGATTGTGAGAATTTTTATAAAATTCTACGGTCTTTTCGTATCCTCATAATTGAGATGAAATTTCAAGAAGTTTAAATCATTTCCAAAAGTAAATCCACCTGTTACAATATTTTTTGAATTTGGATCTACCACTCGACACGAAAATTCTACCACTCGACACGAAAATTCTACCACTCGACATTTTCTTCATTTTGGTTTTACTGTTTCACTTACCTTAGCACAAACATCTAATTTTCTAGACCTCATTTATTAGATGTTATCACGAAAAATTGATTATAGCCAACCGGTTCTTTTGAAAATATGTCTGCGTTATTCCTCTCAACCGTAGCTATGGCTACGCTTTTCGACGAATGCCTTGCCTATTTCCAAAATTACTCATTTGCCTTACATAAAAAACGTTTCGTGATAACATCTATTAATCTTATAATCTTTATTTTATGAAAAAACGAATACATTCTCTTTGCATTTTACTTTTATGCACTGGTCTTTGCTCAAGCCTATTTGCTCAAACTTGTACGGTATCTGGAGCAGGGACTACAGCCGTAAATGGAGACTATACTTGGGATGGCTCTACAACCAACATCTATGGAAACATCGTCTTTGCTCATACTTCCGGTGCCTACTTTCTTCATACAGAGAGTTCGGTTTGGTTCATAAATAGTGATGGTACTGATCCTTATCTTGGTTTTGTTGCTTATGTTAATCCTACACCCTCTTCAGTTATAAACCCACCTGAAACTGGTTGGTTGGCAAGTGATGGAGTACCCCCGGTTCCAAGCTTAATTTGTGTTTTTCCCACCGCCAACCTCTCCAACCCCAGTGCCATCACCACTGTGGAAGGCACAAGCTGCGGTGGTACGAGGGACATCACATTCGATGTGGCATTGGATGGGGTACCGAGCGCCTCCACCACGGTGACCCTCGCCACTTCAGGCAGTGCCACCCTTGGAGCGGATTACAGCATCAGCAGCACCTCACTCACCTTCACCAACACCACCACGCCCCAAACCGTCACCCTCAGCATAGCCGAGGATGCGGTACTGGAAGGGGATGAGACCATCATTGTGGATATTGATGTGGTCTCTGGAAGCGCCGGCGTCGAGGGGGCTAACAACCAGCTCACCTTCACCATCACGGACGATGAGTCGGGGCTTAGTTCTCCCCCTGTTTCCACCACCTTATATTCCAATACTTTTTCCGGGGGCACCACTGGACTGACCCTGAATGATGCCATAGGAGGGGGAAACTGGGTATATTCAACAGCTTCAACATTAAACTTATGGGGTTCTTTGGGGATGTCAGGTACAGGGCCCGAATTCACTACGGTAGGAAATGGTTACAT
>JAHDFN010000230.1 GCA_020628145.1 Saprospiraceae bacterium | reverse complement strand
TTCCCTAAAGGCCAGTTCGCCCAAATCACGATTGAAAAACCCATGTATGGCCATATCATAATGGGAAGAAACGGCAAAGGCCTTACGAGCCAGCCACTTCCGATCTTCTATATCGGTCAGACCTTTTTTCTCATTTAGTAGATTCAATAAAAAAGGATATTCATCTCTAGAAGGAATAATTACA
Organism: Saprospiraceae bacterium; assembly: GCA_020628145.1. GTDB lineage: Bacteria > Bacteroidota > Bacteroidia > Chitinophagales > Saprospiraceae > JAHDCE01. The sequence goes on along the minus strand of JAHDFN010000230.1, from coordinate 6,399 downwards.
ATATCCTTATAGTTTTTAGCTGCCGCCCGAATTAGGGAAATCCCACCTATATCTATTTTTTCTATGATTTCGGATTCGTCATCCGTATTCGAAACGGTTTTTTCAAATGGATATAAATCCACAATAACCAAGTCGATTTCAGGAATATCATAATTATCCAACTCGGCAATATGAGCTTCTTCTCTTCTGGCCAGAATACCACCGAAGACTTTCGGGTGCAAGGTCTTGACTCGACCATCCAGAATCGAAGGATATTCTGTTAGGTTTTCTACAGGAGTAACAGGCACGCCCAGTTTTTCAATATGTCTTTGGGTACCTCCGGTAGAAATGATTTGAATATCCAAAGCGTGCAGTTTTTGGGCTATTTCGTCGAGTCCATCCTTGTGGAATACGGAAATAAGAGCGGATTTGATTTTCATTATTAAGCAGTGGGATTTGCAATGAATCAATTGTTCGCCGCAAATTTAGTCGAATAAGATGAAAAGAGTACTACGTTATGGGATTGTAACACTATTTTAATTCTCATAGATATTCCTATTCATCAATAATGTCATCCCAGCTTTTAGAATAGTCATCATCTTTAGGAATTGAAAATTCATCTTCATTGTATTCTTCGGGAGTTTTCATGGGAGGAGGGATGGAGATTTTTTCTTCCTTAAAAGGTGAGTTTTCATTATGGAGATTAATCAGGTTTCGGGTATAGAAAATACAGATTAACAGAATGACCATTGCGAGGAGTGACAATTCTGGAATGTTCTGCTGTATAAGGAAAAAATCGTAGGCTCCGTGTAATATGACAGGAGTTGCCAAAGCCAAAAATATTTGGAAGTATTTATTCCCCAGTCCGAACTTCGCCCTACCGAGGTGGTATCCCATTGTGATTCCGAAAGCCGCATGGGCAGGTACTGCGGTGAATGCCCTGAGCAGAACCGTTTCCAAGTCATATAGATTGGAATACAACACATTTTCCAATGTAGCAAAACCCATTGAAACCATGACGCTGTAAACGATGCCATCCATAGGTTCATTAAATGGCTTCCAAGGGTAGGCACATATCATTACACCAACAAATTTCACCCATTCTTCGGAAAGGGCCACCGAACCGAAAGCCAAAACAAAAGTCTGAAGAATATTTTCAGATTCGACAATCCCCATTCCTGCCCAAAATTCTTCCATAACAATAGCCGGAAGTGTACTGGCCACCCCAGCGATGAAGCAAACCAATAACAAAAGCAGGGGTTCACGTTCATGACGATCCCTATAAAAGATCCAAAGACAAATCAGGATTCCCGGAAGGATGGCCAATATGGTTTGTAATATACTCATTCCTTACGGGGAAATTACAGAATTATTCTTTGTAGAACAACCATTTACCCAATTCCTTCAATGTTACCTTCTTTCCATACATCAGGATACCTACCCTGTAAATACGCCCTGACAACCAGACGAAGAATATCACCGAGGCTATCAGGATGGCTACTGAAAGTACGATTTCCCACCAAGGCGGCTCAAAGGCTAAACGAGCAGGCATGACAATGGGTGAAAAAAGTGGAAACATAGATGACCAAGTCGCCAATGAACTACCTGGATTCTGTACTACGGAAAACATGATATAGAAAGCAATAATCACAGGCAATGTGATAGGCCACATCAGGGATTGGTTTTCACTCAAATCATCACCGGTAGCTGAGCCTACCGCAGCAAATAATGAAGAATACATCATATAGCCCCCGAGGAAATAAATTAGGAACAAGGGGATGATTAATAACCAGTTTTGTTTTTTCAGCTCTGTCATTACAGACAACATCTGTGATTCGATTTCCTTTGTATCTACATCTGCCATCTGATTTTGCGATGCCTGTATCTCTTGTGCATCCATTCCGAACATCCACATGGCAATGGTCAGGATAACCGGGATCAGTATGGCCCAAATGGCAACCTGTGTCAAGCCCACCAATCCTACGCCCAATATCTTGCCCATGAGCAGGTAGAAAGGTTTGACGGAGGAAACCATGATTTCAACGATCCTATTTGTTTTTTCTTCAGTAACACTTTTCATGACCATCATTCCATACATGAATACGGCAAAATACATAATGAATCCCATAGCACCGCCAATTCCCGTTGCAATGACGCTGGCTGAAGAACTCACGACCTCGTCATCTTCCTTGAGACCTTTACGCTCAAGTCCGACTGTGGTATTAAGGCTGCGAAGGCTGTCTTTGTCAAAACCGAAGGCATCCCTTTTGAAGGAAAAAATGTTTTTTTCTATATCCTCTTCAATTCTATTGATCACACCTATACCTAGAATTCCTTCGGAAGAATAATAATTGGCTTCATAATCCCTGGTCATCAAATCTGATATCGGGGGCAATTCCAAAATAGCATCATAGGATTCGTCTCGCTTGTAATCATCTACTTTCCCGTCCACTTTGATGAATTGGAGTCCTTTTTCGTTTTTCAAACCCAGGGAATCTTTTCCTAGTATTCCGGAAGTGTCTATTACTGCTACCTTTCTTTGTTCCGCACCTTCATAATTCATAAGAAACCCGGCAATAATCATAAATAATGCGATTGCCAAAGGTGTAACCAAAGTGGTTAGGATAAAAGATTTCTTAAGTACACGGGAAATGTATTCCCTTTTAGTGACTAACCATAATTTTTCCATTACGCTACAGGGTTTGTTTCACCGACCACCCGTATGAAAATCTCATTGACGGAAGGAAGGATTTCTTCGAATGATTGAATATATACACCGGCACGAATCAATTGATCCAGGAAGGAGTTCGAATCCCTATCATCAGTTACCTGAATGGTCATTTCCCCTTCTTTTTGTTTGATGATTTGTATAGAAGGAGGAAGCGACTTGGGCAAATCTCCTTTGTAACAGATTTTGAAACAATGTTCTTTGAATCGCTCCTTGACTTCGCTTACAGCACCATCCAAAACATTCTCCCCTTTATTAATTAACACCATATACTCGCAGATTTCCTCAACCTGTTCCATACGGTGGGTAGAAAGTATAATGCTAGTCCCTGTTGATTTCAATTCGTAAATTTCATCTTTCATCAGATTGGAATTGATAGGGTCGAGACCGGAAAACGGCTCATCCAAAATAATGACACGGGGATTATGGATGACCGTGGAAATAAATTGGATTTTTTGTTGCATCCCCTTTGAAAGCTCCTCTACCTTTTTATTCCTCCAGGATTGGATGTCGAACTTATTGAACCAATGATCAATGGCAATTGATGCTTCGGCTTTGGACATTCCCCTGAGCCGGGCCAAGTACATGAGTTGGCTCCCAACCTTCATTTTCTTATACAAGCCCCGCTCTTCCGGCATATACCCGATTTTCGAAGGATGCCGGGCATCCAGCTTCCCTCCATCCAGGTTTACTTCTCCCTGATCGGCTTTTGTGATACCGGTGATGATTCTGATAAGGGATGTTTTGCCCGCTCCATTAGGGCCCAACAATCCGAAAATACATCCTTCGGGGACAGCAAAACTGACTCCATTGACCGCTTTGTGGTTGGAGTATTGTTTGTGTACGTTTTTTACTTCCAATATATTCATCTTCCTAATTTGAGGATGGAATAAATTTCTTATTAAACAGCTACGGAATGATCCCTCAGGGCTTCATTCAATGATACCTTCTTATCCGTACTTTCCTTTCTTTGTCCAATAATCAAAGCACAGGAAACCTGATATTCCCCGGCAGGGAATTGCTTGGTATATGTACCGGGGATAACGACAGAACGGGCAGGTACTTTTCCTTTATAGGTTACCGGTTCATTCCCCGTAACATCAATGATTCTTGTAGAGCGTGTAATGACAACATTGGCTCCCAGTACGGCTTCCTTTTCGATAATAGCCCCCTCGACCACAATACAACGGGAACCGATGAAACAGTCATCTTCGATAATTGTCGGTGTAGCCTGAAGCGGCTCCAGAACTCCTCCGATTCCTACTCCTCCACTTAAATGGACATTCCTGCCTATTTGGGCACAAGAGCCTACTGTCGCCCAGGTATCCACCATCGTTCCCGAGCCTACATAGGCGCCGATATTCACATAGCTCGGCATCATAATGACTCCGGGTTCCAGGAAAGATCCATGTCTGGCGATAGCATGGGGAACAACCCTTACTCCCATTTCCTTATAATCCTTTTTCAGGGGAATCTTGTCATGGAATTCGAAAGGGCCGACTTCGATGGTATTCATTTCCTGAATGGGGAAATAAAGCACCACTGCTTTTTTAATCCATTCATTGGCTTTCCAGCCGTTGGCTGTTGGTTCTGCGACCCTTACCTTTCCCTTATCCAATAAAGCCACTACTTCTCTAATGGCTTCCTTGTATTCTTTTTCTTTGATGAGGGAGCGATTGTCCCATGCCTGTTCGATCTTGTTTCTTAAATTTTCCATTCCGGAAATAATCACTTTTCTAATCAGTTTAAATAAGATGATGGATGAGAGACAATTGTATGAATAAAAAACGGGTCGTCATCCAATCATTTTGTCATGGTCTATCCATGTATTAACTTGCACAAAAATAAACGAATTATTCACTGTACAAACTCCTTTGCAAAATGAAACACTTGACAAGCTACATGTCAGTCATTTTAATCTTTGTGATTGCAAGTTGCGGAAAGGATACCGAATTGCATCAAGTTTTCGATGATAATGGTAATTTAATCGAGGAATATACCCGCAACACGAAGGATTTAACCAAAGAGGGAATATATACCCGTTTTTATCAAGATGGAAAAACACCGGCCGAGCGTACCACTTTTGTCAGGGACACGATGGACGGCTGGCAAGTCCTTTTTAATGAAAAGGGAGACACTTCCAGGATTTCCAAAGTCGAAATGGGTGTGTTGAATGGCATCCATAAGGAATATCATCCCAATGGACAGGTATCCCAGCTATATTACCATGTTAATGGGGAAATCAAGGGTCTTTTCAAGGAGTTCCATGAATCAGGAGCATTGAAGGGAGAGATCCTTTTTTCTGAGAATACGGAAAACGGGCCTTTTGTGGAATTCCATGAAAATGGGAAAAAGGCGTGGGAAGGCATTTATAAAAATGGAAAGGAAAACGGTGAGATCAGGAAGTTCGATGAAAACGGTGAGTTGATTCGTAAACTTAATTGTGTAATGGGGCGTTGCGAAACCACTTGGAAAAAAGAAGGAATTGAAGATTAACAGGCAAAACATGAAAAAGACAACCATTATCATATTATTCTTTTTTTCCCAATTCCTGCATGCACAGATTGGAGGCAATAGTGTTTATGAATTCCTGAACCTACCACAATCCCCAAGGGTAACGGCATTGGGCGGAAGCCATATAACAGTAATGGATGACGACGTAGCGATGGCCTACTCAAATCCTGCTTCATCCAATCCCCTAATGCATCAACAACTCTATTTCGGCACGGAAATTTATTTTCCGGGAACGGGTATTCTTCATGGTTATGCCGGTTATGGGCATTATTGGGATAAAAAAGATATCAGTTTTCATGGAGGCATTCAATATATCAGTTATGGCAAATTTGACGGGAGGGATGTTTTTGCGAATGATGTCGGAAATTTCCGTTCTTCGGAATATGCCCTTACCGGAGGGGCGGGAAAAAAGTTTTCCGATAAATTATATGCGGGTGCGAACCTGAAGATTATCACATCCCAACTGGAAGGTTATAATTCCTTTGGGATGTCTCTTGATTTTTCGGGCATGTATGTGGATACGGCCAAGCAGACCACCATTACGCTTTTGGTCAAGAATGCCGGTTTGCAATTCAGTACATATGACGGAGAAAGAGAGGGGATCCCATTTGAAATACAAGCCGGTTTTTCGAAAAAACTGAAATATCTTCCTTTTAGGATATCTGTTTTGGGAACGAATTTACAACGATGGAATATCCGCTACGACGATCCTAACCAACAGGATGCAACCTTATTGTTTGGTGAAGAACCATCGGAAGATTCCAAAATCCAGGTTTTCTTCGATAATTTTTTCAGGCATTTTGTTTTTAGTGGCGAGTTCCTTTTTGGGAAACGTGAAAATTTCAAATTAAGAATGGGGTATAATCATTTGCGAAGAGCGGAATTGAAAAACAATAATTTGAGGAGTATGGCCGGGTTTTCTACCGGTTTGGGGTTCAAGATCAAAAAAATCGGGTTTGATTATGGTTTGGCTTTTTACCATATAGGAGGCTCTGTCCATCATTTCGGAATATCGACCAATATCAACCAATTCAAGAAATAGGATGATTCCATTTTTTGGAAAATCACTTTTTTTCGATACCATGCAACGATTTTCCTAATATTGCCGTCTAGTTAACAGATATATAAAAAGCAATCAATAGGGAGGAGAACACATGTACGCTTTAATTTTCACCAAT
>JAHDFN010000229.1 GCA_020628145.1 Saprospiraceae bacterium | reverse complement strand
TGTGGAAAAATAATGGAAAATATCCGAATGACAACTTCGGATGGAAAATTGATAAGGGAATTCCAAATCAATGGAAATGACTTTTCAATCCAATTGCCCGATGTATCGGGAACTTATTATTTGGAAATAAAAACAGAAATAGGAAACATAACACAAAAACTGATTAGGGAGTAAAAAATGAGTTGGTTAAAAGAATTGAATCATTTCAAGGATTGGGCAAAAAGGGTAATTCCTAAAGTAAAATTCGATGAATCGAAAATACCGGTAAAACCCGATTATAATGAATTGGATTTTTGGGCGGCTTTTCCCGGAAAGGAAAGTAAGGCGTTTATCCGTCCGGAAGGTATTAATGATGAAGGAGACAAAAAAGCAGATGTTTTTTATCTGCACCCTACCAGTTATTTCGGACAAGATAATTGGAATTACGATTTTAAGAATCCACAGGCCACGGAATTGATTGAAGAAGTTTTGATGCCGCTCCAGGCGAGTGTGTTCAATCATTGTTGTAGGATTTATGCACCTAAATATAGACAGGCGACTTTTTATTCTTTCCTTTGGGCATCCGAACATGGCCGTAATGCATTGCAAGTCGCCTATGCTGATTTGAAGGATGCCTTCCTTTATTATATGCAAAATGAAAATAAGGGCCGTCCGTTCTTTATAGCGTCCCATAGTCAGGGAACTTGTCATGCATTGAGACTATTGGAAGAGGTCATAGATAAATCGGATTATGCTGACAGGATGGTTGCGGCCTATACGATAGGTTTTAGGATACCCGAAGAAAAATTCACTTTAGGACATTTCGAAAAAATAAAACTATCGCAAAACGCTACGGATTTTAATTCCGTCATTGCTTGGGATTCCTACTTGGAAAAAGGAAAACCATCCACTTTATTGGATCGTTGTGAAGTTTGGTATCCGAAAGAAAATAAATGGAAGAACAGAGGGTTTAAAAAACCGGTAGGTATCAATCCGATTTCTTTCGAAAATAATTATGAAAGTAAAGATGCTTCTGGTAACTTGGGGGCTATACGATTGGTGCAGAAAAACCCTACCGGAGTTAAACAGGAATTATTTGGCTTGGATGATTTGATTGGTTTGGATACCATTGCTATTTCCACACCTATGGAAAATGAAGTAGGTGCGAGGTTGGGGAAGGATGGTTTTTTATATATTACAAAACCTAAGCATTCCCATTTTAAAAGAATGGTATTGCCCGGAGGGAATATGCATAATTATGACTATGATTTTTTTTATATGAATATAAGGAAAAACATCAGGGAAAGATTGGATGCTTTTCTAAATCGGAATTAAATAAATTCTTTTTTGGAAAATGAAAATTGCTTTAGCCCAAATAAAATCCATCCGTGGAAATATTTCCTTGAATAAGGGAAAACATTTGTTTTGGATTAAAAAGGCAATAGGAAATAAATCCGATTTAATCGTATTTCCGGAATTGTCAATGACGGGCTTTAATCCTTCTCTGGCAAAAGATTTGGCCTTGGATTTAAATGATTGTTTTTTTAATGATTTTCAAGAAAAATCCGATGATTTTAAAATAAATATAATGATCGGAATGCCTACTGTACATAAGGAAGGTATCCGAATCAGTACTATTGTTTTCGAGCCGAGTAAAAAAAGGAATATATATTCAAAGCAAATTCTGCACGAAGATGAAATTCCTTATTTTATTTCCGGAGAAAATGATTTTTATTTGAAAATTAAATCAAAAAAAATCGCCTTGGGAATTTGTTATGAAACCATGTTTCCGGAAACAATTGAAAAAGCTAAGGAAAATGATTCGGATATTTATTTGGCATCGGTGGCTAAATCAAAAGATGCCGTAAATAAAGCATTTGCTTATTATTCGGAAATAGCTAGGGAAAGTAAAATGAATATAGCGATGGTCAATGCCATAGGCCCTTGTGAGGAATTTGAAAATGCAGGATGTTCCGCTCTGTGGAATGTTGATGGAGAAAGATTATTTGCATTGGAAGAAAAAAAGGAATCCCTTTTACTTTGGGGTGTGGAAAAGAATACATTTGATAAAATAACCTGATCGAATGAATCTGAAAAAGATATTGGAACAAATAGAAAACTATAAGTCCTTTTTGAAAAGTGAAAAAGGAAACCGGTATTTATATGTTTGGGAATCCTTGGAGTTTTTCCAAAAAAATTGGAATACGGAATCCGATGATTTATTGGAAATGTATGATCGTTCCCTCAATAATTCCACCAGTCGAAGGTTATGGGTCAAGGAAGATTTTTATCCCAAGAAAATGATGAAGGAATTTATAAAAATGGAACCCGAATATGTACGCTTGGCTTTTAGGGATTTATTCAATGATAACAAGAGCTTGGCAGGGCGTGTGGATCGTTTTGTTTTCTATTGTGATGAATTATTGAAAATTTATTTTGAGAAAAATAAAAAAGCTAGGGAAAATGATCATTATCATAATCATGCAGTAGCAATGATGTACCTGACTTTCCGTTTCCCTGAAAAACACACCCTTTATCATTTTAAATCCTTCAATAATTTTCTGAAATATGTAGGAGCGAAAGATATATCCTCTACCCATGATTTGGAGCGGTTCTCGAAAATCACTAAAACGATAAATACATTTCTTTTAAAAGATGAAGAATTAATCGAATTGCTCCAATCCAGACTGGAACCCCAACATTATAAAGAAAGTAATTTTTTATCCGTCTATGAATTCCTGAAAGTGGCAAATAAGAATATGTAAAGATGGTTTTGTAATTCTACCTCACCAAAGTGACATCTCCTTTCAAAATACTCTCTTCCCCGTTTTTATTGATATGGAAATAATATGAAAACACACCGGGGTTCATTTCCTTGCCTCGGAATATTCCATCCCATCCGTTATTAAATTCCGAAGAAAGATAATTATTCCGTTCATAAACGAGTTCTCCCCAACGACTGAAAACCTTGCAGGTCAATATTTCTATTTCTACAGGAGAATACAAGGTGAATTTATCATTGTACCGATCTCCGTTCGGAGAAAAAACATTCGGAATATATATTCCGCAGGGGTCGTCGATTAATGCTGTAAATGGCCCCAGTTCACAACCCTCTCCTGAACTCAGGTTGATTTCATAACTGCCGCTTCCCAGGTTTTCAAAAATGCCGGTATTATTCGGTATCCCATTGACCTGATATAGTATGGGAATGCCCGGCCCGCCATCGGCTTCTATGGTAATACTTCCCGTTTGGGTCAAACAACCCGTTTCAGTAACGATAATATCATCCAATTCCAAAGCATAACTCAGTGGGATTTCGACCTCGTCTTCCTCTTGGCATCCGTTTTCATCTATCACGGAAACCGTATAATTGCCGCTAGGGATATTTTCAAAAATATTCGAATCGGAATAGATATTGCCATCGATACTATAACTTAATGTATTTCCATTTGCCGTCGTATTGATTTGGATACCACCGTTGTTTTGTCCGCAACTGGTATTTTCTGTGACGATATTATCCAGCGTAAAAGGAGGAATAAATGGAATATTATAATTATTGCTTAGAGTACAACCGTTTGCATCCGAAATAATGATGGTATAATCGCCGGCCGGTAAATTCGAAAACTCATTTTCCGTTTGGAAATTAGCTCCTCCGTCAATACTGTAAGTTACAGGGCCGATATTACTACTGGCATTAATCTGGATGCTCCCATTGTCTTCACCACAAATAGCATTGCTTAAATCCACACTGTTGATGGTGGCATTGATATCGACGGAAATGGAAAAATCTTCTGTAGCGACACAGCCGTCATCATCTTGGACGGTCACCGTATAATTGCCGGCAGCTAGGTTCGGAAAACTATTCGAGCCTTGAAAATTGACACCATCCAAACTATAGGATAAACCGCCCGAATTACTAATGGCCTCAATGACAATCGATCCGTCATTCCCGATGCAGGTAGCATTGTTGATATTAACGGCATCAATGGACAAGGAAGTATTAAGCGTAATGGTAATATCCGTTTGGAAAGTACACCCCACTACATCTTCCATATAAATGATATAATCTCCCGGCGGTAAACCGGTAAAATAACCGTCATTCTGAAAATTACTATTATCCAAACTATAAGAAACACTCCCATTGATACTCGTTGCAGTAACAGTAGCCCCTCCTGTATTATTGATACAATCCCCTTCTTCATAATCAATGGCATCTACCGTTATGGAACCCTGGGAGGCATTGAATTCGTACTCACTGGCACCGCCATAAATTGAATGGCTGGAGGTACAGGAATATACAATGGTCTGATTATCCCAATCTATGAGATAGATTTGGGAGTTGAAGTTGGAAGTATTGTCTCCGGTAGTGGCATAAGTGGTAGCATCACAACCGTCAACGGCACTGACGATGCCCCAGATTTCTTCATTGACAACGGAAGAAAAATCGATGAAAACAAAATTGGCCGATGGATTATCAGGATGGATACGAACCAATTCGTTGCCATCGGAAGCCATGTAAAGATTGGATTCATAATAGGTCAAATCCCCGGCAGATCCGAACCCCATGTTTCCATGATAGTTGATCACGCCGGAAGCCGGGTTATAAGAATAAAGATTGCCCTCCCTGGAGCCGGCAAATAAATCTCCTTGGGCATTAGCAGTCAGAGAGGTGAAAAAATCATCACTTCCCGTTAAACTGGTTAAAAATGTTCCTGTCCCCGTTGAAACATTGATTCTGTAAACAGTACTATTCCCTTTTATTCCGTATAGAAATCCATCCGGATGGGAGGCGATGTCTGTATAACCATTGCCGATACTGGTCAAAACATTCGATGTACAACCGGTATTGACATTCAGCAAGACCAATTGCCCGTCAGAGTTATTAACATAAAAACTCTGGGCATTGGTAAGAAACCATGGTAGGACAAGACATAGGATAAATATGAACTTATATGTTGGGTTCATAATTCAAAATTAAACTAATTTTGTCTTTTCATTCAAAGAAGTGAATATATTACTCGTTTTTTGTCATAATTGTTTTCACTTTTGGATGTTATCCGACGGTATTTTTTGTGATAAAGTCTAATATGGAATCATATGGAATTGGAATCTAGGGCAAATGTGAAAGCTCCTTCAGGTAAAGTTTGGCAGGCCGTATTGGATAAATTCCGGTTCCCTGAAAAATTCATTCCCGGAGTAATCGAAAATGATATCAAGCCTCGGGATGTCAATGAATATGTCAGAAGGATGTTTACCGAAGATGACGAGGTCGTGGAATTGGTAACCATTTATCCGGATGAAATGACCATGACCTTTTCACTGGTTAAACATGCCTTGCTAAAAGGGACGCTCAGCAATCAGGTCGTGGCCGATGGCGAAAATACCATCCTTATTTTCAAGCAGGATCGGGAACCCACAATAGAAGGCTTGGAAGATCTGGACATGCAGCCCGCCCTGGATGAAGCCGTACTTCAGCTCAAGGAGTACGCAGAAAAGCTGACGGAATAGAATCTATTCCCTTTTTTTCATCTTCAAGGAAAAAACATAGGGAATCTGCTTCGATAGTCCCTTGAACTGCCAACGGTTTTCACCTACCGATTCCACATTCGGAAAGCAGGGATACGGCGACCACGGAAACTCCCTGAAACTTTCCAATTCCAAGCCTACATCCAATAAACCGGTCAGGATTTCCTGAAAGGAGTGGGGCCAGAAATATTCATCATATTTCAAGTCGGCTTCCCTATCGGCATAGGTGCCATCGGTGACTTCATGGTCAGGCTTTCCCTGATTGAAGTAATCATAAGCCAATGTCAATTTATCCCAATCAAGAGTATAGAGGAACGGATGAAATTCGGCAATGAAAAAAGTACCACCGGGTTTGAGGAAATGACAAATGTTTTCTGCCCAGGTTGTCAAATCGGGCAGCCAGCCGATTACACCATATGAAGTATATACGATATCGAATTGCCCTTCCAGATGCTCCTTGATTTCAAGAACATTGGCCTCAACAAAATGAGCATCCAATCCAAGTTCTGAATTAAGGGCTTTTGCTGTTTTAACGGCTTCGGTAGAAAAATCAACTCCTGTACATTTTGCACCCATTCTCGACCAACAGAGTGTATCCTGCCCAAAATGGCATTGGAGGTGTAGTAGGGATTTCCCCTCTACATTTCCCAAAGCATCCAATTCGATTTCACGTAAGACATTCTTTCCCTTTTTGAAGGCATCCAAGTCATAAAAATCGGATTTGAGATGATGAGGTGTCTTGGCATCCCATAGGGTTTTGTTGGCTTCAAAGAACTTATCCATTTTTTCTTTTGTTTTGATGATGGAATAACCCTTTCAAAGAAGTTTTAATTCCAAATTTATAATAAATTGTAACTTGCGTTCCAATAAAATTTAAATTGACATGGCAGAAGAGAAAGGAAATCAAATCAGTATAGAATTGCCCGAAGATGTAGCAGAAGGTACTTACGCTAACTTAGCAGTAATTTCACATTCCCATGCGGAATTCATTGTGGATTTTATCCGCTTGGTACCCAATGTCCCGAAGGCCAAAGTCAAGAGCCGTATCATTCTTACACCACAACATGCCAAGAGACTCATGCGGGCATTGATGGACAATATGAAAAAATTCGA
>JAHDFN010000011.1:35070-36665 GCA_020628145.1 Saprospiraceae bacterium | reverse complement strand
CGAAGAAAATAAATATCAGGTTTCTTTGAGCGGTTTGGAATTAACGACCAACTGGCAACAATACACCATCGCCATCCCCGATGCTTCAAAATTGACAAGGGAAAATGGATTGTTCTGGTATGCCGAAGGCCCTGAAAATGGCGAAGGTTATTCTTTTTGGATCGATGAATTGAAATTCGAAACATTGGGGAATATTGCACAGCCAAGACCTTCAATCCTGGAAGGACAGGATGTATTTATTGAAACTTTTATTGGAGTAAAGGATTCTATTACCGCTTTACAACAGACCTTCAACATGGGGGATGGTTCTAACCAAACCACTAATATCACTCCGTATTATTTTACCTTCACTTCTTCCGACACGGATGTCGCTACTGTTAGCGAGACAGGTGTGGTAACAGCCGTAAGTGTAGGAACAGCTGTAATCAGTGCAGAGTTGAATGGTATTTCGGCGGCAGGTTCTCTTACTGTCGAGGTGACGGGTGACTTTGTCGCTGCTCCTAATCCTCCACAAGATCCTACAAATGTCATTTCTATTTTTTCTGATGCATATACTAATCAGCCGGTTGATTACTACAATGGTTATTGGGCACCTTTCCAAACGACTCAAGGGCAGGATGATTTAAATATTAATGGTGATAACCTGATTTATTATACCGATTTGAATTTCGTCGGGGTTCAGTTCGCTGTTGATGTTCCAACTATCAATGCATCTTCAATGACACATTTTCATGCGGATATTCAAGTTAGGGAAGAAATTCAAAGTGGTGACTTCATCAGGGTGGAATTAGTAGATGCAGGAGCGGACAATGTTATCGGAACGGGAGATGATTCTGCCGGTTCATTTACCTTGGATGATACTAATCTGGTAGAAGGCCAATGGTATAGTTTGGATGTTCCTTTTTCCGACTTTTCCGGACTTACCAACAGGTCTAATTTAGCTCAAATAGTATTTGTTTCCGATGCAACCATTTCCAGTGTTTTTGTAGATAATATCTATTTCTATAACAATGGTAGTACAGGGCCTATGGGGCCAACCGTTTCAGCTCCTGTTCCATCCCAAAGTGCTTCAAGTGTAATTTCAGTTTACAGTGACTCATATACGGATATTCCGGATTCCGATTTTAATCCGGATTGGGGGCAAAGCACTATGGTTACAGAAGTCGATGTAGCCGGAAACAATACCCTGAGATACATGGGATTGAATTATCAGGGCTTACAGTTGGGTACTGCCCAGGATGTGAGTAATATGGAATTTTTACACATCGATTATTGGACGGAAAATTCTACTGCCCTGAATGCCTTTTTGATAAGTGGTGATGGTGCAGAAACGGCAAAAGCCCTGACTGTCCCTACCTCGGGATGGGGAAGCATAGATATACCTTTAGGGGATTTCTCCCCTGTGGATTTGACAAATGTCATCCAACTCAAGTTTGATGGTAATGGAGATATCTATTTGGATAATATTTATTTTTATACCACTTCGACCGGGGCAACGGAACCAACTGTCGCAGCTCCGGCTCCGGCTCAAGATCCTGCTGATGTCATTTCGGTTTATAGTGATACATATACGGATATATCCGGGACTGATTTCA
>JAHDFN010000011.1:0-34970 GCA_020628145.1 Saprospiraceae bacterium | reverse complement strand
ATGAAGGCTTCAACTATCAGGGAACACAATTGGGTAGTGCCCAGGATGTCTCCGGAATGGAGTTCTTACACATCAATTACTGGACGGCCAATTCTACAGCCTTGAATGCCTTTCTGATCAGTGGGGATGGAGCAGAAACACCAAAGGCTCTAACTGTCCCTACCTCCGGCTGGGGGAGTATGGATATACCGCTTAGTGATTTCTCACCTGTTGATTTGACGAATATCATCCAACTGAAGTTTGATGGTAATGGAGATGTTTATCTGGATAATATTTATTTCTGGAAATCTCCAGGTGGTGGTTCAGGGCCTGTAGTAGCAGCACCGACTCCAACACAAGCAGCAGCCGATGTGATTTCGGTTTACAGCGATGCATATACTGATATTTCCGGAACTGATTTCAATCCGAATTGGGGTCAGACGACAATGGTTTCCGAAGTGCCTGTTGCCGGAAATAATACCTTGTTTTATGAAGGCTTCAACTATCAGGGAACACAATTGGGTAGTGCCCAGGATGTCTCCGGAATGGAGTTCTTACACATCAATTACTGGACGGCCAATTCTACAGCCTTGAATGCCTTTCTGATCAGTGGGGATGGAGCAGAAACACCAAAGGCTCTAACTGTCCCTACCTCCGGCTGGGGGAGTATGGATATACCGCTTAGTGATTTCTCACCTGTTGATTTGACGAATATCATCCAACTGAAGTTTGATGGTAATGGAGATATTTATCTGGATAATATTTATTTCTGGAAAACACCCGGAGGAGGGGGAGAACCACAACTTCCCCTCACGTTTGAAGACGGCGTGAATCCTGTTATCGCATTTGATGGAGGAGCTTATGCCAATGTCATCGATAATCCGAATATGAATGGTAATACATCTTCCAAGGTAATCGAATTTGTAAAAGTAGTGGGTTCTGCTTGGTACTCGGGCATTGTTTATGATGAAAACCTGAATACCACTCCTTTGATTGACTTGGCGAATGGAACCGTAT
The DNA here is from genome assembly GCA_020628145.1 of Saprospiraceae bacterium. Taxonomy (GTDB): domain Bacteria; phylum Bacteroidota; class Bacteroidia; order Chitinophagales; family Saprospiraceae; genus JAHDCE01. The sequence continues at coordinate 33,974 of JAHDFN010000011.1, read as the reverse complement.
TTACAGTTAGGATTTTGTCTCCTGCTGTCGGAGTAAATGTCCGTTTCCAATTAGAAGGTGGTACGGCTCCGGCTTATGAGGTTTTCCAAACCACAACCGTAGCCGATCAATGGGAAACGCTGACATTCGACTTTACAAGTCAAGTAAGTGCAACAGATACTTATCCTAGATTCGCCTTGTTCCCGGATTTTGATACGGGAAATCAGGTACCTGTGGCAGTAGAGGCTACTTATTACATTGATGATATTACCCAATTGTAAGATGACCGATTATTGAAGATGTTTAAGTATAACTACTCAAATGATTGGGTACTCTTAAACATCTTCAATAAATATTGACTTTAATCAACCTAAAAATATTAGAATGCGATCATTATATCTATATAAGACCAATAGTATGTTTTTAAGCATGGCTATTGCTGCCGGATTTTTCATTTTATTTATCGGATGTAATAAGGATGAAACCCAAACGGTTGCCACTTTTACGAAATTGGTGTTTGAGGATGATTTTGATACAGATGGTGCGATTGATGATTCCATGTGGAATTATGACCTCGGAATCGGTAATGCAATATCAGGCGCGGGTTGGGGAAATAATGAATTGCAACATTATACACAACGCCCTGAAAATATTAGGGTTGAGGATGGTCATTTACATATCGTAGCCCGTCAGGAATCTTTTATGGATTCGGATTATACATCTGCCAGAATCAATACTGCGGGTAAAATAGAGCAGGAGTATGGTCGTTTTGAAGCACGTATTCAATTACCCTGGGGACAAGGGATATGGCCTGCGTTTTGGCTGCTGGGTAATAACATAAATGATGTGGGGTGGCCCAATTGTGGTGAAATCGATATCATGGAATATCGTGGACAGGATCCTACAATTCTGATAGGAAGTGTACATGGCCCGGGCTATTCCGGTGGTGAATCCGAAGGGAAAACTTATGATTTGATAACTGATAGATTTGATACGGGTTTCCATGTGTTTGGAATAGAATGGGGTCCGGAGTATATCAACTATTATGTAGATGATGTTTTGTATAATCAAATTACGCCGGATGATGTCAATGGGGAATGGGTTTTCGACCATCCATTTTATATCATCATGAATTTAGCTGTGGGAGGTAATTTTGTAGGCCCTCCTAATGCGGCTACTGTTTTTCCACAGACGATGATTGTAGATTACGTTAGGGTGTATAGCCAATAAACATAAATAATAGAATTGACTATAACACTTTTATGCTTTGCTATAAAAAACCATTGATGAGGAATTTATCCACGTTAAAAAATACGGAGATCCAACAATTGAATATTGAGGGGGAGTCATTTTACAAAATTACAAATGTAGATGAATTACGTCCTTTTTTTATGAGTATTGTGAGTGATTCCAATCACTGGATGTTTATTTCGAGTAACGGAGGTTTAAGTGCGGGAAGAAAAAATGCGGAACATTCATTATTCCCGTATTATACGGATGATAAGATAACGGAGTTCGCAGAAGTTACAGGAAGTAAGTCGATTTTCCTGATCGACCAACCCGAAAAAAAAAAATTACTTTGGGAACCGTTTTCTATCAGGCATGAAGGAGTGTATGAGGTTACTCGGAATCTGTATAAAAACATTTATGGGAATAAGATTCTATTTGAAGAGATAAATCATGATTTAAATCTGGTTTTTAGTTATCAATGGAATTCAAGTAATCAATTCGGATTTGTCAGGAAATCCAAGTTGGAAAATATTGGAAACCAAAAAATAACTATTACTTTATTAGATGGCATCCAAAATATCTTACCTGCCGGTGTCGGCCCGGAATTACAAAATCAAACAAGTAATTTAGTAGATGCTTACAAGAGAAGTGAACTGATTAAGGAATCAGGATTGGGCATATATGCATTGAGTGCATATATTGTCGATAAGGCCGAACCCAGTGAATCGCTTAAGGCCAATATTGTTTGGAGTTTGGGGTTGGAAAAACCGACTTATCTTTTATCGTCTTTGCAATTAAGGAATTTCAGGCGAAGATATGATTTAAAAGACGAAGTCGATATTAAAGCAGAGAAGGGAGCTTATTTTATAAGTGATACCATTCATTTATCTCCGCAGGCAATAAAAAAATGGTTGATATGTGCGGATGTCAATAAAAATCATTCTTCGATAGTTGAACTTTCAACCCTGATAAAGGAAGGAACATATTTAAAAGAAGTTGTAGAACAGGATGTTGAAATAGGAACGGAAAAATTAATAAAACTGATCGCTTCTTCTGACGGTTTACAATTTTCGGGTGATCAGTTCAGAGATGTCAGGCATTTTTCCAATACACTCTTTAATATCATGAGGGGTGGGATTTTTGATAAAAACTATCAAATTGAAAAATGGGACTTTACCTATTATCTATTAAAAGCCAATATCGAATCCTACAATAATAATCTTGTATTTATCAATAACCTTCCCGATGTTTTTTCATTTTTTGAAATGAAAAAAATACTTGTTCCAATTCAGGATCCGGATTTGAAGAGGTTGGGACTTGAATACTTACCGCTTAGCTTTAGTCGCCGACATGGAGATCCGAGCCGTCCGTGGAATAAGTTTTCCATCAATACGAGGAATGAAACAGACGGCTCTAAAATTTTGGACTACGAAGGAAATTGGCGGGATATTTTTCAGAATTGGGAAGCCTTGGTTCATGCTTATCCGGCTTTTATAGAAAGCATGGTACTCAAATTTTTAAATGCATCAACTTTTGAAGGATATAATCCATATAGAGTCACTAAAAGTGGATTTGATTGGGAGACCATCGAGCCGGACAACCCGTGGTCGTATATTGGTTATTGGGGGGATCATCAAATCATATATTTATTGAAATTCTTAGAATTTTTTAATAATTATTCTTCTACTCGCTTAAGCCAATACTTTGATAAGGAAATTTTTGTTTATGCCAATGTTCCTTATAAGATAAAATCATTTTCCGATATTCTATCCAACCCAAAGGATACCATTCTATTCGACGAAGAATTAGATATGGAAATTAGAAATAGGAAAAAGGTCATGGGGGGAGATGGTGCTTTGTTGGAAAATAAAAAAGGAATCATACATAGGGTTAATTTTATTGAAAAAATATTAGCAACCTTATTATCCAAGATTTCTAACTTTATTCCCGAAGGTGGGATTTGGATGAATACCCAGCGACCTGAATGGAATGATGCGAATAATGCACTGGTTGGGAATGGGGTGTCAATGGTTACCTTGTATTATACAAGGAGGTTTCTTGTGTTTTTTAAAGAAATATTAAATTATTTCGAAAATAGCAAAATAAACATATCTGAAGAACTACTTTTTTTCTTTGGAAAAGTAAAAAATGTTTTAGAGGAGAATAAGGCTCTTTTAAAAGGAACAATGGATGATGGTGGACGCAATCTTGTTTTGAACGGTTTGGGCGAAGCGGGAAGTCAGTTCAGGAATCAAATCTATAGACAATCCTTTTCAGGGGGGAAAGAAGAATTGCTCTTTTCGGATTTAAAGGAATTTATTGATTTAAGCATTGAATATGCAGAACATACGATTAGGAGTAATCGAAGGGAAGATGATTTATTTCATGCTTATAATCTGATGTCTGTCGTTGATGGCGATAAAGTGATGGTTTCTCGGTTGAGTGAAATGTTGGAAGGTCAAGTGGCTGTCCTGAGTTCCGGGTATTTATCCGCCAAATCGTGCTTGGGCGTTTTGGATGGATTGAAGAAAAGCCGATTGTTTAGAGATGATCAGTATAGTTATCTGCTTTATCCCAATAAGCGACTGAAGGGTTTTATGGAAAAAAATAATATTCCTGAAAAATCCGTGCGGAATTCAAAATTAATCCATCAATTAATCCAAGATGGGATTGCATCGATTGTTCAGAAAGATATAAAAGGCGGATATCATTTTAATGGAACATTTAATAATGCGAATGATTTGGAAACTGCTTTGGATCATTTATCCCTGTCGGGTTATGGGGAATTAGTGAAGCAGGAAAAACCATATATATTAAAAGTATTCGAGGAGGTATTTAACCATAAGGAATTTACCGGAAGGTCCGGAACCTTCTTCGGTTATGAAGGATTGGGATCTATTTATTGGCACATGGTTTCCAAATTGCAATTGGCAGTGCAGGAATGTTGCTTGAAAGCAATTGGGGATAATGAAGACCCCATGATAGTAGGTAGGTTACTAGAACATTATTATGAAATAAATGAAGGAATTGGTATTCATAAATCTCCTCAATTATACGGAGCATTTCCAACAGATCCTTATTCGCATACCCCCGCAGGCAAGGGAGCCCAACAACCGGGTATGACCGGTCAGGTGAAGGAAGATATTTTATCGAGGTATGGCGAATTAGGTGTGTTTATTAAAGAAGGGGCTTTAGTCTTTAATCCATGTCTTTTACGTAAAAGCGAATTTTTAAAGGAGTCGAAAGAATTTAGATGCATAGATGTGGACGGTGTGTCTAAAAACATTCAATTAGAAGCCGGTCAGTTGTTTTTTACATTTTGCCAAGTTCCTATTATATACCAATTGTCTGATTTCAATCAACTAGACATCCTGGATTCAAAAGGAGAGGTTCAGTCATTTAATTCTTTGAAATTAAATAAGGATTTAAGCGAACAGATTTTTGAAAGAAGAGGTAGCGTGGAGAAAATCCTTGTGAAACTACAACAGGATATTTTGAAATAACATCTCTTAAAAACCAACAAGAAAAAATATGAATATGAGAAACATCATTCAAATCATTATGGCTGTTTTATTTCTCTTATTTTGTTTTTCTTGTCAAAAGAAGGAAACCATAAAAGAATCCAATCAAAATATAAAAGAGGTGACGGCAAAAGAGATTTTAGGGAATCCGAAATACAGGGCTATTTCCTTTGGAGGGTATAGGCAGACATCCCGAGATATTCAACCTACGGTAAAGGAATTAAAGGAAGATATGAGAATTATTTCTGCAATGGGTGTCAGGGTCATACGGACTTACCAGACGAAATTGGCACATGCTTCCAATGTTTTGAAAGCAATACGAGAAATTAAAAATGAAGACCCCGGTTTTGAAATGTATGTGATGTTGGGAGCGTGGATAGATTGTGAAAACGCTTGGACGGATAATCCGAACCATGATGGAGAAAATGAAGAGGCTAATGCTGCGGAAATAAAAAGAGCTGTTGATATGGCCAATGCTTATCCGGATATTGTAAAAATAATCGCAGTAGGAAACGAAGCGATGGTGAAATGGGCGGCTACTTATTTTGTCCAACCCAATGTTATTTTAAAATGGGTCAATCATTTACAGGATTTGAAAATAAAAGGGGAATTAAATGAAAATCTTTGGATAACCAGTTCTGATAATTTCGCTTCATGGGGTGGGGGAGAAGACGTTTATCACACAGAAGATCTTACCCAACTGATTAAGGCCGTTGATTATATTTCCTTACACACTTACCCCATGCACGATACACATTACAATCCTAGTTTTTGGGGGCTGGATGAAACCGAAGTGGAACTTTCGAAAAAAGAAAAAATTGACAAGGTGATGGATAGATCCATCGCATATGCCATCAATCAATATACACAAACCAAAAAATATATTAATAGTCTAGGAGTAAATAAACCGGTTCATGTTGGAGAGTCGGGATGGGCGAGTATGTCGAATAGTTTTTATGGGCAGGGAGGAAGCAAGGCCACCGATGAATATAAGGAAGGATTATATCATCAAAGAATGAGGGAGTGGTCTGACAAAAACGGAATTTCCTGTTTTTATTTCGAAGCATTCGATGAGCCTTGGAAAGATGCCGGAAATCCTAGCGGATCTGAAAATCATTTCGGTCTTTTTACCGTCGATGGCAAAGCCAAATATGCCATTTGGGATTTGGTGGATCAAGGCGTTTTCAAAGGATTGGAAAGAGGAGGGAATCCCATAGTTAAAACTTATGGCGGAAATGAAAATGAATTAATGGAAAATGTAAAAGTACCGACGATTAAAAAGTTGAATTAGTAATAAAAATTAATCTTATGTCACAAGTAGTTAATACAACAAGAGGAAAAGTCCCTGCCTTACAAAAATTCTCCTTTGGAGCAGGGCAGTTGGTATTAAATTTATTGCCTGGGGCATTAGGCTTTTTTTCGTTTTTCCTTTTAACCGCCTTTGGGATGGACCCCTTTTTAGCCGGACTTTTAGGTGGACTTCCTCGTTTGTTCGATGCCATTACCGATCCTATTATGGGATTCGTATCGGATAATACTTCTTCGAGATGGGGACGTAGAAGACCTTATATTTTTGTCGGTGCCATATTAAGTGGTATATTTTTCATTTTATTATGGCAATTATATCCTGAGAATTCACAGACGTATAATTTTTGGTACTTCCTTATTTTTTCCTTGTTGTTCCTGGTTGGAAATACGATGTTTGCCACACCGTTGGTGGGCTTGGGTTATGAAATGACATCGGATTATAATGAACGAACCCGACTCATGGCTTTTTCCAATACGATGGGTCAAATCGCTTGGATGATTGTTCCTTGGTTTTGGGTAATTATCGCTAACCCCGAAATATTCGAAACACAGGATGTAGGCGTTAGACAACTATCGATGTATGTCGGTGGTGCTTGTGTCGCATTAGGTATTTTGCCGGCATTATTTTGTCGGGGTATTGATGCTTCCAATATGGAAAATAGGAAAGAACTTTCCTTGAAAACCATTTTTTCAAATCTGACGGAATTGCTGAAAAGCATCGTTCAGGTTTCCAAAAACAAACCGTTCATGCGATTGTGCAGCGCTACTTTTTTGGTCTTCAACGGTTTTCAAATGGTAGCCGCATTCAGTGTTTACATTATCGTATTCTACATGTTCAATGGAAGTTATGAACTGGCCGGAACATGGCCGGCTTGGTTCTCCACCATTACGGCGGTGCTGACTGCATTTTTGGTCATCCCCATCATTTCCGCAATGTCTAATAAATGGGGGAAAAGAAAAGCATTTATTATTTCAACGGTTATTTCCATCGTAGGTTATATCCTGAAATGGTGGGCATTCGATAATACACTCAATGAAAAATTCAATCAAACGGGACTGGGCCAATCACTCAATTCAGCCGTAGGTTCGCTCTTCGAATTTTTAAATCCGTTCCTGGAAAGTATCGGAATGTCTTGGTTCAGTATTGATACCACACAGGGAGCTCCCTGGCTGATATTCCTACCCATTCCACTTATCGCATTTGGATTGGGCGGATTATTTACCTTGATGATGAGTATGACCGCCGATGTTTGTGATTTGGATGAACTGGAAAATGGAATGCCGAGAAAAGAAGGCACCTTCGGTGCGATTTATTGGTGGATGGTGAAATTGGGACAGGCATTGGCTTTGGTTCTGGGTGGACTGGTTTTGAAATTGGTAGGTTTCGATCAGAATGCAGCAACTCAGACTGCCGAAACAATGGTGAATTTGCGGATAGCCGATATTGCTATTCCGGCCATAACTGCAGCACTGGCCATTTATGCCATGTGGAATTATAGCCTTTCCGAAGAAAGGGCAAAAGAAATTAAAAAGGAATTGGTGAGTCGTCGTGGAGAATTATAATTCGAAGTTGTTTGAAAAATGGTTTGCAATCGAATTATTGAATTATTTTTAAACATACTCTTAAAATATTTCACTTTTTTTCCAAAAGCTTACATCACTTATAATTCATAATTTTACTTAAATATGTCCTATAGGAAAGAAAAATTTTTAGCACTTACAGATAATCATCTTCAATCCAAATCAAAAGAAGAGTTAAGTGACCTATTTCAAAAGATTTTGGAAAAAGGTATGCACGGAATTTGTTTCAGTGCTTATGAGGAAGGACAATCCCCGGGGCATATCTTGGAAGAAAAACAAGTAAGGAGGCGCTTGGAAATCCTCCGGCCTTATATAAAATGGATTCGGTCATTTTCCTGTGTCGAAGGCAATGAATTAATTCCTAAAATTGCCAAAGAATTGGGAATAAAAACATTGGTGGGGGCTTGGCTTGGGTCGGATGAGGAAATGAATAAAAAGGAAATAGATGGTTTAATAAAGTTAGCCGAAAATGGTTATGTCGATATTGCTGCGGTCGGCAATGAAGTATTATACAGAGGGGATTTGACAGAAGGACAATTATTGGCGTATATCGACGAAGTGAAAAAAAACCTGCCGGATATGGATGTCGGTTATGTGGATGCCTATTATGAGTTCAGGGATCATCCGGCCATAACCGAAGCCTGTGATGTTATTTTGGCCAACTGTTATCCCTATTGGGAAGGCTGCCAATTCGAGTACTCCCTGATTTATATGAAACAAATGTATCAGCAGGCGGTGGATGTTGCCAAAGGTAAAAAAGTAATTATTACGGAAACAGGATGGCCTAGTGAGGGAGGAAGTTTAAGAGGAGCTGTGGCCGGGATGGAGAATAGTTTACAATATTTCATCAATGCTCAACAATGGTCATTGAATGACAATATTGAAATGTTTTATTTTTCTTCTTTTGATGAATCTTGGAAAGTCGAAGCCGAAGGCGGCGTAGGAGCTTATTGGGGGTTGTGGGATAAAAATGAACAATTGAAATTTTAGAAACGAAGTTCGGATGGAAATAAAAGGTTTTTAGCCAAAAGTGCCGAATCTGATTACATTCTAAATCGAAGCGAATTTACGAATTCGGTTTAGAATGTAATTTTTTATTCGGTGGGTTTATTGACATGATTCTTCAAGTTCCTTGCCAATCATTCCGATAATTTCCTCTTGTTTTTTTTCCAATCTCTCATATTGATTTTTGAGGTTTCCGTTTTTGCCTATCCTTTCCCTGAGTAATGCAAAATATAATTTGTCATTTTTTATTTTATTCAGGTCGTGGGGTCTGGCATTGCCGTAATTGAACCCGGCGAAATTTTTAAGATAATATTGCCTGATGTCTTCCGTCAGGGTTTCGTATTGTTTTTCCTTGTGCCTTAATGCTGTAATCTGTTCGTTTTGATAACTGAGTATTTCATTTTTCAATGTCCTGTTTTCTATCAGTTCTATATTGGAATATTTTAATTCTTCTATTTTTGAAATGCTTTTCTGGACGAAATAAACATAATTGCCGACCGTTCCGAATTTGGCGTTCAGGGAATCCGTCTCAGATAATTTATTTTCGTAAATCCCCATAGCCAGATCGATTAATTTCGGATTCCATTTTTCGATAGCCTCCCGGTTACTTATGGCATCATCTTTATCATGCCCAATAGTGGTTTTCAATTCATCGAGATAAGCACATTTTAATGTATTGTTTTTCTTCTTTTCTTGGTAATTGTTGATATTGACAGCTATTAAAATGCCAATAATGATGAGGATGATTTCACCAATTGCATATAAGAGGTATTTCCCCAGTCGGGATGAAGTGATTTGCTTTTTCCTTTTATTTCCCAAAACGGATTTCATAAGAATGATGAATTAAAATCGTATTCATGTTCGGCTTTCGGGAATGAAAATAACCTTTTTATCGAAAATGGATTATATTTTGTCAGATGAATTTTAGACATACGAATTTAATTCGTAATAATGTCTTTTATAAGAGCCTGTTCTGCTTGGGAAAGGAGAACTTTACTCAAAGTTAATTCTGTGATATGTTCTACATAGGATTGATCGCTTGGACTCTTTGAAGGAATTCATCTTTGCTGATGATTACAGTGTTTTTTAATTCCACTTTATGCTTGTTGAGGAATGTTTTTTGAACAACCCATCGGACTGTGCCGTTGCCTAGTGAGGGTAATTAGTGTGCGAGGTGGTCAAATACTACGCGGGGCTAGTGGTTTTCATTTTGTCATGTACACAGATTTCGAATACAAGAAAAAATCATAAAAATCAAGAGCATTTGAACATGTACTAGGAAGGAGGGATGATGTTTTTTATCTTTAATCTTTATTATGGGGATTGATGAAAATTACATAAAATGAAAACAGTATTTCTGAGTCTTTTTTTTCTTCTTTATTCTTTAACGGATCTTCTTTCACAGGAGGATAGGAATTCTAATGAATTTTCTTTTCTGTTCTCGAATGGTTTGAGTAAGCATGTGTATTTTAAGAATGCTTCTGGAGAAAATGAAAAAATCGCATATGTCAATTCACTACGTACTCAAATAGCAATAGGTCAATGGGAGAATTTGCGGATGGTTTTCGGATTGCAATATGGACAATATGGATTCAGGATCGATTGGGTTTGTGATCTTTCCTGGGATTATTGCCAAATGCATGGAACACCCCCGATAGATGTGAGGCAAGTCGAGCGGCTTCATTATTTTTCCTTCCTGTTTAATCCTCGTGTTTATCTACCGAAAAATATTTATATACAAGGAGGCTTGTCCCTCGATTTTCCTTTCCTGACAAGTGTGCATTATAAATATGTAAGTAGCGACGGTATGAAATCCAAAAATGTGGATAGGGGCGTACATGGGTGGACGATGCTCTTGAATACGACTAACGGAGCCAATATGATATTAGGCAGGAAATTTAAATTAAACGATAAATTGGATGGTGTATTGGAGTTGGAATATAAAATGTATAATCTGATCGCCATTCGTTTTGAAGACTATGAGGATTATTTTTTGAATAAAGAACAGAAACCCTGGGTTTTGGGATTGGGGTGGGGGATTGTCTTTTAAAATGCCCCGGATTTTTATACAAACTCGGAAATCAATCCACCGATGACTATTGAAGTGGTCAGCCAATACAGGAAGTGGACTAAAACATATTTTAGGTTCCTTTTTTCAAGGATGGCATGGATGCCCACAAATGGAAGGGCAAAAACGAAAGCATTAATTATACCATGAAAAATGCCGTGACCCAAATGGCGATGCTTGTCTCCATATTTTCCGAGAAATTCATTTACGATTTTTTCTGCTTCTTTATTGCCTGTTACAATGTCTGTGAAAAACAATTCGTAAAATCCCATTTGGTGAATAATAAGGTTTATATACCCATAGACCAAAGTCAGACTTAGAATGAAAAGCATTACGATTTGAAGGATGCTCAATTCTTTTGGGTTGATGAATACTTCTCCCGACCATTTTATGATTTTGGATTTAGGATGATACCAGAAAAAACCGATAAATAATGGGATGAATGAAATAAGGGAAAATGCAAGGTAATTAAGATCCATAATCGATAAGGTTTTGTCTTCAAAAATAATAAAAAATTATTCATAATTGAATATGGATATGATCATCGTGTCTGACTGCTGCACAGCCATGAAATCTTATTTTGGAAATATCGGATAAATCCAGTCGTTTTTTCAGGTGTGGCTCGATAAATATTTTTATTATGTTTTTGTGTCGGGCTATGATGAGTAATAATTCCCTATTGCCGGTTTTGTCGAATGTGTAATCATTCTTATGGAAGTTAGGCGATACCTTGTTTAATAAATTATATTGCCAATATCCTTTTCTCTCACAGGTAAGCGGTTGATTGAATTCGTTTTTTTTCGGTTTTTCACAAAACCCGTAGCCTAGGAGGTTGGGAGAGCTATTGATGCTTTTTCCATTCTTGTTTTTATAAATGAAATTCAAATCCAGTTTTTCACCATCGTCATGACTTTTGTGAGGGAGCAAAGGGAACCCATCAAGAAAGGGGAAACTAGCATCCAGATAAACCAATTTATCATGTGGATGTTTTTTTCGGAATTCTTCGGCGATATCGAGGATTGTATTTTTAAGTTTCTTGCTGACATAAGTTCTATTGAGAATGATATAGAAAGGATTAGCGGGTTTTAATGGCTGTCCATGAGAAGAGAAATATGGAAGTGGAACCCTTCCTGATATTTTTGCAAAGGGAGGAACAATGATAAAGGTTGAAATCAAATACAATGCGATAAAATAAATACTTCTCTCTTTTAACTTTAGTTTTTTCAGCTTTCTGGAAACGAATGAAATTCTATAAATTAAATATACAAGACCACCTATTTGTGTTAATACGGTCAGGATTGAAAATATGAAAAATGATTTTATTAATCGAAATAAAATATTCATATTGAAAGCCATTTCGAAATTTTTTAAAACAGAAAATAACCTGTTCTTTTTTTATCCTTGCTGTCATATGAAATTGCAAGGAAGAAGGTATATTGCAAAATAAGCTGATGCCTAGCGATACTGGAATTAACGGAATGCATCTCAAGATATTACTTTTTTTAAATAAAATAATTATGGAAAAAATGATCTTGAAACATGAGTCTTTGCTAAGACAGGTTGCCAATTATATCCAATCGGCATCCGATAATGAATTAGGATTTAAAAAATCCTCCGGGCAATGGTCGAAGAAAGAAATTTTGGGCCACCTTATAGATTCGGCCATATATAATATCCAACGTTTTACCGAGATACAGTTCAAACCACGCCCGTATCATTATAATACATATGAACAGGATGCTTTGGTGGAAGCCAACCAATACCGGTCATCGGATGCTGGCGATATTCTTCGTTTATGGTTGGGGCTTAATCAGCAAATCATTCATCTGGTGAAAAATCAGGATGATGATACTTTAGCGTATCGGGCGGTAAATCCGAATGGAAAAACCGTTACATTGAAATACCTGATCGAGGATTATGTCGTGCATATGGAGCATCATGTCAAACAAATATTAACTTGACGCAGGGGAGACATTCGGTGTTTTATGCTGTACGATCTGCATTTTGTGTTAGCATTGAACGAAGGGAATATTGATATTTGTATAAGGTTTCAATTGTAAATTAAAGATAAGATGTCGGAAAAAAGTATCAAGATAGAATCCATTAGCGAACTACATCGCCTGTTAGGATTGCCCAAACCGAAACACCCGCTGATTTCTTGGATAAATGCTCGGGAAATACAAGTAACCGAAGACCGGCTAGGTTATAAATTGTCCTATGAATTCTATATGGTTTCAATGAAGGATAAAAGTTGTGGGATTGAATACGGCCGGAATTCATTCGATTTTGTAGAAGGGATTATGGTTTTTTCTGCACCCGGACAAATCTATTCCCTTACGAAAGTTATCGAAAAAGGAGATGTGGAGGGTTGGATGTTGTATTTCCATCCGGATCTCATAAGGGACTCCCATTTGGGAGAACGAATAGATGAATATTCTTTTTTCAATTATGAAGTTTTCGAAGCCCTTCATTTATCAGAAGAAGAAGAAAGACTAATTAATTCCTGCGTTGGAAATATTAAGAATGAATATGAACAGCGTATAGATAATCATAGTAATCGGGTATTGGTTTCCAATCTTGAATTGTTATTGAATTATGCACTTCGTTATTATGAACGACAATTCAATACCCGTACACATCAAAGCAAGGGGGTGGTTTCCCAATTCGAAAAGAAATTGAAGGAATATTTCAAAATGGAAATGCACTTGCAGGACGGATTGCCTTCCGTCGGATATTTTTCGGAAAAGGCCCATTTGTCCCAACACTATTTCAGCGATTTGATAAAAAAGGAAACAGGTAGGACACCAAAGGATCATATTAATGATTTTGTCATTGAAAAAGCCAAAAGCCTTTTGTTGAGATCCGAAAATCCGATCAGTGAAATTGCATATGATTTAGGGTTTAATTATCCTCATTATTTTACAAGGTTGTTCAAATCCAAAACAGGATATACGCCCGTTGAATATCGAAATCTGAATTAGAGCCATTTGTGTTAATCTTCCTGCATTTTGTGTTATGCCACGATTTTAAATGAATTTACATTTGTAGTGGACATTATATCATGAATTTTGAAAAGAATTGGGAATGGCATTCCGTCCACTGAAAGAAACGATGGAGGATTCATTCCAGGTTTTAATAGAAGAAGGAGTGATTCATGCAAAATAATTTTTTTTTTTTTGCCTAAACACTTTCCGATCTAAAAATACTCTCCCTATTTATCATTTCGAAGCTTGCTCTTTGAATGATGGAGTGTTACATTTTATTTTTCAATTAAAATATGAGGATATGATATCATGTCCTTGTATCCAAAACTCAATGCTCATGGCTAAGAAGGCAATTAAAACGTCAATAAATATCTCTGCTACTCCGGAGATGGTTTGGGGGGTGTTAACGGATTTCGAATCTTATGGAGAATGGAATCCTTTTTTGAAATCCATATCGGGGGAAATAAGGGAAGGAAATAAAATACAAGTCAATGCAGGAGGAATGAAATTCTCGCCGGAAGTTTTGGTTTTCAAAGAAAATACGGAATTCCGTTGGATAGGGAAATTGTTATTCAAAGGAATTTTCGATGGTGAACATAGTTTTGAAATTATTGATAACAAAGATGGAACCGTTACATTCAAACATGAAGAAGAATTCAATGGTATTCTGGTTGGGATGTTTTCAAAAAAACTGGATACCGAAACGAGGTCCGGATTCGAACAAATGAATTTGAAATTAAAGGAACGGGCGGAAAGTAAAAACCAAGCATAATAGGGAATTTGGAATCTTGCTTTGTCCCTCAATGTTGTATCTTTTATGATGGTGGCTCAGAATATTTCGAGTCGCCATCAATTTTTTGGAAAAAATCTAAGTCGAGGACAAAACTTATTTTCCATCCGGCAAATTCTAGTGAAAGATAATGTGTGAGATGAGCAAACACCACGCACAACAACCGAACCGGTTTTGTGTTTTGCTTTGTACTTTTAAAAAAAGATTCAAAATGTTTTTGTGGAAAAATAAAATGATAATTTTACCATATGGAAATTTTGAAAAATGCCAAGTGGCACAAGGAACCTTATCTGGATTTAGGTGAGGGATATGTAGGCAGGATGCTTCCCGATGGATTGTCCCAAATCACAAATGGAGATAAGTTCGGTTTAATTGACTTGGATGGAAACATGGACATCGGATTCGAGCAGGAACATCCTTTCGAGAAAGATCGGTTTATCATTTTTGAAGATGGCTTCGAGTCCGGGTTGATATCGTTCGATAATGAAATCATACATCCGGCGACTGCCGATTCCATAGAATATTTCGAAGCGGAAAAATTATATGCATTGGAAATCGGTAACGATACCGTTTTTCTAAAAAACGATGGCTCTGTTTTGAATACGGAACTTCCGGTAAGGAGTGTGAAAAACCATGAATTCAAGGAGGGTGTTCTACTTTGCGAATTCTGGACGGATAAGGAAAAAACAAATACGGCCGAAGGTTTCATGAATCCGGACGGAGCATTATTATTCAAACCCCAATATACGAACAGCGGCGATTTCAATGGAGGTATAGCCCCCGTAAGTGATCTCAATTATGATAATCCCTGTTATATTGATAAAAAAGGGAAAATACTTTTCCAAGCCCCGAGGAATTGGGAAGGTATTTTTGAATTCGAAGGGGATTTGGCTCGCATATATGTGGAAGAACAGGGGACGGCTTATATCAATCGGAATTTCGAGATTGTAATAGAGCCGCAGAAATTCGGTTCCACTTCAGGCATGTTTTCAGGTCTATACCCTTTTTCAGTAGAACTGAGAAAGGGAGCATATAATTCCGATGGTGAAATGATTATTTCACCGGAATTGGGTTTTACTGAAATTCGGGATTTTACAGACACCCTTATCATTGTTAATCAACCGAAATTCAAAAGAAAACATAAGGAACCTCGGAAATTATGGGCTTGGTCGAATATCATTGACCAATATGGAGTCTTTGATTTTGAAGCACAGAAAATGATTGTTTCCCCCATTTATGATACCATTTATACCGCTGGTGAAGATTTTGTCATTGTGTCTGATAAAAACAGGAAAAAAGGATATTTTTCTGCAATGGGGAAGCAGTTAACAGAGATTGTTTTGGATGATGCCAATGATGTTTATCATAAAAAATCATGGGTTAAATCAGGCTCATTTTGGGGAGTTATACGTTTCGATTAGAAATCATTTGTTATTTTTTCTTAATTTGTGGTCTGAATTTTGCGATGTTAGGATAAATTAGCCTTTTCTATTATCAGGCTATGATGGTTTCCAGCCAATTTCCTTGGTAAAATAACCGGACAGGACTTGCTTTTGCCGAAAATCGGTTTCCGTTTCATTATGTCAATTCCAATCAGGTTCTTATTTTCCATTTCCTTCATTTTGATGAAGGGATAAAGCATGTTGGGCAGGAAACGAAAATTGAATAAAATGAATTTTAATGAATTGGGGTTAATTGATCCCATATTGAAAGCAGTAGAGGATAAAGGTTATACGACTCCGACAAAAATACAAGGACAAGCCATACCAAAAGTACTCAAACAAAGGGATGTTTTAGGCATTGCCCAGACCGGAACAGGAAAAACGGCTGCTTTTTCCATTCCGATTATCCAACTAATCCATCGAATAGATAACGGTAAACAGAAAAAGAGAGAATTGAGAGCCTTGATCATCACTCCTACCAGGGAACTGGCGATTCAGATTGATGAAAGTATCAGGGACTACAATAAATACACGAAATTAAGACATACCGTAATTTTCGGAGGTGTAAAGCCGGGTTCACAAATCAAGGCATTGGAAAAAGGTGTACAGATTCTCGTAGCCACACCCGGAAGATTGTTGGACTTGATCGGACAAGGATATATTTCTTTGGATGCTATTAAAATGTTCGTTCTGGATGAAGCCGACCGGATGCTGGATATGGGATTTGTGAATGATATTAAGAAAATAATCAAACTGCTTCCTCAAAAAAGGCAGACTTTGTTTTTTTCGGCGACCATGCCCGGAAATATCAGTAAACTGGCTGATAATATTTTGGATGATCCACTCAAGGTCGAAGTGGCAAGGAGATCCAGTCCGGCCGAAACGCTGGAACAATTCGTCTATTATACCGACCGGTTGAAAAAAGTCGATTTGTTGGATCATATCCTAGAAACGAAAAAAGAAGATCGGATTCTTATTTTTTCCCGAACAAAACACGGCGCGGACAAACTGGCTCGTAAATTGAAAAAAAGGAAATATAAGGCCGATGCCATCCATGGTAATAAAAATCAGAATCAGCGGCAAAAAACACTGAAGAGATTCAAGGAAGGGAATACCCCGATTTTAATTGCTACGGATATTGCCGCAAGAGGTATCGATATTACCGGTTTGAAATATGTCATCAATTATGACATTCCCAATGTTCCGGAAACTTATGTACACAGAATCGGCCGTGCCGGTAGGGCAGGGGAGGAAGGTATCGCCATTTCGATTAGCGAACCTGAAGAAAATGCATATGTAAAAGCTATAGAGAAACTCATTAAGAAAAAAATAAAAACCATTTCGGATACTCCTTATCCACAAACGACTTCTCCAATGACGGAAGAAGAAAGAAAGGAATGGAACAAGGAAAAACAAAGAAGGAAACAGGAGTTTTTCAAAAACAGGAAAAATAATATGCGATATTGATTTTATTTATGCCGAATGTCTGTGCGGAGTGGTCAAACACCACGCACGGCAACCGGTTTTGTTTTTATCCTGTACCTAGAGGTGGAACATGAAAACAATTTATAAATTCTTATTCGGCTCTTTTTTTACCTTTGGTTTTTTGTCCTGCGATACCGGCTATCAATTCGAAAATGAAAAATGGGTATGGGTTTCCTATAATGAATCCGTAGGACGGAATGCCCGGGAATTGATGGAAGTCGATAATAAGAGTTTTAAAATCCTTAGGAATAAAAAATATGCTAGGGATGACAACCGTGTTTATTTCGAAGGAACGATCATTAAAAATGCTGATCCGAAAACATTTGAGTTAATCAGTGGAAGCAAGTATGCCAAGGATAATCGGAATGTTTACTTGGATTGGGTGAAGGTGTTAGAAGCAGATCCTGCCAGTTTCAAACCGTTGGAAGGGCCTTATGCCTATGATAATAATCATGTCTTTTGTGGAACGATTCCGATTAAATCGGAACATCCGAAAACTCTAGAGATAAAGGAAAGTACTGAAACAAGTATTACAACTTCGTTTGCAGGTTTTCTAAAAAACAATCCGGAATTCGATTGGATAGATACCGATGAAAATCAAACGGTGATATATGTTTTTCCTGATTTTGCAAAAGCAGAAACCCGAACAGAAAAATTCAATGCATACCGCAAGGAACCGAAGTGATGAAAATTGTACATGAATAAAAAAGGTAGCCGTAAATCGGCTACCTTTTTTATTTACTTCAGTCGGATTTCATCTATCAATAATCTGAAATCTTCCTCTTTTTTATTCGCAATCAAAATGGAAATGCCGGAGAGGTTTTTACCTGAATAATTCGGCATATCCAATTCACGTCCCCTGAAGCTAGGATAAAATTCCTTTAATGGAATTTCTATGGTTTCCCATTTTTTAGCGGTTTTGAAATATGTGATATAAGAATGCCAATCTTCACGGTTTTCCCTGAGTCGGAATTGATATTTTTTTCCATCACCCCTTATTTTCAAGACCACTTTGGAAAAATCACTTACATCTGCGATCTCAAAGTCGAATCGAATGGAAGTGAATCCACCATAATTTTCTAAAGACACGAATCCTTCGAAAAGGGCATGACCTTCTTGGGTGATACTGAGCGACCCCTCAGAGAGACCACCCATCACGCCATCATTGACGACATACCACCCATCCAAATCATCTTTGTTTTTAAAATCATAAATCAGCAAAGAAGAAGGAAGCACTAGAATAGGTATCAGACAAATAAAAAAATGTTTCATGGAATGATTAACATCAAAAAGCCTGAAATGTTTTTGATTTATCTACCGTGTAATTTCATATTCGATAATGCCTCATTGTTTTTCAGGAAACGGTCGAACCAGAAAATCAATCGTTCATAGAATTCCTTCCTATGTTCGGAGACGCTATGATCTCCTCCTTCAAAAATTAGTAATCGATAGGGTACTCTGTGTTTGTCCGATTCCAATCCCATCCGGATGGAAATGAAAGAGACTATTTAGGATATTATTTTCTGTCTGAATTTCAGGGCTGCCGATAAGAACGGCTATTTTTTTCTTTGGAATAGGTTTTCGTTTTATCGAAAGCATCATCTGGTATTTTATTGTTGATTTGTTGAGGGATGTTACGATGGAATCCTGTGCTTCCACATTCAGGGAAAACAGCCAAATCCACATTGTTATCTGCTGATGTTTTTATTTTTTGTAATACATTTTCCAGATTCTTTTCAATAGTATCGAACATGTGGGGTTGGCAAATGGCTATTTTCATATCAATTCCTAAATTTTTTTGAAACGGATTCTATTGGGTTGTCTTCCTGTCATAAGACAGAATATTATACGATTTATACCAATATTAAAACAATAGCTATCAATGCAGGAAGAGCCTGCACGAAGAATATTTTTTTATCAGCTGTAGCTGCTCCGTAAATTCCTGCGACGGCCACACAACTCAGAAAAAATAAAGATATATTTTCTTTCCAAGGAATATCTTGAATGAAAAAGGTCCAGATCAAACCTGCGGCAAGAAATCCATTGTATAGACCCTGATTGGCGGCCAGTGCTTTTGTTTTGGGAAATAGATCCCTCGGGAAATTCCTGAATACCTTAGGCCCTCTCTTTTCCCATGCGAACATTTCAAACCACATGATGTAAATATGGAAGGCGGCGATAAGGCCGATTAATATTTTTATGATAATTTCCATCTTATAAAAAAGTAATTAACAAGGATGAAATTCCTAAATATAAACATAAAGGTACGAATATCCGGCTATCCTTTTTTGCAAATAGGCTGTCCGATTTATTTTTGAATAATCCGAAATGGTTAAAATCCCCGATTGCCCTTATAATAAAAATTGTTCCGATAACACGAGTCAGGATGGTAACCCAATAATTTGAAACCGGAATGCCACAGTCGTGGTGGTTGGAAATCGTAATCCATGAAAATGCGATTAAGCCGCAAGCAACGATCAGTGTGGATATCGCCATCTTCAATTTATTTTTCGGATTGAAAAAACTCTCTTTATATTCTTCCGGCATAGTGTATTGTATCGCCCAACTCCCTCCGAATGCCCAATAAAAATGCAATGAGGATATGAGAAGGAAAATAATGGCATTGATGTAGGCGAGAATTGGAGGAATCATATTGAAATTTAGATTTGTATGAACTAAAAGGGATGCATGTTGGAATATGCATCCCAAAAATATTCCATTTTTTAAGACTATGGGGCGATTTTAATGAATTTTTACGAATAGGACTATTCGTAAATTCTAATTATTCTACCATTGTCTTTTCCTTCCACACTTCTGATATATCCCAATAACATTCTTTTCATGGGGATGGGAGGATGCCCCGGAAAATAATTTTTATATTTTTCATAAGCGTCTTCAACGACACCGGTGGATACCACATTCAATCTTTTTCCAGGGGGCATTTCCAATGCAGCAGCTTTTGTAAAACTATGGATGGCGCCATTGACCATTGCCGCACTTGCGGTTTTGACGACGGGGTCATCTGCAAGGATGCCGGTGGTCAGGGTGATGGAACCTTTTTCGTTCAGATATTCCAATCCTATCCTGACAAGATTGACCTGCCCCATCATTTTGCTTCGTATGCCGATATGGAAATCTTCTTCGGTCAGTTCTTCCAGTAATCCCCATTTGGCCTCGCCGGCAGCACAAATAACTACATCGACCTTTCCTGTTTTTTCGAATAATTTTTTTATAGAATCCGCATCGGAAATATCTATTGGATATTCCTCTTCCCGCCTGCCGGCGTTTATCACTTCATGGTTTTTGGAATAATGACTTGTGATGTATTTTCCGATGGTGCCTTTTGCACCAATGATTAATATTTTCATTTTTTTGATTGAAGGGTTGCAAAAGCCCTGACAGGAAATGTTCCGAATTTTTCAACTTTGGGAGGAACTGCTGTAAAGGTAAATTCTTTTCCTATTAATTCATGGAGATTTGTCATATGCTCCACAATCAGAATATTGTTTTTTAATAAAACGGAATGGGTAGGTCTTCGGTTACTTCCGGTGTCGTCAATATTATGTGAGTCTATACCTACCAGTGCTACTGCTTGGTTTTTCAGATATTCGGCAGCGGTTTCGGTTATGTAAGGATGGTTTTCGAAATATTGATCTGTTTGCCAATGGCGAGACCAACCGGTATTTACCAAAACCGCCTTATCCTTTAATTCTTTCCCTATAAAAAAATCAATATCGATGGATAATCCGTTTTCATAGGGTGCGTGAATCAATATACCTTCCAAATCCGCGACTTGGCTAATCAGAATATCTGACAAATCATCACCATCCCCATAACGATGAAAAGGACAATCTATATAAGTCCCCGTATTGGATACCATATCAATTCTTCCGATATGGAAAGAAGTTCCTTCTTCATAAAATTCCTCGCTGTCTTTTCTTGAGAGGTAATCGCAAATCAAAGGAGCAGGTAAACCTTTGTAGGTGACTTCTCCGTTTTTTATAGTATGGCTCAGATCGATATATTTCCTATTCATGCATCAGGGGGTTTTATCCCTCATTTCAAACTGCAAATTACCAATATATTCTAACCGAAAAAAATAGGAGATGGAAAACTAATTCCATCTCCTATTTAAAATGATTAATTGCTATAAAAGCACTTTCTAATATTTAACAAACTTAGTTATTGTAGTTTCCATGCCATTGGAGATAGAAAGCGTATGAATGCCTCTTGGAATATTTGTAATATCCAAAACATTGCTATTAAACCCCTTCATGGATTCTATTTTTTCAATCATTACAACTTGTCCTAGTGTATTATGAATGCTGACAACCATGTCTTCATTTGAACGGGAATTGAATTCGAAGGAAATGGAATTACCCCTAGCCGGATTGGGGAATAAATTGATAATATTGATTCCTTTTCCATTATCCCTTTTAATGGAAATTACTTTCGAATAATCGATTGTCCCATCAAAATCTACTTGTTTTAACCGGTAATATCCTTGTGCTAAAGGTTCTTCATCCGTAAAATAATATCTGGAATATTCTGCCGTTGTCCCATTGCCTTCAACTCTTCCTATGCTTGTGAATTTCTGTGTGATATTTGCAGCCCGTTGGATTTCAAAATGACTGTTATTCAATTCGGAAGCCGTTTCCCACTCTATTTGGTTCACCTTGCCATCGACATACCCATCCATCCCTGCGAATTCTACGGGCAAGACCTGCGTTGATGAAAAATCCCAAATACACTCCGAACCTTCATCCCCATCCGCCACGACGTAATATTCCCCTACGGGTAATGTCGGCAATAAAATGGATAAGGTACCTGTTCCGGCAGCACAACCAAGTCCTGTTTCATCAGCCAGCCCTTCTGTAGAGGAGCCGCTACAAGGAACGGTTTTCGTAAAAACGCCCAGTTGTAATTCCGGCGTACCGGCGGTCCCCCCTTCACAAGTTACATTACTGACTTCTATGGTGATGGGTTGTGGAGTGACCGCAGTAACTTCAAAAGTGTACCATACCATATTTTCTATCGTACCCCAACCGCTACAGGTTTGAATAGGATCTCCATTAAAAGTTCCGCTATGGGCGGCTCCGACCCAATTCGTATTATCGGGTTCATTGGTTTCCTGAGCACCATAATTGCATCCGGACGTAGTAAGCGGTTGTGCCGTAGCACACCAATCTTCGGGATTGTGTGGGGCGAGGTAGGCTTCCATGCTTCCTCCTAGATTACTATTTTCCGAAATTCTTAAATAATAGGTTTTGGTCGGATCAATTCCTTCTATCCTCAAGGGGGAATATCTGGCAGAACCACTTCTCAATTTTACACAATTAGAAGGGTCGGTATCAAGGAATGCTCTATTCAAGGTGACGGTTAATCCTGTGGCTTCATTTAAATCGTTACAATCCGTCCCTTCTTCATAGATATTCAATGCATAATCTTCCAACCCCGTCCAATTGGCTACGAATTTATAATCGGTAATTCCGGCCAATGGCGTGAACTTGTAGAAAACGTCCTCCGTTCCGTCATCAGAGCACCCGGACGGGGGTGTAAGGGAGGCATTCGCTCCTGTCAGGTCGATGGTCGTTCTGGTAATACTTGTAGAGCAGGAAGAACTCACTGGAGTAATTGTCCCTGCAGTACAGGGAGTATCCTGTCCGAAAGACATCTGAAAGGATGCCATTAAAAATAACAATAGGATGATTTTTTCTTTTCTCATAGCATAAAGTTTTTAGTAAACAAGTGTTTACATTCATATTGGAATTGAATGGTTGCAACAATCCTTTTTCCAGCCTTTAATTGTGAATTTCATTTTCAATTAAAAGGACGATTTGGATTAATATATAAGGAAGGTCCGGTCGGTTATTCAGAGATATCCATGTAGCAAATACCCCGCTCATAATATGAATCTAAGTTAGCGAATAATATTGGTTTCTTTATTCTGTAGAACTGTTTCTGTTTTCTCCGTGGTGGGCTAATTAAATTACAATGATTAAAGTTAATGTGTAATATGCTGGAATACATTTGATTGCAATTTAGTAGTGGTTTTTCTCCAGTGATATACTTAATATCAGATAGAGGTGTTATAGGTGATGGAATCTGTAATATTGCGAATTGATTTTTATCACGAAGGTTTTTTTGTTAATGTGAAATATGACAAAAATGCCATCGTTTCTTAGGTATGTTGTTTGGGAAAATCAAGATTAATTTTCTTTTATGGTTTTTATCGTTTCATTTTTTTACTGTTTTTTCCCAGAGTTCTTTTGAAGGAAAAGAGAAAAATGAATTGAATATTATTCCATATCTGAATATGGGGATACCTTCTTCCGGTTCCATCGAGGAATCTGTAGCCTTGGATTCGAATACGGATTATGTATTCGGATTGGAGGGAGTGGATTTGATTCATCCCGGAATCGGAATTAAAATAACAAATCCGAAAAAGTGGTACCAGGAATATGGATTAATGGCTCTTCATGTTAAAAGGGATTATGAAGCTACATTTGTCAAAATTCAAAATGATGATGATTTTCCGAAAAATGGAAAGAATCGATTAGTTCTAGAGACAATGTTGGGAATAGAGTACGGGAAATTATTCGTTTTTGATGGAGTTGATAATTTTTTATTCGGACTTGCTTTAGGGATTAATCCCTATATGAATTATTTGGATATGGAACCGGTCACGTCTGCCGAAGTTCCTGTTTCGTTATTGAAAATAGGAGGAGAATTTTCCATCGTACCCCGTATAGAAATAAAAGTATTGGATAGATTGGGTTTGTTTTTTAAAATACCTGTGGGAATCACTGATTTTTATTACAAGAAAACCAAAGCAGGCATACCTTTTTCATTTAATGCCATCAATGAAGCTACATTCGAAACGGAATTCGGGATAAAAACTTTCAGGATGAGTTTCGGTTTGGGATGTAGGATTTGATTTAGGTGTAAATGTCAATCCATTTCCCATCGATTAATTGTTGGAATCTGCCCCATCTCGGTTTCCCTTTATCCATCCCTTTGACCCTTACCGGAGCAATCCAGTCGTGTTGGCATCCTTCCAATGGAGAAGGAATTTCCTTCCAGTCGTTTTTCGTTATACCATAATCTTCCCGGCAAGCATCGAAAACATCATCAATGTCTTCATATAGATAATCCCTACAAGATGGGCCGTCTTTTTTCTGATCGAAAATGAACAGGTAAACATCGTTTCCCGAATCGTAAATCATCAGTCGTTTAAAATCGTTTTCGTTTTCGTTTATGTTGGCGGTCCACCTCATGGGAATTATTTATAGTCGGAATTTTTCCAATGCATATTCAATTTTTTCCTTATCCCATTCGAATTCTTTCAAACCTTTACACCAGTTCAAAAAAGTGATAGTGCAGTTTATTTGTTCGTTGGTAAGCACATTTTTTAACCCTCCAATCGCTCTGTCTTGAGCCAAGGTGAATATTAAGGATTCTACAATTGCGGAATTGGAAGTTTTGTAATGATTGATTACATAAATCATACATGGAGGTAAATGGAATTTCAACCCTTGTGGGTCTAAAAAAGATAATACGCTCTGGTATCTCATATTCCCAATTAATTCCATCGGTATTTTTTCCCAATCTTTTTTTTCGTCTAAATCCCTTGCTCTTTTCCGAGCTTCGGCACTGCCATAGTCATCAATCACATCTGCTTCTCTCCATGAAACACCATCACCTAATTCCACTCCTGAAAACACCTGTTGAATGGTATGTATTAATTTTTCGTTTTCTGCCATCTCAGGATTTTTGATAAAAAGAAAAATGCTTTTTTGTAATAAAGTCTATTATTCGTTTGATGAATTAAATTTTACCATTTCATATTCGGGTATGTTCTTTGCATCCATTGCAACTCAGATAAAATAAACCCTAAATGCTCGGTATGTTTTCCATTTTTTCCACCGGTTTGTTTTGAGGGTGTTTCCGGAATTCTTACAGTCGATTCCTTTAAAACTTCGTTTATTTTTTCGTTGACCATAAAACGAATTTTATTCAAATCCACTCCGACTCCTATGGATGACATTTTTTTATCTGTTTCGCTTTCCTCACATAATTCACCGATATACATCCAAAGATCATCAACTGCATTTTGGATTTTATGATGGCTTTTTTCCGTTCCGTCTCCCAACCTTATAACCCAATCCGAACTGTATTTCAAATGATAGGTAACTTCTTTCAATGATTTTTGTGCAATAGCTGACAACTGTTCATCTTTGGAAGTGGATAATTCCTTTAAAAAATAAAAATGATATGCATCGAAAAAGAATTGCCGGGTAATCGTATATGCAAAATCTTCATTGGGTTGTTCTACCAGTAAAACATTTTTAAAATCACGTACATCCCGAAGCATTGCAATATCATCTTCCGTTCTTCCCTTTCCTTCGACTTCGGCAGCATATTGGAAATAATTCCTAGTCTGTCCCAATAAATCCAATGCAATATTGGTTAATGCCATATCGACTTCGAGAATCGGACCGTGACCGCACCATTCGGAAAGTCGGTGTCCTAAAACCAATGAGTTGTCACCCAGTTGAAGTAAATAATCGAATAAAATATTATTGTCCATTTTAAAAATATTTAATTTTTAATCACAGCTTTTCCTTCTTCTAGTTTTATGCTGCAATCCTTGATCATTTCAAGGGCTTTATCAATGATTTTCATTTTGGTTCTAAATGAAAGTATGGCCATCCGAATGACGAAGCGTCCTCCGATGGTAGAAGAGCTCAAAAATATCCGACCATCTTCGTGAATCAGTTTCATGAGTTTTTTATTATACTCATCCGGATTTCCTTTTTTGTAGGGATACCAAAAATAACTGACGGATAAATCCGGAGCAGGGCCTACTTCGAAGCCCATTTCCATTAATTGATGTCTAAAATATTCCGTCAATAATATTTTTTCATCCAAGCAGGCAATGAATGGTTCGAGGCCGTGCAACTGCAAAGGAAGCCAAAGTCTTAATCCTCTGAAATGTTTGGTTAATTCGGGAGAAACCTCTGCGGGACTCATCGATAAATCGGTGCCGATGGTGTCCTGCATATAATTCGCCGTATAATGATGGGAATGCAAAACTGCCGTCTTATCTTTAATTAAAACCGCACCTGTTCCATAAGGCAAAAATAATCCCTTGTGGGGATCGATGACCAGAGAATCGGCCATTTCTATTCCACGGAATAAATGTTTTTTATTTTCACATAAAATAAAAAATCCACCATAGGCTCCATCGACATGAAACCATAATTTATTTTCCTCGGCTGTTTTTCCGATCTCAAAAAGTGGATCGACCGCTCCCGTATCCGTAGTGCCGGCAGAAGCAATGACTAAAAAAGGATTCAATCCCGATTTTTTATCAGCATTTATTTTTTGTTGTAAATCATCGATTTTTACCCTGTGGGATTCATCCAATTCCAAATATCGTAAAATAATGTCTTCAAGGCCGATAATCCGTAATGCCTTGTCGATGCAATGATGTGTTTGGGGGCTTAAATAAATAACGCTTTTATTTATTTTTTCTCCTTTTATTTTATGGTGATCCCTAGCGGATGTCAAGGCAATTAGATTAGCGATGGAACCTCCGGAAGTCAAATTCCCAACAGAACTTCTAGGAAATCCGAAAATATCTTTCATCCAATCGAGAACTTCATTTTCAATGGTGACTGCTCCGGGGGATCCGAAATAAACGCCGGCATATTCATTGGAAACATCGGCAATATAATCTCCGATAGCTGAAGCGAAAATACCCCCGCCGGGAATATATCCGATGTGTCCTCCTGATGCAGGATTAATTCCGTAAGGAGTTACTTTTTCATTGTATAAACCGATGATTTTTTCCAATGACTTTTTTTGTCCATCGACTTCCAAACCGGAGATAGGTTCTTTTCTTTCCAAAAAAGAATTCCTTTCGTGGATCGTATTAATGAAACCATTGGAAAATTCAAGGAGTTGATGATGATAATTCTCTCTTTGTTTTTCCGTAGGTTCCAGTTCTTCTGAAATTTCTTCCAGTTTTTTTATCCGTTGAATCAGTTCTTCCACAGGTGTTGAATTTAAATGTGTTCCAATTCATCCGGCATTTCATAAAATGTCGGATGTCTGTAAACCTTGTCCTGTGCGGGTTCGAATAATTCTCCGTTTTCTTCAGGGTTGGATGCCGTAATGTGTTTGGATTCCACAACCCATATACTTACACCTTCACTTCTGCGGGTATAAACATCTCGGGCATTCTGCATCGCCATTTCCGCATCCGTTGCATGTAGGCTTCCTACATGTTTGTGATGTAATCCGTTTTTGCTACGGATAAATACTTCCCAAAGTGGCCAATTTTTCATAATTATCAGTTATCAGTTATCAGTTATCAGTTATCAGTTATCAGTTGGAATTATTTTACATTACATATTGTGTTGTTTATTGATTCTTGTTGTTTTTAAGATTGAAAATAATATTTTGGCAATTTCATCTGCATCATGGAATAAAGATGAAAATTGTTCTTCATTAATATAATTGGTGTCTTTTAGGATAGATATCCAATATTTACTTTCTAAGCATTCTTTGTAGGCGATACTTATTTTAGCAGAAAAATCATTTTCAGAAATTGCACCATTTGCTTCTGCTAAATTGGCTCCAACAGAAGTTCCACTTCTTATAAGTTGTTTAGAAATATGGAATTCCTTTTTTCATCAGCTAGATACTTATTTAGTTTAACAATCCTTAGAGCAAATCTGTAAGCTTTTTCATAAGCAATACTTTTATGTCCTTTCATTATTGTCTATTAATTTAATTAATCTTAAACTAAATTAACTGCTAACTGCTAACTGCTAACTGCTTCTCCGCATAAGCCACTGCCGCATCCCTTACCCATTTCCCATCATCATACGCCTTATTCCTAGCTTTCAATCGGGCTCTATTACAAGGGCCGTTCCCCTTGACGACATTCCAGAATTCTTCCCAATCTATTTCCCCAAAATCATGGTGGCCCCTTTCTTCATTCCACTTCAGGTTTTCATCAGGGATTTTCAAATCCAGATAGGCTGCCTGAGGAACAGAAACATCTACGAAATGCTGTCTCAATTCATCATTGGATTTCCTTTTGATTTTCCATTTCATGGATTGAGCGGAATGTGTCGATTCCTTATCGCTCGGACCGAACATCATCAACGACGGCCACCACCAACGATTCAATGCATCCTGTGCCATTTCTTTTTGTTCGGGAGTACCCTGTGCCAAGGTCATCATGATTTCATAGCCCTGTCTCTGATGGAAGGATTCTTCCTTACAGATTTTAACCATGGCCCGGGCATATGGCCCGTAAGAAGTACGGGTCAACATCACCTGGTTCATGATGGCAGCTCCATCCACCAACCAACCAATGGCCCCAATGTCGGCCCAAGAAAGTGTAGGATAATTGAATATGCTTGAATATTTTGCTTTACCTGAATTCAAATCCCTGAACATCTGATCCCTTTCCGCTCCTAGTGTTTCTGCTGCGGAATAAAGATAAAGTCCATGTCCGGCCTCATCCTGAACCTTCGCCAAAAGAGCAACTTTCCTTCTCAGGTTGGGCGCCCGTGAAATCCAGTTTCCTTCCGGCAACATCCCTACGATTTCCGAATGGGCGTGTTGCGAAATCTGACGGATTAAGGTTTTCCGGTATTTTTCCGGCATCCAATCCTTCGCTTCGATTTTAAGCTCCGCATCGATTTTTTCTTGGAATATGTCTTCTTGACTTTTCATAAGAATCAGGTTTTGACTGATGATTAGAAAATTATTTTCAATACGGTATTATACCGCTTCGTCGAAATCTACAATGACGGTTTCCGTTAAAGGGTGTGCCTGGCAGGTTAGAATATATCCTTTTTCCACTTCATCCGGTTCCAAAGCGTAATTGACATCCATTTCGACTTTCCCTTCAATGACTTTTGCCTTGCAGGTACAACATACTCCGCCTTTACAGGCAAAAGGAAGGTCTGCTCCATTCAACAATGCGGCATCGAGAATATTGTTGGTGCCTTGTGATAATTCGAATTGGAAACTGGTTCCCGAATCCTTGATGGTTACTAGACTGACCTTATCACTCCGACGGGAGTTCTCTCTTTTTTTCTTTTGGATTTTTTGAGTACCCGGGGTTGTGAATAATTCAAAATGTATTTTGGATTGTTCAACGCCGTTTTCCAATAAACCGTCTTTCACACTCAAAATCATTTCTTCAGGCCCGCAGATGAAGAATTCATCCGTAAATTCCGTGAGTACCAATTTGCCGATTATACTTTCCAGTTTTTCCTTGTCGAATCTTCCATTGAATAAGGGAATATCCTGCATCTCACGGGTAAGGAAATGATAGACTTGGAATCTTTCCAGATAAGTATTCTTCAAGCCTTCTATTTCTTCCTTGAAGATAATGGAATGAATGTTCCGATTACAGAACAGTAAGGTGAATTTGGATTCCTGCTCTACTTCCAATGTTGTTTTGATAATGGACATCATTGGTGTGATTCCACTACCTGCGGCAAATGCCACATAGTTTTTCTTATTATCGGAATTCAATTCCGTAAAGAAATTTCCCATCGGAGGCATGACATCCAAAGTATCTCCTACTTGCAATTGTTTATTGGCAAAAGTGGAGAAACGACCGCCTTCCAGTTTTTTTACGGCCACTCTCATTTCCTCTTCCAATGGACTGCTACATAATGAATAGGAACGTCTGATATCTTCACCATCTATCATAGTACGGAGTGTGAGATATTGTCCTTGTTTGTAATGGAAAATATCCTTGAGTTCTTCAGGAAGTTCAAAAGCGATGGATGTACATTCCGCAGTTTCGCGGGTAAGATCTTTGACTTTTAAGGAATGAAATCTGACTTTGGCCATAAAACACAGGTTTAACTAACAAGTGTTAGTTTTGCAAATATAGCGTATTCAAGGCATAATTACAAGCCTGATATGATGGTCGAACTACAATTGTCAAGTAAGGGTAAACATTTTTTTAAATTGTCATGTTAGATATTACATTTGCGGAAAACCATAAACTATGTATGTTAATCGGAATATCAGTTGGAAAATAATTTTGCGTTTTGCCTTTTCAAGAGTGTTGTTTTTCATCATTTATGGAACGGCGGTCATTTTCCTTTATCATTGGTTGGAACATAAGGAAATCAATGCGGCCATTCCGTTTCTTCCTTTGAGTACCATTGGTATTGCCGTAGCGTTTTACATCGGTTTTAAAAACAACCAATCGTATGATCGTTTTTGGGAAGCGAGGAAAATATGGGGCGGTATCGTGAATTATAGCAGGACTTGGGGCAATCAGGTCATGAGTTTTATAACATTGAGAAAAACAGACGGTTCCATATCCCAAGAAGAATTATATGCGCATCAGAAAAGACTGATTTATCGCCATATTGCTTGGATGAACGCTCTTAGGCTTCAATTGAGAAGGCCTTCAAGTTTCAGTAAGAATTATCATAAGCATTTAGGAGAATTATATAAAGGCCGCCCGGGAGAGGAAGATTGGAAAAATGATGTCGGACCTTTCGTTAATAGCAAGGAAGAAGTCGAATTTTTGATTAAGGCGAAAAACACGGCTACCCAAATCATCCGATTACAGGGAGACGAGTTAAGGAAATTCATGGATAGTGGTCTGATTGAGGATTTCAGACATATGGAAATGATGAGGTGTCTGGAAGAATTTTACAATCTCCAAGGAAAATGTGAACGGATTAAGAACACACCCTTTCCTCGTCAATACGCCTACTTCTCCGGAATCTTTACTTGGATTTTCATTTTGTTACTGCCTTTTGGTTTGGTAGGTGAATTCGCATCTATGGGACATGATTTCATTTGGCTCACTATTCCGTTTTTCGTTTTGATTGCCTGGGTATTCATTACGATGGAAATGGTCGGGGACAACAGCGAAGATCCTTTTGAAAATTTCATTAATGACGTACCCATGACTGCGATGTGCCGAACTATAGAAATAGACTTGAGGGATATGTTAGGTGAGGAGAATCTCCCTGAAAAAATCAAGGCGAAGGATGGTGTATTGATGTAATCTTAGTTCTTCAATCCTCCTATTAAAAGTTCACAGAATTGTTGTTCGAGAATTTCTATGTCCATTTCTTCTTTTCTGGAATACCAGGCATAGAACCATCTGAGTGTGGAAAGGATGGAGAATAAGGCAATTTCAGGATCTACTTTTTTTATCTCACCATTTTCAATGCCTCGGGAAATGATTTCCCTAAATCGGATTTCATAATCTTTCCGTTTGTTATTGAATTCTGTCAGGGCATCCCCCTCAAGATGCCGCCACTCTTGAGTCAGTAAAGAACTTGCATCTGTTTTATCCACTGCAATATGAATATGTAGCTTGATGAGATCCTCTATTTTTGAGAGGGGGGATTTTGGGGAACTCTCAATTTCTTCCATCCCATCCATAAATGATTGTGCCACATCCAATAATAACTCGGCGAGTATTTCCTGCTTGGATTTGATATGATTGTAAAGACTCGCAGCCTCCATTCCTACGGATTTGGCCAAATCACGCATGGAAGTGGAAGCATAGCCTTTTTCCCTAAACATGGCACAATTATGATTTGCCTTTTTGTCAGTTTCATAAGTTTTAAATGCGGTCTAAATTATGCAGAAGGTTCGGTTTTAGCAAGTAAAAGGGAATGATTAGCCACTTGGACTGAATTTATGTGCTGCGGGTTTCAATTGAAGATTGTATTTTTGGAAAAAAATAGACGTATGTATTCAGATATAAGTTTGGAAAGAGAAGTATATGGAACCGAGGATCATAAGATGGTCAAGCAAACCATAGTCGATTTCATTCAGAAGGAAATCAAGCCTTACCATGATGAATGGGAAAAACAAGGACATGTCAGTTATGAACTGTGGAAAAAGGCCGGAGAACTTGGATTGCTATGCATGGATATGCCGCCTGAATATGGCGGTTCGGGATTTGATTTTTCCTTCAGTGCCATGTTTATAGAAGAATTGGTAAAACACGGATGTACAGGGCCCGGTTTTTTCCTGCATTCGGATATTGTGGCTCCGTATATTCTAAAGTACGGAAATGAAGCCCAAAAGAAAAAATTCATCGGAGGGATGGCTTCCGGTGACATGATTGCTGCTATCGGCATGACAGAACCGAGTTGTGGCTCCGATCTCCAAGCTATCCGTACCCGTGCTGATGACATGGGAGATCATTACTTGGTCAATGGTTCAAAGACCTTTATCACCAATGGCTATATGTGCCATATGGCCATAGTCGCGGTAAAGACCAATGTCGGAACACCTGATGAAGGGATCAGCCTTCTGATGATGGAAAGTGACGCCGCCGGATTTTCCAAAGGGCAGCCTTTCCATAAAATGGGTATGAAAGCCAATGATACCTGCGAGTTGTTCTTCGAAGATGTGAAAGTGCCGAAAGAGAATTTATTGGGTGAAGAAGGGAAAGGCTTCATTTACATGATGACCGAATTGGCAAGGGAAAGATTGGTGGTAGGGTTGATGGCTGTAGGAGGTGCGGAAGGAGCATTGGAAGATACCATTCGATATACTTTGGAAAGAAGGGCTTTCAAACAACCGATTGCCGGATTCCAGAATACACAGTTCAAATTGGCAGAACTGGCGACTCAACTACAGATTCATCAGACTTTCGTAGATAGATGTACGGCATTGCTTTCAGCTCACAATTTGTCACCCGAATTGGGTTCGATGGCCAAATATGCTGCCACCGAAATGCACTGGAAACTGGCCGACGAATGCGTACAGTTACATGGAGGCTATGGTTATATGTGGGAATACGGTATTACCCGTCAACTAGCGGATTCAAGGGTGGCCCGTATATACGCAGGCACGAATGAAATTATGAAATTGTTGATATCCAGGGGATTACTGAAAGAATATTTTGCAGAATTGAAAAGAAAACGGAAAGCCAAAAAGCAGATGAGTATGTAATATCATGTATTTTGATTCAAGAATTTGTAATGAAAGGGACATTCAGGAATGGAAATCCCTTTTATTTTTAAACCATATCTCAAGATGAAGTCCAATAACTTCATAAAAGTTAAATGTCTCATGATATAATGGTTTCGATTTATATTTATTAAATTTGAATTTCATTATACACAATTATTCTAATAACAAAATCCTATTAATTCATGAACCAAACTTTAATTCTCAAGTTTATTGGGGTGCTTATGAGTGCCTTATTTCTCACATTTGGAGCTTATGCTCAAAGTGGTTGTGTCCAGACATTGGGACAATATCCGTCAGCAGCAGTTACTGCTCCTACACTTTCCGGTCCTTCTAGTATCTCTACTTGTAATTATACTGGTGAGTATGCAGTCATTACCGGTGCGGTAGCCGGTACGGCTTATGTCTTAGATATGGCTACGCCGGGTTACATCGTTGTTGCTAATGATGCCAATGCTACTGTCGTTTATGTTGAAGGAGCTACTCCTGTAACCTATACTCCTGCTGCTGCAGGAGATTTTACAGTACACTTCTTTGATAACGCGACTTGTGGTTCTACACAAACTTGTGTTGCTACAACCATTG
>JAHDFN010000010.1 GCA_020628145.1 Saprospiraceae bacterium | reverse complement strand
CATTACTTGTTCAGTTACTGTCTCATATTGAGCAGGAACAGCAATCAAACGTGTAGAAGCTTGAGAGCCCTCTACTTGTTCAGTTACGGTTTCGTACTCAGCAGGAACAACAATCAAACGACGGCTTTCTTCAGCTACCATTACTTGTTCAGTTACTGTTTCATACTCGGCAGGAACGGCAATCAAACGACGGCTTTCTTCAGCCACCATTACTTGTTCGGTTACTGTCTCGTATTGAGCAGGAACAACTTCAAGTCTTGAACCGGCATCATCACCTCCAACAGTTTCAGTTACTGTCTCGAATTGAGCAGGAACAGCTATTAGACGACGAGATTCAGGCTTAACCATTACTTGTTCGGTTACTGTCTCATATTGAGCAGGAACAACTTCAAGTCTTGAACCGGCATCATCACCTCCAACAGTTTCAGTTACTGTCTCATATTGAGCAGGAACAGCTATTAGACGACGTGACTCAGCTTTAGTCATTACTTGTTCAGTTACTGTCTCGAATTGAGCAGGAACAACAATTAAACGGCGAGACTCAGGCTTAACCATTACTTGTTCAGTTACTGTCTCATACTCAGCAGGAACAGCGATCAAACGTGTAGAAGCCGGTTGGGTTTCTACTTGCTCGGTCACTGTCTCATATTGAGCAGGAACAGCCACAAGTGTAGAAGAAGCATCCTTGGTCATCACTTGCTCGGTTACTGTCTCGAATTGAGCAGGAACGGCGATCAAACGTGAAGAAGCAGGTTGAGTTTCTACTTGCTCGGTTACTGTCTCATATTGAGCAGGAACGGCAACAAGTGTAGAAGAAGCATCTTTAGTCATTACTTGCTCAGTTACTGTTTCATACTCGGCAGGAACGGCAATTAAACGACGGCTTTCATCAGCAGTCATTACTTGCTCGGTTACTGTTTCGTATTGTGCAGGAACGGCAACAAGACGGCTACTAGCTTCGGCAGTTACGACTTGTTCACTTACTGTCTCATATTCAGCAGGAACGGCAATTAAGCGACGGCTTTCATCAGCCACCAATACTTGCTCAGTTACTGTCTCATATTGAGCAGGAACAACTCTTAATGTAGAACTTGCAGGAGCACTTTCATACTGTTCGGAAACAGTTTCATACTCAGCAGGCACAGGAATGAGACGACGGCTTTCTTCAGCAACCACAACTTGTTCGGTTACGGTTTCATACTCACCTGGAACAACTTCTGTACGAGAAGAAGCTCCCTTGGTCTCAACAGTCTCGGACACTGTATCATAACGGTCCTGGATCATACACTTAGCGTAGCATTTTCCGGGTTCACGTTCGATTGGTGCATCGATACCTGGCTGAGCTGTAGCAGCTACGGCAAAAAGCACGAAAACTACTCCAAGAATCAGGTTCAATTTTTTCATAGCGAAACAACAGATTTTGAATTAATGAAATAAGGTTTATAACTAATTAAAATTATTACCAATGAATAATATAATAGAAGAGGAAAAAAACCTCTTGTATCATACTTTACTTGAAGCAGCCTCGAGTTTTACCTTTTTGAAAATATGATTGGACATTTAGAATGTGAAAACATATTTTCATAATAAAAAAGTCTAACCCGATATGTCAAAGAACATTTGTTTATTTTTTGAATGCCACTGAAAACCAGTGGTTTCCATTTTGGTGGCACAAAGTTACGATTTTGTTTTCGGATAGCATAAATAATGCTTGGTGATTATTTCCTGTGGAATGTTAAGTGTATCCACTTCAGACATCGGTTTGACAGTTCCATTTTTCAATAGGATTTTTATTTCATCCTTTTTTGTGGAGTATGTCGTATTGCTTTCCTGTCCGATGGAAATCAAATCGTTGGCATCAACATCTTTATGTTGATATGCATTAGTGGTTTTTTGACGGATTTTGGCGATGTAGTCACTGCCAAAAGGGGTGTTTTGTATTTCAATTCTAAATAATTTCCTATAGAGTAGCCCATTGGCTAAAAAAGACAATAGGAAATCATCATTTTTTGCAAACATTTTGAGGGCGATGACAATGTCCGTATCATCTAAATTGGAATAGTGGTAAATGATTTCATCACCGATTCTTTCCAAATCATTTGAACTAAGATTGCTATTCAGGAAGAAGTTGAGATGAGATGAAGGCGTAACTATTTTTTTCTTTGTAGCCAGATATTTTGCTCGATTCAATGTTTTGATGAGCATCTGTTCGGCAACAAGAGTGGTTTTATGTAAGTAAACCTGCCAATACATCAATCTCCTTGCAGTAAGAAACCTTTCTATGGAATAAAGTCCCTTCTCTTCCACAACCAATTCATTATCCTGAACAACCAACATCTTGATGATGCGGTGATATCCGATTACTCCTTCATGGACTCCTGTGAAAAAACTATCCCTATTGAGATAATCCATTCTGTCCATATCCAATTGGCCTGAAACCAATTGGTAAAGGAATTTCTTAGGATATTGATTGTTGAAAATAGAAATGGCCATGTCCAACCGTCCATTGAATTCCTTATTGAGCTTTTCCATGAAAAGAACAGAAAGTTCTTCATGGTGGATATTCATCAAGGTATGTTCGAGGGCATGTGAAAAAGGGCCGTGTCCTATGTCATGAAGCAAAATCGCTATGGATACTGCTTCTGCTTCTTCTTCTGAAATCATCGTTCCTTTTGAACGTAATACGTCAATAGCTTGACCGGTTAGATGTAAGGCACCCAAAGCATGATGGAATCGGGTGTGCAATGCACCGGGATAAACATAGTGGGTTAATGCAAGTTGCTTAATCCTTCGTAATCGTTGGAACCATTTGTGTTCCATCAAATCATAAATGATATCGAAGGGGATGGTTACAAATCCGTAAACCGGATCATTAATGATTTTACGTTTATTCATTAAGAAAATTTAATTGTAAACCTTGCTGAGATACAACCCTTTCTGTTTTCAAAGCCAACAGGGAATCTTTTTTCCCATAAAATATGCACAAACAAGACTGTGGAAACGGTAAAAGGGTTGCTTTGCCCATTTAATTTTTTTCGGATTTTTACACAAAGATAGGGGTAAGTGGACAATACCACTTGTCAAAACGGCCAAGGAAGAAGCAATTATGAACTATTATCAATATTTTTGTGCCTTTGCAATCATAAAACGATGTGTTTGGTCGTATATACTATGATGCCGGACGATTCTGTCGGTAATATTCATAAAATGAAGTCAGTATAATGAGTAATCAAATAACGATCCTTTGGGCGGATGATGAAATCGACTTGTTGAAACCCCAAGTCATGTTCCTTGAAAAAAAAGGATATGACGTGATCACAGTTACCAATGGACATGATGCGGTTGAAGAGTGTGAGGAATACAATGATATCGATGTTGTTTTTCTGGATGAAAGCATGCCGGGGCTTACAGGATTGGAAACATTGAACAAGATCAAACAAATCAACCCACATTTGCCGGTTGTAATGATAACTAAAAACGAGGCGGAAAATGTGATGGAAGAGGCTATCGGCGCCCAGATTACGGATTATCTGATTAAGCCGGTCAATCCCAACCAGATATTGCTAACCCTCAAGAAGATTATAGATAAGAAGGAGTTGGTCAAAGAAAAAACCTCATCGGATTATAGGGAACAGTTCGGGGAAATTTTCTCAAAGATCAATAGCGGATTGAATTATCTGGAATGGGCAGATATATATAAGAAGATTATCAATTGGGAAATCAAAATCGATAATTCGGATACTTCGGAAATGGCCAATATCCTTTCGATGCAAAAAAGTGAAGCCAACATCGAATTTTCTAAATTCATAGAAAAAAGCTATGTGGATTGGTTGTATGACGAGACCGACCGGGCTCCTGTATTTTCCCATAATCTAATGAGGGAGAAGGTATTTGAGGATATCAATGAAGAAACCCCTACTATTTTCCTTTTGTTAGATAATCTCAGGTACGATCAATGGAAGGTGATTGAACCCATTATCTCCGAATATTACAGGGTGGATGAGGAAAATTTCTTCTTTTCTATTTTGCCAACGGCTACTCAATACAGTCGGAATGCGATTTTTTCTGGATTAATGCCTTCTGAGATTGAGGAATATTATCCCGATTGGTGGAAAAATGATAATGAGAAAGGAGGTAAGAACCTTCATGAAGAGGATTTGCTTCGAGAACAGTTGAGAAGGACTTTTCGCAATGCCCCTAAGTTTGATTATACGAAGGTCGTCAATTCTACACATGCCACGACCTTGAGGGATAATATCCACAATAGCCTCAACAATGACCTTAGTGTCATCGTTTATAATTTTATAGATATGTTGTCCCATGCCCGTACTGAGATGGAAGTTCTGAAGCAGTTGGCCGGAGACGAGAGAGCTTACCGCTCCTTGACCCGTTCATGGTTCTTGCATTCCCCTCTATGGGAAGCACTCAAAGAAATATCAAGAAAGAATATAAAACTCATTATTACAACCGATCATGGTACAATAAGGGTCAAGCAGCCGTCAAAAGTGGTGGGAGATAGGGAGACAACGACCAATCTAAGGTATAAAGTAGGGAAGAACCTCAAATATGAAAATAAGGATGTGTTGGCAATAAAGAATCCGAAGGAAGCTTTGCTTCCCAGTCCAAATGTGAGTTCAAGATTTATTTTTGCCAAAGAGGATAAGTTTTTCCTCTATCCTAATAACTATAATTATTATAATAATTATTACCGGGACACCTTCCAACATGGTGGGATTTCATTAGAAGAAATCATTTGTCCTTTTATAAAGTTGAGTCCCAAGTAAATTTGGTACTTAGTTTGTATGTTGTTTTCTTGATATATGTAAAACAAAAGAATTATGTTCGGAGATTTGATGGGGAACATGGAATCCAAGAAAGCCGAAATCCATGAAAAACTCTCTAAGATGGAGATACAGGATACTATTTCAGGTGGTGCCGTTTCCGTGACGGTTAATGCCAATAGGCAGATCCTCAATATTTCGATTAATCCTGATAAGATGTCTTCGGGGGATAATGAAGAATTAGAAGATCTTCTTTTGACGGTACTCAATCGAGCACTGGATAAGGCGGCGGAAAAAGAAGCCGAAGAATCACAGAAAATGGTCAACGATTTGCTCCCTCCCGGATTAGGGAATCTTTTTGGAGGAATGTGACAAGATGCTAATGAATACAAGAATGAACAATAAGACAATACTGACATTTTTCCTGTTGTGGGTTTGCTATTCGCAGGGTTGGACACAACCACCCGTGACGGACGGATTGATTGCCTATTATTCTTTTGATAATTGTGATGCCTTTGACGATTCGGGTAATGGCTCGGACGGAGTTATCGTCGGTACGCCGGATTGTGTTTGCGGTGTTTCGGGTAATGCATTGGAATTTGATGGTTTGAATGATCATATCCTTTTTCTCGGTTTGGTTAACAATTACTTTGGAACGGATAATTTTACAGTGAGCTTTTATTTCAAACCGTTTGGATCTCCGCTTCCGCAGGACATCCTTTCCAAAAGGGAAGATTGTGGGCCGGACAATTCCTTCAGTGTGGATTACCGTCCCAATTTCGGTACTCTTTCTGCCGACCTGAGTGAAGATTTTGATAAGAATTCATCAGCCATCGGTAATCTTAATTTTGATAATTGTTGGCATCATGTAGTGATTGTACGGAAAGCAGGGAGAACCAGGCTTTATTTGAATGGAATAGAAGAAGCGGTGGGAACTGCTATTTCTAGAATAGACTTGGAAAACAATGCTGTTTTGGCATTGGCGGATAGCCCTTGTGTAGGGTCTAATGTCAATCGCTTCAAAGGTTATATCGATGAATTGATTGTATATAGCCGGGATTTATTAGAAGACGAAGTAGAGCAATTATACTTCGCACCGGATCGAATTGGGAATAGGGATACCTTATTATACTTAGGTCAAACCTTGGATGTTTTTCTTCCAAATACCTGTGTTACCAATTTTTCATGGACGCCGACTGACGGAGTAGATGACCCCAGTTCGGGAACCCCTACCTTATCCCCTACCTTATCGACGACATATACTTTGGAAATGATTGATGATAATGGTTGTAGAGCAAGGGATTCGATAGTTGTTACGGTCATAGATCCTGCTTCACTGGATTGTGAAAAGGTTTTCGTTCCCAGAGCCTTTACGCCGAATGGAACAGGCCCTGCATCCAATGAAACGGTAGGGGTCAGTAATCCATTTGCGATGGAAGAACTCATTTCGTTTGAAATTTATGATCGTTGGGGTGGTCGGGTATTCCATACAGATAGCCCGTTTGACCAATGGGATGGTTCGCTTGGGGGTAAGATGCTCAACCCCGGAGTATTTCTTTACAAAATGAAATACATCTGTAATGGTAGTGAACGTAAGCAATTTGGGAGTATAACCCTTATCAGGTAATCCGGTTATTTTATATTCCGATTTTGTTAATTTTAAAAAAAAACATATATTAGTAGTATCAAAGGGTTGTTGTTGTCAACAATCCATCAGTTTTATTTAAGGGTGATTCATTTGGGTTTTTTACTTATGAGAGAATCTTGAAAAAGATTCTCTCTCTTTTTTATTACCCATTCCTTTTTACATTTATATATAAAGCATACACTACCAATATCGAACATCGATATGGGATGATAAACCAACTATGAAAATCCTTGTTTTAGGTAATATCGGTTCGGGGAAAACGACCTGTTGTAAAGCATTATCCAACCATTTTCCGGAATGGGATTATATCGCTGTGGACGATTTCAGAAGATCTTTGAGTGACGGTACCTTGAAGGGGGATGCTTTGGCCAAAAGTGCGTTCGTGAAAAAAATTTCCCATGAAAATTCTCCTTGCCAGATTATAGAATGTTCCGGTTTCGGAAGATTGGGGAGTTCTGTTTTTAGAAGGATGATGAAATACGAAGGCGAACTCATCGTCATTGTGTTGAGCGTGGGACTTGAGGAATGTTTGGATCGGTTGGGAAAAAGAGAGTGGGATGTACCTTTTCCTGAAAATACCACCAGAGGAACAAACCTTGCTGGGAAAATGGATAAAAGGTTGGCAAGTTCGTTTTTATTCGAAAGATGGGGGCTACGGGAAAATACCATCTTTATGAAGATCAGACATTTGGAAAAAAAAGACACAAAAGCCATTGTGGAAATAGTAAATGCTTTGGTGGGAGATAGTCGCCCCCTCTTTTAAATATTTTTTATATAATATTTTCAAAAAATATTGAAAGTTTGAATTTTGCCCCTTATATTTGTCATTGTATATGGAATTGGTTAAATAGCCGTTTCTTATGAGACATGAACTAGGGATAGAAGATGCTTTTGCCGTATATCGGCTACCTAATGAGGATAATCATTATCTCATCAGGCCGAAGGGTAATCAAACTATCCGTTTGGAAAATTTAGATACCAACGAATCAGCTTTCGTATTCCATCCTTTCATGGAATCGGAAGAATATCCTGCATTGGCTTTTATTCCCGAAAAAATCACTTTTAATGCCGAATTCTCTTTCAAGAGTTATCATAATGGCAATCCTGTGTTCATTGCAGAAGGAGATTATATTCCGCTTTTGGAAAAGTATGTAGATAAGATCAAATCCAACTGTTTCCATAAAGCGATTTGTTCCAGGGTCATACAAAAAGAAATGCCTACGGGCGATTTATATCCGTTATACATAGAACTCAAGAAAAAATATCCATTTGCTTTCGTTTATTTGGTTAATGTGCCCGGTATCGGTTGTTGGATGGGGGCTACTCCTGAAGTCCTTCTTACGGAAAACAATGGCATAGGAGAAACGGTGGCCCTTGCCGGCACCCGTCCCCTGAGCAGCTCGGAGGATTGGACCCGCAAAGAAATCATAGAGCAGCAAATGGTTGAAAGTTATATTGCGGATGTATTGATAAAAAGGAAAAAAAGTTTTCATAAAAATGGCCCGTTCACGGTCAATGCAGGGCATGTGATGCATCTGAAGACCCGTTTCCGTTTTCCTATGGAAAGCCATTGGAAGGATGTGGCAATGGATATCCATCCTACCCCGGCCATTTGTGGTTTACCTAAAGTCGAAGCATGGAATTTCATTTTGGAAAATGAACCACATCAGCGAGGATATTATTGCGGATTCCTAGGCCCTGTCAATTTACATGGACAAACCAATCTTTTTGTCAATCTGCGTTGTATGCAGGTTTTTGAAAACCAATTTGCATTGTACGTCGGAGGAGGGATTACCCGGGATTCGGAACCGGAAAAAGAATTGGAGGAAACCCGTTGGAAATCCCGAACGCTATCTGACATCATCGAATTAGTATATTGTGGATCTGAACTTGTCAGATAAACATTCCGTAAGGAATTTAATAGAAATCTGTGCGGCCAAAGGCATAGAATATGTCATCCTTTCTCCCGGGTCGAGGAATGCACCTCTTACCATAACATTTAATGAATATGGAACATTTAATTGTCTAAGTATTCCGGATGAAAGGTGTGCCGCATTTGTTGCCTTGGGTATTGCCCAACAAACGGGAAAGCCGGCGATTATTTGCTGCACTTCGGGAAGTGCTTCCCTTAATTATGCTCCTGCTGTAAGTGAAGCGTTCTACCAAAAAATTCCGATGATTGTCATTACTGCGGATAGACCTGAAGAATGGATCAATCAGGGGGAAGGGCAATCCATTCCGCAGAAAAATATTTACCGTGATTTTATTTTGGGAAGCTATCATCTGCATTTGGATTTAAAGGATTCGGACTTTGTGAAAAGTAATGATAGGATGATTAATGAAGCGATTAATCAATCATTGGAACAAAGTGGCCCCGTCCATATCAATATGCCGTTTAGGGAACCATTGTATCAAAGGGGAGAATATGGGAGTGTTCCTCTTCCTAAAATAATTACTTCGACAATTCTTGAAAAATCAATTCCTGAAAAAGAATGGGATGTTCTTGCTGAAAAAATAAATAAGACAGATAAGATAATTATTCTTTGTGGCCTTTCTCCCGCTAGAAATGAAGCATTAAAAAATGCTTTGGACAATATTTCCGATAAGGCGGTAATCCTTGCCGAATCGACATCCAATATTACAGGCGACAAAATTATTACCTTAACGGATTCGTTATTCCATCAGTTCGATAAAGAAAAATCACGCCCCGATTTATTGTTGACGATAGGGCATTCTTTTATTTCTAAAAAAATAAAATTATGGTTAAGGGAAAAACCACCCCGTGAGCATTGGCATATTGGTGAAGGAAAACCTGTGCAGGATGTTTTTCAATCGTTGACCCGAACCATCAATATTTCTCCCGAATATTTTTTTGAAAATTTAATTGCCCGATTAAAAATAAATTCTAAAAGAGAATATATTGATCTTTGGCATGAGATGAATTTTCGCAGAAAAAAAATATTAAATGATTTTCTGAAGAATTGTCCGTGGTCGGATTTGGTTGCATTTTCAAAAATATTACCGTCACTTCCTCTTAATGCCAATTTGCAAATGGGGAATTCCTCCCCGGTAAGATATATTCAATTGTTCCCGTTGAGGGGAGATGTTTTATACAATGGTAATCGGGGCGTAAGTGGAATTGATGGTAGTACTTCTACGGCTGTTGGTGCGTCATTGGTTAATCAAAGGCCGACGATTCTCATTACGGGTGATATTGCTTTTTTTTACGATTCGAATGCTTTCTGGAATCATCATTTAAGTGGGAACCTCAGGGTTATTCTCATTAATAATGAAGGAGGGAGTATTTTCAGTTTGATACCCGGACCACCTTCGACAAAACAATTCGAACAATTTTTTGAAACCCGTCATGATTTTCGGGCCGAGGGTATTTGTAATACTTTCGGAATACATTATTATTTTGCATCCGATTCCGAATCATTGGAAAAAATCCTACCGGATTTTTATGCTCCTCAAAAAGGAAATCGGCCTGCGGTTTTGGAAATCAAAACACCTCGGGAACATAACGACGTTGTATTTGATAGATACCGTCATTTATTGAAAACGAAATAAAATTGAAGATTAATGGAAATCAATTGGCAGATAGCAAAGGAATACGAAGATATTACCTATAAAAAATGCAAAGGAGTTGCAAGAATTGCTTTCAATCGCCCTGAAGTTAGAAATGCATTTAGACCCAAAACCGTTGGCGAATTATTGGATGCATTCCATGACGCTC
The DNA here is from genome assembly GCA_020628145.1 of Saprospiraceae bacterium. Taxonomy (GTDB): domain Bacteria; phylum Bacteroidota; class Bacteroidia; order Chitinophagales; family Saprospiraceae; genus JAHDCE01. The sequence continues at coordinate 26,608 of JAHDFN010000010.1, read as the reverse complement.
ATCAGGATCGGAATATCGGAGTTATCCTTTTGTCGGGAGAGGGGCCTTCACCCAAGGACGGGGTGTATGCTTTTTGCTCCGGAGGGGATCAAAGAGTGCGGGGCAAAAGGGGCTATGAAGGAGGTGACGGTATCGGTCGCTTGAATATTCTGGAAGTTCAGCGACTTATCCGCTTTATGAATAAGGTTGTCATTTGTGTTGTTCCCGGTTGGGCAGTTGGTGGAGGCCATAGTCTTCATGTGGTTTGTGATATGACTTTGGCAAGCAAGGAACATGCTGTTTTCAAACAGACGGATGCGGATGTGGCAAGTTACGATGCCGGATATGGTTCTGCTTATTTAGCGAGGCAGGTAGGGCAGAAAAGGGCTCGGGAGATTTTCTTCTTAGGGCGGAATTATTCTGCACAGGAGGCCTTCGAGATGGGTATGGTCAATGCTGTTGTTCCGCATGAAAAATTGGAAGAAGAAGCTTTTAATTGGGGGCAGGAAATCTTAGGTAAAAGTCCGACAGCGATTAAAATGTTGAAGTTCGCTTTCAATCTTATTGATGATGGTTTGGTGGGGCAGCAAATTTTTGCAGGAGAAGCGACCCGCCTAGGATATATGACAGATGAAGCGGAAGAAGGGCGGAATGCATTTTTGGAAAAAAGAAAACCGAATTGGGAAAAGTTTCCGAAATTCCCGTAAGTATTTGGATGAAAAAATGAAGGTGTTTACACCTTCATTTTTTGCTAGGGGTTAATTTGAATAGCCATCAGTTAATCCTTTCCATTTTCAATTCTTCTTCCAAGTATTTTCTGAATTCCCTCTTCCCTAATGTGTGTGTCAGGTTTGGAATGGCTTGGACGACTAAAAAAATAATAATCGCTAAGGCGAGGTAGAATATTTTTTCATTTCGGGAATCGAATTCCTTGAAATAAATGAGCCATATTGCAACTCCTATGATTATCAAAAAGGAAATAAAAATAAAAAATATCCCTCCGAGGGAATTAGGTTTTGAATTCATCTGTATCGTGAGGCCGTTATCCCTGTTTATGATTTCACCATAAAAAATAGGATAGAAAATTCCACCGGATAATAAGCCGTGTTTCCAGATCCAGAATTTGTCTTCTTCTATTCTTCCGAATATTTTTTCTCTACGGTGCGGATTGAATTTTTTCACATGCCCCTTTAGCCTGTCTTGTGATTGCTCATCTATCAGAAAAGTCAGTTTTTCTCTGAACGCTGTTTCACTTATTTTACTTCGATATAATTTTTTTCTTTCGGCCATTAAAATAAAACAACTATATGTTTAACCGTATAATTCCAGTCGGATTTGTTTGTCGTCATATCCCATGTTTTTTAAGTGTTCGACAGCTTCATCAACCATCATACTCCAGCCACAAAGATAGAACCTGATGTCAGAACGTGGGGATGCATACTCTTTTTTATAAACGGCATGGACGTATCCTTTTTCTCCAGACCAGTCTTCTTCACGAGAGAGTGTTACGGTGTATTTGAATTCAGGATGTTTTTTTGTGAGATTTTCGAATTCTTTTTTATAAAGAATCCCTTCTTTATACCTTGTTCCAAAAATCAGGTGGATGTTTTTATGTGGAATATCATTATTGAAAATATATTGTATCATACTTCTGAAAGGAGCAACACCTGTGCCTGTACAAATGAAAACCAAATCATGATCAATTACGGAGGGTAAGGTGAAAACCCCCGCAGGATATTTGAATTTTAATTCCGTTCCTACTTTTGCGTCTTTAAAAAAAAATGTTGTTGCTAGGCCTCCATTTAAATAAACGATACAGAATTCAATAATATTACTTCCGTCGGGAGCATTTGCGATAGAATAACTCCGCATTCTTTTCAGCCTTTTTTCATGAATAGGTAATTCCATTGTTACGAATTGCCCTGCCTTGAATTCTATTTTTTCCACATCCTCGACCTTTACGAAAAAACGCTTAGTCTGAGGAGCCTCGTTTTCTATACCGATAATATGACCATTTAGATACTTGGGCATTATTTATAAAATAATTTCATTGTAGGAAAAGAAAATAGGATAGCCTTTCAAATTGAAATATTCTTCAGTTTCCTGATAGGGGCGATTACTGGTAGCTAGAATAAAATCACCGCCCCATGCCCCTAATGATTTGACTTCTCCCCAAAAATCATGGAATCTTTCATTTTTTACTTTGGGTAATTTCAATTCCCCCGATATGAGATCTTCGTGATGTCTGACCAGGTTTTCGAATTCGTTGATTGTCGTTGCATTGATCATCCGTCGGGTAAGGATGGAGATGTTGTCTCGAATTTTTTCCGGGTTTTTATTCTGGCTTTGTTCTTTGTAATATTTAATTCCTGCCCTACTGTTTTGCTTTTGTTCTAAATAAACGAAAAAAAGATTTTGCTTAAAGGGGGGATTGAACCCTGCATACTGGATAAAAGGTCTTCCGTTTTGAATCTGATAAAGAATCGGCTTGTTTTTTTCGGCACAAGCCAAATCATATCCGGAACCGCCCATCGAATTCCATAATATATCGTAGGCATTTACACCTGTCCATTGTGCTAGATTATGGATTAAGGTAGAACTACTCCCTAGCCCCCATTCCCGAGGAAAATCCAAACGGGTTTCTATCAGCAATCCATCTTTGTCATTCCCGAAATCAGGAAGAACCGAAAGTATATAATCGAATATTTTTTCCAGTCCTCGGCCTACATCTTCATCGGTTCCTTCTGTAAATTTTCCTTCGGAGGAGAAAAATCCTTCAAACCAAACAGAGCCTTGATGATCGAAACTTTTCCAAACCATTCCGGATTGATGATGGCCTCTGGTCACGGTCATGTCCTGACCGTAATGGGTAGGTAGGGCCAATGCGGATGCTCCGTCCAATACGAAGTATTCTCCCGAAAGCAAAAGCTTGCCGTTTCCTCTGTAAGTTTTGATATTGTGTTTTTTACATTTTACTTAATCGACGGTATGGGGTTGCCTTTCCGATAGGCTACGATAAAATCTCTAACAGAAGAAAAGGAAACAATCTCCTTTTCAAAATGTCGGACAGCATCGCCGGTTTCTTCATCGGTTGCTTCCATATGGTTGAGGATATTCAATAAATGCATTTTCATATGCCCCTTCTGGATACCGGTTGTAACCAATGATTTCAGTGCGGCAAAATTCTGAGCCAAACCCACTGATGCCATGATGGACATCAGTTTTTTAGCCGTCGGATAACCCAGTAATTCCAAGGAGCGGTTCGCCATCGGATGCAATCTCGTTAATCCACCCACTGTGCCGACAGCTAAGGGAATTTCCAAACTGAATTCGAATTTTCCATCCTTTATTTCACATCGGCTCAGGCTTCTATATTGACCGTCCCTACAGGCATAGGTGTGTCCACATGATTCTACTGCCCGGAAGTCATTGGCCGTAGCCAAGACAACGGCATCTATACCATTGAAAATACCTTTGTTATGGGTTGTCGCCCTATAAGGGTCTATGTGGGCAATCCTAACGGCTTTCCGGAATTTATCGGCAAAAACCGCTGCATCCATTCCTTCAAAATAACCTAAGTCATCTATTCGACAACTTACGGATGCCCTAACCACGCAATCCGGCGTATAGTTGGAAAGAATCGCCATGATAATGGTTACTTCCCTTTCTTGGATATCCAAGTCGGGATGGGACGCCATAAAAGCTGTAAGGGTTTTTCCAAAAACTTCGAGGTTCGAATTGATGAAATTGGCACCCATGCTATCACAAGTCTCAAAAGATGCCTTGAGTTGGTAGTAATCTTCTTCCAAATGTGTCATGTCCAATAATTCCACATCCAGAATCCCACCACCTCTTTTCCTCATGTTGGCTGTGATATGTTGGGTGTCTTCCAACAGTTTTCCTTTCAAATCGGGAAACAGCCTCCTTAGTTTTTCAATATCGCCTTTCCAGGAAAAATGAACTTGCCCGACTTTAGTTGTTTCTAATATTTCTGTTTTGAACCCTCCTCTGGTTGACCAGAATTTAGCGGCACTGGAAGCAGCAGCAACAACGGAACTCTCCTCGATGACCATTGGTACACAATAGGTTTTTCCATTGATAATGAAATTGGGTGCTACTCCATAAGGCAAAACGAAATTACTCAGGGTGTTTTCACTGAATCCATCCAAGATTTTCTGTTGATCCGCATTGGGATGCCAGAAACTGGTCAGTTCCTTTTTGACCAATTCGGGATCTTTGAAGAAATTATCCGCTATCCAACGGATTTTATCTTCTTTGGATAGTTTTGAAAAACCTGAAACAGACTTGTTGTTACTTTGTCCCATTCTAACTGGAAAGATATGTCTATTCTTTGACTTTCAAAAATGCTTTGGCTAATTCAAGGCCATTCACTTGCGTTTCCACATGTTGATATAATTCTTCATAATGGCCCCGTGCATGTTTCAGAAAGGCAGATGCCTGACCATAAATGCCGTCCAGGTTCAATTTGTTGATGAGGTAATAACCATCAAGAAAAGTCTGGATTCCACCTGAAATAATAATCTGTTTACATCTTATGTTGTCTCCCAATTCACTGACCAATTTATTGGTCATGTCCACCATTTCTTCGGCAGAATGGCCTACATGTGCAAGTTGACCATAGATTTCCTGCTTTTGGGCATCACTCCGAAGTAATTCCAATTTGGCAAAATTAGTCCCTCCGTTCGCAGCAAAATCTACTGCGGCCAAAGGAAGCTGCAATAGAGTCCTCAAGCTCTGATATCCAAACCCCTGTCCTACTTCTTTTACGACTATCGGATACTCCGCCTTATCCATTAATCTCATAATGGTTTCTATTGGAGGGTGTTGGAAACGATCCCCTTCGGGTTGCAACCATTCCTGTAAAGGATTGATATGGATAATCAGGCCGTCGGCTTTGAGTTTCTCCAAGAGGTTGTCAATCAGGTATTCCTCTTTGCTGTCTAGCAGTTGTTCCAATTGTGCGATGCCCAAATTGGCGAAAAGAGGGGCTTGTTGCCCAATTTGGTTCCTGACATCGAAATCCTTGAGGTACTCGTCACTCCGTAATAACTGCCGACAAGAACCCAAGCCCATCCCTAAGCCAAAATCCTTACAAACCCTTGCCAGATTGTGGTTGATGGTATTGGCCATCAGTGTTCCTCCTGTCATACTGGATACCCAGAGTGGAGCCTTCATGTTTTTGCCAAGGAATGTGAATGTTTCCGATTCCCGGTTTTTAGGATGAGCCGTTAACAAAGGTTCATAGTAGAATCGGTCGTCCAAGGAAGCTTGGCCGATTTGTGATTGGAAAGCCAGATTGATGTGATCCTTTTTCCTTGAAGCGGCATTAGGATCGTCTGTGAACGGCATGGAAACGATTTTTTGTTTTGGTTCTCGGCTCATGATAACGCCAGATTTCGTTACAAAATTAGTATAAGTATCAAGAATAAGGTTGCTAATGTTGTTTTTTTACAACCGAGGAAATTCCTTTCTTCTGAAACAGGAAACAGGAAACAGGATGGATTGTTTGAATGATTAGGTATGAAAAGATAAAGCCGGGAGCAACTTGTGTTTTCTCTGGAGATCAAGCACTTTTTTCCGCTTGGAAAGTAAACCACCCCAATTTGCCCTTAAGGCATTCTTCTTCATGTCGTATTGTTTCATGAATTGCTCATAAGGCCGGATGAATAAACCTGTAATTAAAGCGGCAACAATATAACCGACTAAGTACTTCATCCCCCAATATCCTAATGTGGCAAAAAGCATTAGATAAAAAATAGGGAAAATGACGAGGCTTGTCAATATTTTGACCATTGAAGCATAGCCTTCGTAAAGCTTCATCTTTTGGAATAAGAGAAGTGGGACATACCAAATGAAATTCAGGATTTTTCCAACCAGTTGGATGGGCCAACCGACTATTCTAATCAAATGCATGGAAATAGAAATTCCCTTATTATTTTTGATAAGTGTTTTGTCATCTATCCCTGCCGCTTTCAATTCATTAAAATAATCATAGTGCGTATGCCAAATGGATTCAAACTCTTTGGGAATTCTCTGTCTGATGTTTCGGATAATGGGAATGGTTTTTTTTGACCAATCGAGTTGTTCGGGAAAAGATGTAAATATTTTTTCGTTTCGGGCGAGTTCCTCATTCCAACGGAGTAATTGGTTTTCTATTTCATCCGAAGTATGTATTGTCAGTATTTCCAGTTGGTTCCTAAGGGCATTGATGATTTTATCGGCGGCAAGCGATTTGTTTTTTTTGTAATCCTCCTTGAAGGAATCAATATGGATCGGTTGACCGATATTCATGATGATTTCCGATCTGAACCGGGTCGGATTACTATAATTGCTTCCCATCGGCATGATGACCAAACCCGAATCGAATTTCTGTCTTCTGGCTGCTGTTAATGCTATACGGGCAATGCCATCCTTCAAGGGGCGAATTCTCCTGTAAGTATAACTGGTGGCTTCCGGTCCCATGAAAATGGTTCCTCCGTCGGCTATCACCTGACTGCACATTTTTATCGTTGTGAGATTGTTGATGATTTCGCCTTTTCCACATCCTTGGGTCTTTTTACCGGGATGGAAAAAAAGAAGTGTGTCATCAGGAATTTCTTGAACGGATGTTTGAAAAGACTGTAGTTGGCCAGAAAATAAATCCAGCCCGGTGATACCCTCGCCATCAGGATGGGATCGACCATTGTGTTGGGATGGTTGGGAGAAATAAGTGTGGGAGTGTTTTTCGGAATATTTTCTATCCCCTTAATGGTTATTTTCCGAAAATAAATCCAGAAGGTGAATTTGGCCAGATTGTTCAGGAAAACATAGATGATTTTTTGCAACAGAGTCATGTTGCAAATATCGTTACTTTAAAAAACAATATGTAGCATTTTGTGAATTAACCTAGAATTTGATCAGCGTGTTCCTTCGTTTTAACTTTGGCAATGATTTCTTCGATGGTTCCATTTCCATTAATTACGAAAGTGGTACGATGAATACCATCGAATTCCCTTCCCATGAATTTTTTGGGTCCCCAGACACCATAGGCTTTTATGGTGTCCAATTCCGTATCTGCCAAGAGATCGAAAGGGAGGTCGAATTTATTGATGAAATTGGTATGTTTCTTTACACTGTCGGCACTGACGCCTAGTATCTCATATCCTTGTTTGAGCATTTGCTTGTAATTATCCCTTAGGTTACAGGCTTGTGCTGTACAACCCGGCGTATTGTCCTTGGGATAAAAATACAGGATAAGTTTCTTGCCTTTATAATCGGAAAGTGTAACGGTTTCCCCGTCTTGATTCAACCCGGAAAAATCGGGTGCTTTATCTCCTTCTTTCAAGTGCGTCATAAATAGATTAGAATAGTTTTTCGAAAAGGATAGAACATTCTTACCTGAGAAAGGTTCGCTCGAAAATGGAAATATTTCCACGTTCATCCCTGAGCTCGAGTCTGAAAATATGTTCGCCGGAAGGCAGGTCTTTTTCAAACCTGTGGGTAATGACCGTTTCTGTGGAATTGGGAACAAAGAGAACCCATTTGTCATCGATATACCCTTTCCAAGTATAGGCATCCAGATTTCTGGAGGTCTTGAAATTATCGCTGACTTTGAATTGCATTTTTGAGTAACCCTTCATGTTTTTTTTGAAAATCAAGGGTGTGATCTTAGGAGGTGTTTCATCTATCATGATACAATAATCACCCAAATCCCTGGATTTGGCTACGAGTAAATCGCCTTCCCATCTTCCACCATGACTGATGGGTTTTTTATTCCCATCGCAAAGAGCGATAAATGCTTTATCCTTTTTATTGTCGGGAATGTTTTTGGCCCGTATTCCTATTTTATACCACTTATGTAACGGCAGCTTTTTATGGTGGATATGATGGGCATTGGAAAAAGTATTGCTGGAAGAATCCGGAGAAGAACTATATTTCAAATAGAGGTTTTCATAGAAAGTCCCTTCTGGAAAATTGAGCATGAGATCATTCCTTGAAATGAAATTTTCTTGATGATGAGGCAGTGAATAATTAAAGAAGTCATCATTTTCGGCTGCTTGTTCGGTTGCTTTTCTTTTTACCCAAAAAACCAATTCGGAAACATTGCCATTCGCATCAAATACCTTGATGGTTATTTTCCGAGCCTTTGAACTGATGGGGAAAACACCATCATTCTCCATCGTGGGATACATGGGGATGTCATTGCCCGGCATCCGGTAACATCTGTTGAACCAAGCCTTGTTCAATAATTTTTCCCGATAGTCAGTATGTGAATTGATATAACGGGTATTGTCGAAATGAAATTTCTCGAATTCCGTTTTATGGAAAAGGGCATCGTCCACATAGGTTTCTATGGCATAAACACCATTCCAATTGGAAGTCCCATTCATATGGTCATAGGTTTTGACCCCTATTCCTATCCTCCAAGCATCCATTTTCAAAGTGTCGCCACCAACATAATAAATGCCACTTTTACCTTTGACGGTATTCTTGATGATCCCTTGTTGTTCTTCATGTTTGTCATTCAAGCTATAGACTTTAATCTGGTGGATCTTGGGAGCGATGTTGTCCTTGACACGAAAGCCGAATAAAAGAGGATTAATGGGTTCTTCTGTTGCGGTATTCCTGATTTCATAATGAATATGAGGCCCTGAAGACCTCCCCGTATTTCCCATGATGCCTACGACATCTCCCTTGTCAAAATCAAAGGTGCCGGCAGGAGGGTATAAATCGACAAAGAAAGATTCGTTTTCATATTGTTTTTCCTTGATGTATTTTTCAATTTCATCAGGGAATTTATGCAGATGTGCATAAACCGTCGTATATCCGTTGGGATGATCCAAGTAGATGGCTTTACCGTAACCACTCGCCTGCACTTTCAGGCGTGAAACAGTACCTGTTGCCGTAGCATAAAGAGGATCACCTATTTTTCCATGCTTGGATTTGATGTCGATGCCCGAATGGAAATGGTTGGGTCTTAATTCTCCGAAGGTGCCGGATATTAGTGGGGTATGTCCGACAGGAGAACCGAAATAATCTTGAGGGTAATCCTTTCCCGAAGAATGAGGATTGGAGAAAGAAAAAGCAAATAGAACGAAAAACAATAACCAATAAGTATGATTAGACATATATCGGGCGGTTTTATTAGTCCGGGGTAAATATAACGTAGAATCTAAATATAAGATATATGGGAGACGCCACATTTTATCTTTGTGCAAATTCCCTCCGCATGATTTTATTTTTTTGTTGGATGGTTAAAAGTAAGCTGAAGTTCTTATCGTACTCTGCTTGGAGTAAATTTTTCTTTTCTTTTAATTCTTCGTCAGTAGCTTTGTTCTTATATGTTACTTTTCGAAGTTGTTTCAGATATTCCCATCTCAAATCTTTTAATTGTTGAGTTTGTTCTTCCGACAAATCGATAAGGTTGCTTATTCTGTTGGCAAATGTTTCGGCTTCCTGTTCCAGTGAAGGGATATGGATGTGATTCTTTTTCAGGTTGTCATTTCCATTCTGGGCGAAAGAATCTGTAATTAAGATAAAAGGAAATAAAATCAATATGAATAACAGGTATGGCTTTCTCATTGTAATCAGTTTTGTTTTTGTCTGATAAAACCACTGCAAATAATATTCCTATTTTTTCATAAGTGTAATTTTAGAAAAGAAAAGGGAGATGGTAGAACCATCTCCCCTTCTTTAAATGAGGTTGATTTTGCAATAGCCTATCTTTTGTGTTTCATTCGGGAACCGGAAGGGGAAGAAGAGTAAGGCTTACTCGTTTGTTTTTTGGAATTGTTCCCCTTGTAGGACTTACTTCTACTACTACCGTACTTGGATTTGCTTCCTGAACTTCCCTTGCTTTTAGGCTTGGAATAATTCCTTGAAGGTTTTTTTGCAACTCCCCCTTTTTTTGAATAATCTCTTTGTGAATAACGGGAGGGACGGGATGCAATAGGTTGTTTTCGAGGGCGGTCTTGTTGCGTTTTCTCCCGGCTGGGTACTTTGTGTTTACCCACATCTTTTGAAGGAGTGGGTAAACTCGGTTGTCGGGCTATTTCACTTTTTTGAATAGGTTGTTTGCCTGTTCCCTTTGGAGGGCCCACTTTTACAATTTCTCTTTCGGGCTTAGTGGGAAAAGTGGAATTGTTGTTTTTTATCAGATTGACTTCATTTCTACTATCGGTATTTTCAATAGGAGTTTTTGAAATTGCTTTATCTGAGCCGGGACGAGGAACAAATGTATTACCTTTCGATATTGATGAGTTCGGTTTTCCTACAGAAACGACTCGGCCTGTTTTTCCTTTCTGTGTCTCTGGCAAGGATCTTCCTATTGTCCTTACGCTTTGGTTTTCTTGAGCCATTCGTCCATAGGGATGCCAATAAGGAGAATATCCGTGGTAATATGGATTATGATGGCCATAGCCATAATATCCATGATGTGTCCAATATGGAGAACCCCAATGATGATGGTGTCCCCAATGATGATGGTGTCCCCAATGATGATGGTGTCCCCAATGATGATGGTGTCCCCAATGTATCCAAGAACGGAATGGCCGATGATAACGGCGGAACTCCCTCCAATACCAATATTCATCCATCATTCGGGAGATTTGGGAATGGACAATGGCCGAAACATAAAATGAACGGTAAAACCTTCGGATACGTCGGATTTCTCTCATAGTTAAATCATACTCTCCTTCGTCAAAGACATCATCTAATATGTCATCGTCGTTACCGTATTCGTCCCAATCTCCGAATTCAGGATCGAAATAAATGTCGTCTCCTCCTTGAGCTGAGAGACTTCCGGATAAAAAAAACAGGAAGGATAAACAGAATAGTACTATCCTTATTTTGTGATGAGTCATAAATATGAAATTTTAATGGTTAAAAAAACGGTTGGAATGGATTGCCTCGATTTCCTTCCAAGATAGGGAAGGAGGAATATGATTTCAATTAAAAAAAATTAAACCGCAGTAGAAATAATATTAAAAGTGTTAAGAAGCATATTTAACACTTGTTAAATATATTGATTTTCAGTAGTTTAGAAATAATTGATGTAGCCGAAGTGTATTTTTGCAGCTCGAAAATCGATAGGATTTCCAAACTGCCGGCCATAAGCATAATTGATGCCGAAAACACCTACTTGGGTATCGAAAGTCATTCCTGCCCCAAAACCAAGAGGGGAATCCTTGATCTTACCGGAAGGTAATTTACTTTCGGCATAACCATAATCGACAAATAGATTGAAGTAGGAATTCTTTCCGATAAGAAAACGGTACTCCCATGTGAAAATTGAGTAAAGGGAAGCATTGATTCCTTCTTCATCGAATCCACGGATAACTTTAGTGCCTCCGAGACGATAATGTTCGTTCAGGTAAATAGGGTTGGGGGAGAAGATGCCACCTGTATTGTTTTTTAATACGATCACACCCCGTTGGCTGGGAAAAAAAGGAATATATCCTTCGATGAGAGCATCTACCTGGTATTGGAATGCACGGGTGCCAAGACTGTCGTAAAGGGAAGCAAAATCGAAATCCGGTTCGTCTGGATCATTGAGTAATGTAATGTCGTTATTTTTATCAATGGATTTGAAGCCGGCAGCTCCACGGAGTGTAGAAGAAAACCCTCTTCTCGGATTGAATTTGTAATCCAGGTTAGATAAATGATATTCCAACCCGAAGTCAGTTGTTTTAGTGTCCAGGTTGTCCGGAAGGCGGCGGGTGGACAAAACCCGATTCGTATCTATTTCAAGGAGGATGGTTCTTTTGGAATGGGCGAATACCTTAAGGTAATGTCTTGCAGTAAACAAATAGGAAAGGCCTCCATCGTATTCCACGTCTAGGAATGAAGAATCCCTTTTATATAATGAGAAATCAAAGTCTGCCCCGAAGGGTAAACCAAAGGCATAGGGGTAACCCAAATCCAAATCCAACTTCTGGGTACTGGGTCTGGGTTGCCTGAATTCAACGAATATGTTTTCACCGGCACCCAAGAGGTTTTGAGTGGCAAACATTCCATCTACGGTGATCAATACACGGCTCTGGGTAACATTGTTCCTGGGTAAGACGCCAACTAGGAAATCGAACTTACTGGCTTTCCTTTTTTCCAAAAACAGGTTTACCGTTGCTTTGTTGCCTCTAAAGGTAACAACTGGTTTGCGGGTTTCTTTAAGGAATGGTAACTCCTTTAAACGATCGGGAATTTTCTTAATGACGGACAAATCATAAATGTCACCCTTATTAATGCCGAGGTATCTTTCAAGGTACTTGCGGGATATTTTAACGTCTTCTCCTACAATATCGACACCTTCATAAGTAATTAATAGATTCTTTTTGAGATATAGTTTGGCCGATATGGATTGGTTGCCCAAGAATTGGATACTATCCAATCCGGCGATGGCAAATGGATGTCCGTGGTTTTCGGCATAACTTTGCAATTCTTCTAATAAATCTAATAACTCCTTGTAATAGAATGGCTTATTGGAGTAGAGCCTTTCTCTGAAACCTATTCTGCTAAGGAACAGTGGATCTACACTTCCTGGCTGGAGTTCGGCCCATTTGTAGGCTTCTCCAACGGAAAGGAACGCTTGTGTGGAATTCTCTTTGATATGGATGCTGTCAATAGAATTGGCAAGGTATGAAAGATGCGATAATGACATCCTGAGCCGTCCTAATTCCTTTTCCACTTCCGATTGGTTGGTAAATGTCCCATTAATTTCCAATCCGTTTTTTTTCAGAAATGAAGAGTCCCTGTCCGTAACAAATAAATCTAATCGAATAAGGCCTTCTCCTGATTGTGAAACCCCCGATAGGGAAAGAAATAAGAATATGATGATTAGCAGGTGGTGATATGTTGGAATATGGAATTGCAATTTGTCGGATTTATCCAAATAGATAACGAATGAAAGGTACTAAAGATTTGCAGTAAACAGCCCCATTTTGGTTTTCATCCTAAATTTTGTAGGATGAGTTGTTATTTTAGCCTTGTGTTTACAGTAATATGACAGTTTTATGATGGAGCTAATGTAATTTTGTATTCCTTCCAAGAGTTGGAAATGAGACTATGATAGGGAATTATAAAATCATAACGGTTACACACAAGAGTTCTACCATCAAGGACATCGGGAAATTCGTTCTGCCCGAATCCAATGGTGTACCCCTATCCATACGTTTAGAAAAAGCCAGGGAACAGCTATCCATTTCCGATTTGCTATATCTCCCAACCTGTAACAGGGTGATGTATTTTTTCCAAACAGAAAGAGAGTTCGAACAAGGTTTCCTAGAAGAATTCACCCGTTTTTTCTATCCCGAATGGAAGGTCGGAAAAGCCATCGGGAAATTTATGTTTTATGAAGGAGAAGAGGCGATCAGGCATCTTTTTGAAGTGGCATCGTCTGTTGACTCCCTAGTGGTTGGAGAACGGGAAATCATTCGCCAATTGAGGGAATCATATCGTAAATGTCAGGAAATGGGCATTATCGGAGATTCTGTCCGTTTAGCAATGGATGCAACGGTTAGGACGGCCAAATCTGTTTATGCAACAACCGGGATCGGACAAAAACCGGTTTCCATTGTTTCCTTGGCCATTAAAAAACTATTGGAAGCAGGTATTTCACCAACGGATAGGGTTTTGATTGTCGGAGCAGGACAGACGAATCTGTTGGTCTGTAAGTTTCTTAAAAAATACGGATTTACGAATGTCGTAGTATTCAATCGGTCTTTGACTAAGGCGGAAGAAGTGGCTGCGGTTGTTGCCGGAAATGCATTGCCATTGTCCAATTTGGCCGAATATGATAAAGGATTTGATGGGATGGTAGTCTGTACCGCTTCGACCGAGGCCATCATCACACACGAATTGTATAAACAATTGCTCAAAGGGGAAAAGGACAAGAAGGTTGTAGTTGATTTGGCTATTCCTAATAATGTGGCAAAGGAAGTTGTTGAATCATTCGAAATAGATTATATCGAAATCGAAGGACTTAAAAAACTGGCAGAGAAAAATCTACAATTCCGGAGTAACGAAGTGGAAAAAGCCAAACTGTTAATTGAAGAATCCATCATAGAATTCAAATCCCTGTATGCCGAACGGTTATTGGAAAGAGCTTTTGGCGATATGCCCAAAAGGATTAAAGCAGTAAAATCCAAAGCCATCAATGAGGTGTTCAGAAAAGAAATAGACGGTTTGGATGATGAAACCCGCGCTCTTATGGAGAGAATGATGGACTATATGGAGAAAAAATGTATCGGCATTCCTATGAAAGTGGCCAAAGAAACGATTCTGCCCTGATTTCATTTCCCAATCATTTTTAATTTCTGTAATTTTCCGCTTTTATTTTGCGTTTGGAAGTCATGGATGTTCCATTGGCTGACCTAATTCCTTAAACTTATATATCATGAGGCAAGCCTTGTGTCTTTTTATCGTATTATTTCTTTTAGGAAATACACTTTCCGCCCAAAGTCTGAGGGACATTGAAAATGCTTTCAAGCGTTCCAAAAATCAGGTGGATAAGGCTAAGTATGCCAATCAATTGGCCAAGGCATATCTGACTAAGGATGGTGTGAAGGCCCTGGGCTTTGCCAAAAATGCACATAAGTATGCAGTGGCTACTAAAATAGAACGGATACAGGCCGAAGCTTTAAATTATCAGGCTAAAGCAACGGCAGGTACATTTTATCCAGGAACAAATGTGCCTCGAACGAGTAATAATTCGGCTACCCAATATGATGATGCCAAGAAGCTTTTCATCAAGAGTATGGAACTCTCCAAACGGCTGAATTATCCTGAACTGGAATTGGATAACATCGAAAACCTGGCCTATATCAATAAAAAGAAAATAGGCCGTCATAATCCGGATCCGGCCCAAGAAATCAAATACTATAAATTATATATCAGCCGTGCCAAAAACATTAAGGATATCAATGTTCCTGAAGCAGTGGCTAATGTAAGGATAAAGGATTCTACGCCTAAACCCAAGCCCGAAGAAGGGAATGATAAACCGGCTACGGCCAATAATGACAAATTTACTCGTGAACTGATTAAGGAAAACAAGGGCTTCAGAGAAAAAATCAGTGAGCAGGAAGACGTTATCCTGGATTTGAACAAACAATTGAAGAAGGCTACGGCTAGTGGAGCCACGGCAGAGGATTTGGAAGAGGTAAGAAGGACATTGGAATTGAAGCAAAAGGAAATTTCCGATATCATTGAGAAAAAGGAATTCGAAAAGCAAAGACTGATTACCAAGTACAAGGGTAAGGAATACCAATTGATCGAAGCTCGTCAGGCGGCAGAGAACGAAGTGGAATTGGCCAATGCTAAAGCCGACCGCTTCAAACTGGGGGTTTCTCTCGGAGGGGTTATCGCAGCATTGATTTTCGGCTCTTTATTCTTCGGATACAGGACACAGACCAAAGCCCGTAAGAATCTTGCTGCCAAAAATGAAATCATTGCCAAAGAGCAGGAACGTTCTGAAGAATTACTATTGAATATCCTTCCTGAAAATATCGCCAAGGAATTAAAGGAAAAAGGAGCAGCCCAAGCCCGTAAACATAATGATGTAACAGTTCTATTTTCCGATTTCAAAAATTTCACGAAGATTGCGGAAAGACTTTCTCCTGAACAATTGGTTAAGGAATTGGATTACTGCTTCAAAGGATTCGATTATATCATTTCCCAATATCCCAGTATTGAAAAAATCAAAACCATCGGTGATGCCTATATGTGTTGTTCGGGGCTTTCGGGCAAACACCCTAAAGCTACCGAAGATATGGTGAAGGCCGCAATGGATATGCAGGAATTCCTTTACGATTATAAAGCGGATAGGCAGAGCAAAAGCCTTCCCTTTTTCGAGGCACGGATCGGAATACATTCCGGGCCTGTGGTTTCGGGAGTTGTGGGGAATAAGAAATTTGCCTATGATGTATGGGGAGATACTGTAAATGTTGCTTCCAGAATGGAAACCAATGGGGATATCGGTAAAGTGAATATCTCCTATGATACCTACAACAAGGTAAGGCAGAAATTCTCTTGTCATGCGAGAGGTAAAATCAGCGTAAAGAATAAGGGAATGATAGAAATGTACTTCGTCGATAGGGAATACTCATGACAAACCATCGTACTAAGCCACCGGCGATCCGTCCGATAAAGGACGTGAGGTTGCCTGAACATACCCTTAGGGAATATCCGAACGGGGCTAGATTGATCATCGTAAATGAAGGCATTCACGATGTATTCAAGCTTGAATGTATTTTTGATGCAGGTCGTTTTTACGAAAAAGAGAAATTGCTATCCTCAACAACACTTCAGATGTTGAAGGAAGGTTCTTCACTTTTTACAGCAGAACAAATTGCAGAGCAAGTAGATTTTTATGGAGCCAGTCTTTATACACCTACCAATCTCGATTATTCGAATATTACGCTTTATGGACTGAATACCCATTTTCCTGATTTGATACCCCTTTACCGGGATGTCATCACGAAGCCTGCTTTCCCAAAAGAAGAGTTAACGAATTTCATCAGCGAGCGTAAGCAAAGGCTCAAAGTAGATTTGTCTAAGAACAATGTTGTGGCCTATAGGGAAATTACAGAAGCGATTTATGGCAGCGTCCATCCATATGGATATAACAGCAATCATCAATTATATGATGTTATTGGGAGGGATGGAGTCATGGAACATTTCGAAAGAAATTATAAGGCCGGGAATTGTACCCTGGTCCTTAGTGGTAAGGTATCCCATTCGATGATAGATAATTTGGAACAGGAATTCATCTCTAAACTTCCTTCCGGAAAATCCAGCCCCCTTCCTTTTTCCATTCAGCCGGAAAATGAAAAGAATACCTTTACTCCGAAAGATTCCGTTCAGACGGCCATCCGGATAGGCAATCGAATCTTTGATAAGAAACACCCTGATTTTTTCGGTATGTATTTCCTGAATATAATACTTGGCGATTATTTCAGCTCCCGTCTGATGATGAATATCCGTGAAGACAAGGGATATACCTATAGTATATATTCAATGTTGGATATGATGAAAAAAGACGGACTTTTTATGATCGCTACCGAAACAACCAGCGAACATCGGGAGGCCCTTATTTCTGAAATCCGACAAGAATTCGACAAACTCAAGACCGAACCGATTCCCAGTGAAGAGTTGGAAATGGCCCGTAACTATACCTTGGGGACACTGCTTGCAGCATTGGATGGACCCTTTAATTCTTCTGAAATCATAAAATCGATTTATTTGGATGATGTGGGCGAAAATCATTTTTACCGCCTGGTAGAGACCATAAAATCCATTGATAAGGAGGAACTGGCAAACTTGGCACGGAAATATCTGGAATTGGATAATATGTTCACGGTAATGGTGGGAGGGAATGTTTAAAAATGCCGTGCTGAAAAACAATACCATTAAAAGATAATTCTAAGGTAGTTTTAACTAAACACCTAACATAGGCTATAATCCGATTTCAGAATTGGATTATAATATTTAAATCTCCCGGATGCTATAAGTGTAAAACGAATTAAGTGTGACATCTTTTAGCCTCCTGGAAAGGCATTCCGATAATTAATATATTAGAAGAATTGTTATAATACCCATCTGAAAATACGAATACTACTTATTTCCTTTCCTATTGGAAGATTTCCTAATCATCAAATACATGGCTATGGATAGGGCGACAATACTTAACGTTATTGTGAACCAAGCCGATGAATCCGGTGCAAGAAAACGCTTATCCAAAAACCGGCCGGTAAACGTACCCGCTAGGATAATGAAAAACATTTGGAAGACAAGCCCTAGGAATTCAGAGTAAGAAGAATAAGACTTGTAATTATCAACTCGCTTTTTTCGCGTCTGTAGCAGGTTTTCTTCCTCCTTGTTGGTTGAATTCTTTTGCTGCTGCTTTTGGTTTTGTTGTTGATCCATTTGAATGTTGAGTACCCATTCTACAACCTACATTGAAGATGGCACCAGCTTGTACAATGAGTTTGTTGGTATAGATTTCACCACTGACATCGGCTGTTTCCTTTACATTAAGCAGTTCCGATACATGAATGGTTCCTTCCATTCTACCTTCAATGATAGCATTGGCACACTTGATTTCTCCTTGAACATATCCGGTGGGTCCGATGATGACTTTGGCTTTGCAAACCAATTCGCCTTTGATGGTTCCATCAATTCTAAGATCACTTTCAGAATTGATTTTACCTTCGATGACCGTACCTTTTACGAGGCTGTTAAGGGCGTTTGTTGGAGAAGGAGTTGTTTTTTTCCCGGGGGTGTTATTATCTGCCTTTTTCTTATTATTTCCAAACATAAAGAATGGTTTGATGTCTTAGTTATAAATAGTATTCCTTGTTTTGCATTGGAATTGTATGGTATTCAAAAATAAACTAATATATAAACTAGCAAATGGAGAAAGCAAAAATAGGATTTTTTCTAATTTTATCAAGCCTTATATAAGACGATATATAATAAAGTTCAGATATATGTGACAGGGTATTACTTGAATGATATGTAATCCTCAGGATCTACGACTTTCCCATTATACCATAATTCGAAATGAAGATGGGGTCCACTTGAAAGGGTTCCTGTATTGCCGATGATAGCCACGGCTTCTCCCGCTTTTACCGTTTCACCTACTTTTTTCAATAAGGCCGAATTGTGTTTGTAGAAGGAAACCACATTGTTAGGATGTTGTATGGCAATGGTTTTTCCCGTCTCCAGTGTCCAGTCGGATTGAATGACAATTCCGTTCAGAATGGATTTGATGGGGGTGTTTTTGGGTGCTAGGATATCGGTTCCGAAATGCCCTTTGTCCTGCCGGAATCCATTACTGATTTCACCTTTTAAAGGAGAGATAAGATATAATTGCTCCAAAGGAACTCCCCGGTTTCCGGTAAATTTGTTGTTTTCATCTCCAGCAGCCATTATTTCGGGGATTTTGATGAGTTCGTCACTTTCTACGGCTATCCTCAATTCTTCATCTTCCTCAATCCTATCCAATTTTAATAAACTATCCGGTGTCACCTGAGACGAGTCGATGGTAGGAATACCGTCTTCCGTTTCATAATCGGAAGCAAAAATCCGTTGTACGCTTTCTATATACGTTGTATTGGCTTTGTTGACCTCTTCCAATTCCTGAATCTTCTGTGCCAATTCTTCTGCATCGTCTCTGAGGTTTACATCACCATATCCGGGAATCCATTGTTTTACAGGCGTGAAAATGATAAAAAGGATTACGAAAAAAGCAGTAGCTACAATCAAAGTACTAACAAGAAGGTAGATGTTCAGCCGGGTTAATCTATAGGAGCCGACTTCTTCAAAAGATTCGTCCTTCATCACTACCAGCCGATAGGTATGCTCCAATTTCTCTCTCCAGCTTTCCTGTTCGTTATGTTCGGTTGACATATCGCTGATTTTATCGGATTTTAAGACCCCATTCCGTAATATACTTGCCGGTATATTGCAGGGAATCCCTCATCATTCATATTTTTGTGATATTAATGGTATTTTGGAGTATAATTTGCTTTGCAAAAATACGTTGCTTTATTGGATAAAAAACAATTATCCGGTAATCATATTTTTTCGGTACGGAATTGGATGCAATCATATCATATGGTTAAAACTATTAATCCAACGATCCGATTGTGTATCGAGTTGATTAAAACGATAAGAATTGAGAAAATATACTGCATTTATTGGGACAATATTGTTTTTGGCCGTTTTGTCTTCTTGTGCGACACAAAAGAAAAAGAATAAGAAACTTACTCTGGCAAGTAGGACTTATCATAATCTCACGTCCCATTACAATGGTTATTTCAATGCGAATGAGATTTACAAACAATCAGTAGCAACACTCAATGATGGGTATCAGGAAAACTACAACCAGGTTCTTCCCATGTATAAATATGTCGCATCTGATCAGGAGAAATCTATTGATGGTGATGTCGAAACAGGAGTCCAGAAATTATCCATTGTTGTACAATTACATAGACGAAGTGATTGGACGGATGATTGTTACCTGTTGTTGGGGAAATTCCGATACCTACAAAAAGATTACGAAGGAGCCCAGGAAGCATTCGATTATCTTTTGGCAGAGTACAATCCGGTAGCTTTGGAGAAAAAGAAGAACATCGGAAAAAAGAAAAAGAAGAAGAAAAAGAAGAAATCCTCCAAGAAAAAAGACGAAAAACCGGAAAAATATCCTTTCGAAAAAAGACCCGCCTATGAAGAGGCCATGCTCTGGATGGCTCGTACATATGTGGAGAGAGGACTTCATGATGATGCCGATTTGTTGATGACCCGTTTGAAAAACGATAAGAAAACCCATAAGGATAATTTCGATGATATAGCTGAAGTGGAAGCATATAATTTCCTTAGACAGAATGAGTATGAAAGGGCTTTGCCTAAACTGGAGGAAGCTTTCGATTTGTCTAATAAGAAAAAGAGGAAACTGAGGTATGCCTATATCATGGCTCAAATCCACCAGAATGAAGGTCGGGGAGAAAAAGCCTACGCTGCCTTCGACAAGGTATTGAAAAACGGGCCGAGTTATGATATGGAATTCAATGCTCGTTTGAGCATGGTAACCAATGCTTGGCTGGCCGGAAAGGAAAATTCTTCCGATATTAAAAGGAAACTCAACCGCATGTTGAAGGATTCCAAAAACAAAGAGTATAAGGATAGGATTTATTATACGCTGGCACAAGTACATATGAAGGAAGGAGAGAAACAGGAAGCAATAGCGGCTCTGAGGAAATCATTGGATAATAATCTCAATAACAAATCCCAAAAGGCAGAATCCTATCTTTTATTAGGCGATCTTTATTATGAGGAGGAAGAATACGTGAATGCCAAAAATTATTATGATAGTACATTATTGTCTTTGGCGAAGACGGATGATAGATTGGATCGGATTCAGGATAGAAGCGACAACCTTATCGAAATTGCAGAGAACATCCAAATTATCCAATTACAGGACAGCCTTCTGGCCATAAATGATATGAGTGATACCGAAAAAATAAAATTGGCGGCCAAATTATTAAAGGAAAGGGAACAAAATGCCAAAAAACCAGTAGGTGGTATTTCCAATGTTAAACCTTCCTTGGTGGGAGCAACGAATTCTCTGGGAGCTTCCAAGTCGAAATTCTTTGCTTACAATGATAGAGCAACTAAAAGGGGGAGGAAGAGTTTTGAGAAAAGATTCGGAAACAGGGCTTTGGAAGATGACTGGAGAAGATCGCTCCGGAAGGATATCGATATCCTCAATGAAGAATCCTCCGATGCCGAAATTGCGGAAGTTCTGACAGATGAACAGATCGAAGATGTTTTCAAGGACGTTCCCAATTCTCCAGCTAAGATAGCTGCAGCCAATAATAAGATTATGAAGGCGATGTTCCGCTTGGGAACATTGTTCCGGGATAAAATCCAGAACTACCCCAAATCAGTGGAAACCTTGGAAGGAGGACTTTTGAAACGTTATCCAGAAACACCCGATAAATTGGAGACCTATTACAATCTCTACCTTTCACATACGGAATTGAAAAATAGAACCAAGGCCAAATTCTATTACGATAAGATTGTAAAGGAATTCCCGAATACGACTTATGCCCGTGTATTGAGTGATCCCGATTTCCTGAAGGAAGCACAAGCTAAGGATAAGGAATTGACCCAATATTATGATGCCACTTATGCCATGTTTACCAAAGGCCAGTATAAGAAAGTGGCAGATAGAATCAGCAATGCCAATAAGAAATATGGGAATTCCAATAAGTTCAAACCCAAATTTGCATTGCTTTCGGCAATGTGTACGGGAAGCCTGAAAGGAAAGGATGCCTATGTCGTGGCACTGAAGGAGGTTATTGCCAAATATCCTAAAACCGACGAGCAGAACAGGGCTAGGGAAATCCTGGCTTATTTGGAAGGAAAAACCGTTCCCAAACCCAAACCCATCAATATCGATGATGATAAGGACAAAGGAAAAGACGACGATGACAAGGACAAAGGAAAAGACGACGATGACAAGGGGAAAGGAAAAAGTGACGATGATAAGGGAGGAAAAGACGATGATAAACCTAAGGCCAAAGGGAATTTCAAATTCGAACCGGCAAAAGGACATTATTTCGTGGCTTTTCTCAAGGACGCCAATCAACTCAAGTCGGCGAAGGAAAAATTGAATGAGTATAATCAAGCCAACCATGCCAAAAAGGCTTTGAGAGCCAATAGCCTCCATCTAAGTACCGATAAGAAGAACCCCTTATTAGTTGTAAGACGGTTTAAGAACAAGGACGTGGCGATGGAATACCTCAATGATGTGAGTGCAGCGGGAGAAGCATTTTTAGGAGAAGGCGTGAAAGCCGAGCTGATGATTATCTCCCTGACAAATTATAGAGAAGTCCTCAAAGTGAAAAGCATGGAGGGATATTTGGATTTTTACCGTTCCGAATATTGATATCGACTGGGGTATTTCAAAAAGCGGTTGCTTATTAAGGCAGCCGCTTTTTGTTTTTATGCCCTTTATATGTGGAACTATAGAAAATGAACTATTTTTGGGACATTCCCATTAATAGGGTATTAATCATCATATAAAATTTTCGAACATGAGTTTGGAAAAAAGGGTCATGGATGCCCTCAAAGAAGCCATGAAAGCCAAAGACGATGCGGCCAAAAGAAGCCTCCGGGCAATTAAATCCGCCATCCTCCTAGCCAAAACCGACGGTAGTGGTAAAGAATTGGATGAAGCAGGAGAAATCAAACTGGTACAGAAACTGGTCAAACAAAGAAAGGACTCCCTCGCTATTTTTATGGAACAAGGCAGGGAGGATCTGGCAGAAAAGGAAAGAGAGGAAATCACTACGATTGAGAAATTCCTGCCGGAACAGTTGAACGAAGCCGATTTGGAAACTTTCCTAAAGAAGATCATTGCTGAAACCGGTGCTTCCTCTATGAAGGATATGGGGAAAGTGATGGGTAAGGCGACAGCCCAATTGGCTGGTAAGGCCGATGGTAAAACGGTGTCCCAACTAGTGAAAAAACTCTTGATGGGATAAGCCTGTCAGCATAATTTAAACCAAGAAAAGAACGGATATGGATATTGGATCCATGTCCGTTTTTTATTTATTCTTACCATTCTTTAATTGTAATTCCAATAGGGTGAAATAAAATTCACCATCATGGGAATATACTTTCAATTTGGATTGGGCCGACTCTTTTGCCGATTCTGGAAGTCGGACGATGATTTCCTTCTCACTAATAGTTGCAGGAACAATGGTATGATCCAGATAAGCCAAGACCCTTGTAGGTTGGGCATCGAATCCCAAATGGATACCTTCTTCATCCTGACGCTGGAACGTCAGTTTTTTAGATATTTTCGGAACAACCTTGGATTCGATGGATAAGGGGAGATGGTATTCTGTACCTTCTGCTCTCAAGACGATATTGGTCAGCCAATCCGCTCCTTTTTCGAGATCCAGTTGCAGCCTTTTCTCATCAAGGAAGAAAGTGTGTGTGATTTTATCCGATTCCAATGCAATGGAATCAATCTTCAGGGGATCTGCGAAATAATCATCCAAGCGGATGATATTCATGCCTTCATGAAGACTGACAGGAATAATTGCATTTTCTTTAAGGAATGACCCATTATAATCGGAAGGTTTTTCCGTTTTGTTGTCTGAAGTGGTTGTTGCTACATCGCGCTGCTCTTCCTGAACTCCACAGGAGAAAAAACAAACTGAAAAAAAAATGACGAATAAATGGAAAGGAATATTCCTCATGATGGAAATTTTTAGAAATAGAAGAATGTCTAATGCAAAGGTAGGATTATAAATATTCTTTTTTTTAATGCGAGTGGAATTTATGTGGATTTTGGTTCTATCCCTTGAATCCCTCAAACCGAAACCTACATTGGCGAACACCGGTTTCCCATTCTGAGCCAAACCGCCTTCTCCATACCAACTGGTTCCGACACCGGTTTCCCGGAAATAATAGATGCCGCCGTCATTGCACTGCCAGGCTTTGTCCATTTTACCCTATCCGAATGCAAAACCAACGATCTGGCTCTTTCCTTTGGATTGATATCGATGAAATCATCCCCCCAATCGTCATCATCCCATAAGGCAATAATAATCTTGCAGGAAGTCGTACTGGCCGAGCGTTTTACTCATATCGAGTTTTCCTTTGAAATCATAATCCTTTCTGTGGCTAAATGCCCCGACAGGTTTGGATTGCATCCGTTTTACGGAGTCGAGCAGGGGAATGTTAAAAAAACGGATAGGATGTTAAAGGAAAGTTAGAGAAGTTCCGGAGTTACCTTTTTTCTAAGCGATGATAAAATGAGAAGTATGGTTCCATCTTCGAATTTTCCGACAAGGAATCCTTCATTGAACCTATCTAACCGGTAAATAGTAGTGAAGAGCATGAACAGTTCTTTAATGGAAATCCGATTCAAATCGAAATCAGGAGAATTGAGGATTTCCTTTCCTGCCTGCCATGAAATCCATTCGAAAACGGGAAGCCATTGGTATTGGATTAGGAAAGAAAGAAATGCTTCGACGATGGGTTCTTTTTTTACATAGGGCATAAAACTGTTTTCCGAAATGACGGCTCCGAATTTTTCAGTCGATTCGATTTTCGGTATGAAATCGAATAATTCATTCCAATCCTTGGAAGATTTTTTTTCCAGATGATGTTCGAATTCTTCAAGCAGAATCATAGGAGGATTTCAGATTTGGCTTTGAGTATTGTTAATAGTTGACATCCCTAAGTTAATCATTTCCGAAATGAACCCACCCTTGTGCTTTTAACGGATGGATGTTTCCTCCCTTGGTATGTAGTTTGATTCCTTCTTCGGCCTTGACCATCTCCCCACAAATATAGATGTCGGGCAGATACTTGACTTTGTCCAAATCGGACGGAGTAACGGTGAATAAGAGTTCATAATCTTCTCCCCCACTCAAGGCACATGTAATCGGGTCTAGTTTGAAATTAATGGCCTGTTCTTCCACGTCGGGTCGGATGGGAACACCGCTTTCTTCCAATATGGCTCCTAATCCGGATGATTTACACAGATGGAATAATTCAGAAGCCAAGCCGTCCGAGATGTCTATCATAGAAGTAGGAATCAGGTTCGCCTTTGGAAAGAAATCCGTTATCATATCCTTCCGTGCTTCGGGCTTGAGTTGCCGCCCTATGATATACTCGTTACTTCCCAGGTCGGGTTGTACTCCCGGGCTTGAAAGATAGATTTGTTTTTCTCTTTCCAATACCTGGAGTCCGAGGAAAGCCGCACCCAAGTCACCGGTTACACAAAGGATGTCCCCTTCTTTTGCTCCATTGCGATAAGTCAATTTTTCTTTTTCTCCTTCACCGATGGCTGTTATGCTGATGAAGATTCCCTTGAGGGATGAAGTCGTATCTCCTCCAACCAAATCTACATTGTGAAAATCACAGGCGGCTTTTACGCCTTGGTAGAATTCTTCTAATGCCTCCACTGAAAACCTATTGGAAAATGCCAATGAAACAGTAACCTGTTTCGGGATGGCATTCATGGCATATATGTCGGAAACATTAACTACGACAGACTTATAGCCAAGGTGCTTCAAAGGGGTGTACATCAAATCGAAATGAATACCTTCAGCTAAAATATCGGTAGAGATCACAGTCAACTTATCTCCATTCCGGATAATGGCCGCATCGTCTCCTATTCCCTTGAATGAAGAGGGGTTTTTTAATCCGAAATCTTTGGTTAGGTGTTCTATCAGGCCGAATTCCCCCAGTTCGTTGACATCCGTTCGTTTTGACATGGATTGTGTTTTAAGTATGTTTTTTAATAAACAGCCCTTTCCCCTACAAAGGGATTATGGATTTTTTCGTATCCGATGGTTGTCTCTTCCATGTGTCCGGAAAAAACAACCAAATCATCATTCAATTGAAATAGTTTTTCCTTGATACTCTTCAGGAGGGTTTCGTGATCGCCGCCCGGTAAATCCGTCCGCCCGATACTCATCCTGAACAATGTATCTCCTGCTATGATGAAGTTGGAAGCCTTACACAAAAAGCATAAACTGGCCGGCGAATGGCCGGGAGTCAGGATGCTTTCCAATTCCGTGTTTCCAAATCGGATGATATCACCTTCCTTGATAAAATGTTTAGGAGATGGAGAAGGATCCATTTGTACGCCATACATCTTTGCCGCTTGGGCTGCATAGTTCAGTACAATCAATTCACCTTCATGGCATTCCAAGTCAAGACCATATTTTTCTGCTACGAATTTATTGCCGAAAACATGATCCAAATGACAATGCGTATTCAGCAACCGGACTGGTTTCAGGTCGTTATCTGAAATGAATGTTTCCAATTGTTTTCTTTCATTATCCGAATAACAACCGGGGTCAATGATGACACATTCCTTGGTGTCATCATATAAAACATATGTGTTTTCTTGGAACGGACTGAAAACGAATTTCTTCACATTTGTCATCGGAACAGCTTTTTCAAGATTTTTTAAGCGAAAAATCTATTTTTCACGTTATATTGAATAAGGGTATTAGATGTTATCCCGAAATGTTTATTATGTAAGACCAATGAGGAATTTTGGAAATAGGCAAGGCATTCGTCGAAAAGCGTAGCCCTAGCTACG
>JAHDFN010000228.1 GCA_020628145.1 Saprospiraceae bacterium | reverse complement strand
TTATTTAGCATATTCATATGAATACTTTGAAAAATATTCAACATCATTACAACTGTTCAAGACATGTTTACCCTTAAATTCGAACAATTTAAATGACATAAAATACGACAACAGTTCTGTACTATTAAACATAGCTTATAGCTACTATCACAACCTTAAATTCATAGAGTCAGAAAAAACAATATTTAATTTATTAGCAGACGAAAAAAACTTAAATGACTATATGCTAACAGCTGAATGCAACAGTCTTTTAGCAGACATTCGTTATCATCTTAGAGATTACACCATGGCACTAAAATATTATTCTTATGCTAGAGATATTGTATCGCAACATCTAGGGGAATCTCACACTTACATCCAGTATTACGACGAAGGGATCGCCATGTCGCTTTACAAAATGAACAAATACAGACTTTCGCTTTCAAAATATGAAAATGCATTGAAACTAGCCACCAACTCAAACGGAAGAAACACCTTAAAATATCATATTGGAATCGCAAAGAACTACACACAACTGAACATGTTGGATTCCGCGAACATTCATTTTGAAAAATGCATAGATATTACAAAAGTTAAATCCGAAAAAATTGACAACATTAACATTGACGGGATACTATTCCATGAATTAGGAAAATATTACATCTTAAAAAAAGATAGGAACAAAGCAGTTTTTTATTTAAAAAAAGCCAAATCAATTTTCGACAATGTACCTCTTCCAGAAGAGGAACATATAGAAAACTTAATATTACTTTTTAATATAACACATCAACAAAACGAAACAAAATACATCGACGATGCCATAAAAAAATGCAGAATATCAAATAATACATTCCAAAACAAAGAAAACAACTTAACAACATTTCCCTTCCTACTCATAGAAGCCACAGAAAAAAAAGGAGATTTCTATTTATACAATAAAAAAAACATAGAAACAGCCTTAAAATACTACAAATCTGCTTATGACATAATAAACGACGTCCATACCAACATCAGCTATAAAAATTCCAAATTAAAACTAATAGAAGTTTCCGAAAAAATATATAAAAAAATCATAAATACCACTCATGAATTATATCAACATAAGAAGGATAAAGATCTTTTCGAACTTGCACTTAACTCATCTGACAAACACAAATCATATCTACTATTCGATGTACTTAATAAAAAAAAATCATTAGAACATGCCAACATACCAGATTCAATAAAAGAAATCGAGTCAGAATTAATAACCAGAATATCTCAATTGAACTTCCAAGCACAACATGCTGACAACAAAGACAAACTAAAAATATTCAATGATTCAATTGTAAAATTGAATAATCAATATTATTCGTTAATCTCAGAAATCGAACAAAAAAATCCAATTTATTATAATTCCCGTCAATGGAACAACCACATATCAATCAATAAAATCCAAGCAAAACTATCTCAAAATGAAGGGATAATCGACTATTTCCTATCCGATTCTACTTTCTTCACATTTACCATCACAAAAGATTCTACTTTCTTCACAAAAACCTCTTACAATTACAGGGAATTAAAAAAAACCATAAACCAATATAGATCTTCCATCTCAAACAACAGTTTGAATAAATATATCAAAAATTCATTTTACATTTTCAAGTTAACTTTTCAAGAACCTAGTTCACATTTAAAAGACAGGGATGAAATTACAATTATTGCTGACGACATTTTAAATTCAATCTCTTTTGAAACATTGATAACAGACACCACAGGGTATAAGGACTACTATTCGTTACCTTATCTTATAAAAGAAAAAAACATAAAATATGATTACTCACTCCATAATCGTAAAATAAAAGAACAAGTTCATCATTCCAATTTTGCATCATTCGCTCCAACTTATTCT
The DNA here is from genome assembly GCA_020628145.1 of Saprospiraceae bacterium. Classification (GTDB taxonomy): domain Bacteria; phylum Bacteroidota; class Bacteroidia; order Chitinophagales; family Saprospiraceae; genus JAHDCE01. Next base: position 4,788 of record JAHDFN010000228.1, on the reverse strand, counting down.
GAAACACAACTATCAGCATTACCTTATGCCATTAAAGAAACAAAAGAAATCAACTCATTTATCAAAGGAGTTAATCATATTGGGAAAAAAGCCAACACCGGTAATTTCAAAAAAAAACAAACAGAAAGCAAAGTCATCCACTTTGCAGGACATACGATTATTGACAAGAAAAACCCTTACGACTCCAATTTAATATTCACTAAAACAGACACATCCAAACACACCATTAGCATTTACGACTTCCTAAGCAACAGAGTCGAGGCAGACATGGTTGTTTTAAGTGCCTGCAATTCCGGACACGGAGAAACCATAGAAGGAGAAGGTCTCATGAGCTTGGCAAAAAGCTTGGCATATGCAGGTTGTCCGACAACCATTATGACATTATGGTCTGTTTCAGATAAACCTACAAAGGACATTATTGTTAAATTCTATGGCAATTTAATAAAAGGCCAAACCAAATCCACCGCATTGAGGAATGCTAAGCTTGAATATTTAAAAAAATCACCCCCTCAATTCCATCCTCCATTATTTTGGGGCAGCATTGTTTCTGTAGGAGAAGATGCACCATTGGAATTAGAAATCAAAAAAACATTTATAAATTATTCAATATTGGCTTTCTCTACATTTATCTTAGCACTCGGTTTCATTTTTGCATTCAAAAAAAATAAAATTGGCAAATAAATTCTTCAATAAAACCAAAGTATTATCATTTGTTGTAATCACTTACATGTTACTAGCACTTGGGTGGTGGTCTTATTTATTATACATCAAAAACAATGACGCATTCAATGCAAAGGTCGAATTATTAACTCTAAACAAAATTGTTTTAGGGAAACAGGATTACCTTCAAAGCAGACACAACGACCCAGACTATCTGGAATTGAAAAAAAAATACAGGAACCAAGAAAAAATGATTCTAGGTGAAGCCGCGGTATTGGCAATCACCCTATTAATCGGAATATGGCTCATCAACAATGGATATAGGCAACAAACCGAAGCAGCACAACAAAGTAGAAATTTCCTATTATCCATCACACATGAATTAAAATCACCATTAGCTTCAATAAAATTAATTTTACAGACTTTTAAAAAAAGAAATCTGAAACAAGAGCAAATAGAATTATTTTCAAATAATGCCATTAATGAAACGGTAAGGCTCGAAAAACTGGTAAACAATTTATTACTAGCGGCCAAAATGGAAACCAGTTACGATATTAAGATCGAAGAGATAACCCTTCTGGATGAAGTGTATAAAATAAAAGAATATCTTACATCCCAATATTCAAATGCTGACATTCGGATTCTCATTGAAAAAGACACCATAATTTCCGCAGATCAATTCGGATTAAATTCCATACTCACCAATCTCATAGAAAATGCTTTGAAATACGGCGGTAAGCCTCCTTCAATTGAAATTAAACATAAAAAAGATAATTACTTCGATATCATTTCCATTTCCGATAACGGAAATGGAATTTCACCCTTGGAGAAAAAAAAGATTTTCGATAAATTCTACAGGATAGGAAATGAAGATACCAGAGAAACCAAAGGTACCGGTTTAGGATTATACCTCACTCAACAATTCATCAATAAACATAAAGGAATGATAAAAATAAACGACAACACGCCGCAAGGTAGTATATTTGCAGTTTATCTACCTCAGCAAAAATAATCCACAGAATGAGAATACTTCTAGTAGAAGATGAAGAAAATATAAGGAGTGTCGTAAAACTCAATCTCGAATTGGAAAATTACGAGATCGTTGATACCGGGAACGGTGCCGAAGCCATCAGATTGTTTAACGAACAACATTTCGATCTAGTTATTCTGGATGTCATGCTGCCCGAAATGGACGGATTCAGTATTTGTGAGCAAATTCGACTGAAAAATTCAGACATAGGAATCATCATGCTCACAGCCAAAGACACCTCTGCAGATCGGATACAAGGATTAAAAAGAGGTGCCGATGATTATCTGACCAAACCTTTCAACTTGGAAGAACTCCTGCTTCGTGTAGGAAACCTCCTGAAAAGAAGCATCAAACAAAAAAGAAAAGTTGATGAGATTTACAGATTCGGAAGCAACATGGTCAACTTCATCACCTACGATGCCGAAGGGCGGGAAGGGCCATTCAGGTTGACAAAAAAAGAAGCCTTACTCATGAAATTACTTGTAGAACGAAAGGACGAAGTCGTTAGCAGGCAACAGATCCTACAAGTCGTATGGGGATATGATGTTTACCCTTCCACAAGAACCATAGACAACTTCATCCTAGCCTTCAGAAAATATTTCGAAGAAAACCCAAAAGCACCCCAGTTCTTCCAATCTGTCAGAGGCGTCGGGTATAGATTTGTGAATGAAGAATAGCTCCTATTCGGATTCCGGGGCAAGTTTGACGACAAGACCATCCAATTCAAGGTTAATCGGTAATTGACATCCCAATCGACTCGTTTCATCATCTACAAAAAATGCCTGATCCAGCATATCCTCCTCGTCTTCACTCATCTCCGGCAATTCATGTTCCGTTTGTACATAACAATGACAAGTCGAACACAAAGCCATCCCTCCACAGGTTCCCTTAACCGGTAGTTCATAAGACTTGCAAACCTCCATCAGATTCATATTCATATCCGTCGGCGCTTCCAATTCGTGGGAAACCCCTTCCCTATCAATCACCGTTATTTTGATTGTATCACTCAATATGTAAATTATTTAATACGAATATCAATTATCAAATCCTTGTACTCCATTAACCGTCGTATATTTAAAACTCAGTTTCTTATCCGGATAAATCCGCTTAAAAGCGGATTGAACCATTAATGTCGCCTCATGGAAACCACAAAGAATCAGTTTCAATTTCCCGGGATAGGTATTGATATCCCCAATGGCATAAATACCTTCCACATTAGTCGAATAATCGAAAGTATCCACTTCAATGGCATTCTTATCAATATTCAATCCCCAATCGGCAATAGGCCCAAGCTTGGGAGCCAATCCGAATAAGGGAACGAAATGATCCGTTTCCTTATTCATCTCCCCTGCCGTCTTGTGTTTGATGACGACTTCATGAAGTGAACCGTTCCCGTTCAGACCGACAATCTGTGCTTCGGTTATCAGACGGATTTTACCCGTTTCATTCAATTCCATTACCTTTTCAACGGAATCCAATGCCCCCCTGAAACTCGTCCGACGATGAACCAGTGTGACCTCTTCTGCTACATCGGCTAAGAAAATCGTCCAATCCAAAGCAGAATCTCCTCCTCCGGCAATGACAACCCGCTTATCCCTATATAATTCAGGATCTTTGATAATGTATTCCACACCCTTATCTTCAAAATCGGTAATATTCCCGATGGGCGGTTTCCTCGGTTCGAAGCACCCCAGACCACCTGCAATCGCAATCACGGGTGCAGCGTGTACGGTTCCCCTGTTTGTCGTTAGTTTGTAACGGCCATCTTCCATTTTCTCGATGGTTTCGGCACGTTCACCCAGTGTAAACCCAGGATGAAAAGGTTCGATTTGTTCCAATAACTTATCTACCAGTTCGCCTGCCAATACCTCAGGGTAGCCGGGTATGTCATAAATCGGTTTCTTCGGGTATATTTCCGTCAATTGTCCTCCGGGCTGAGCCAGGGAATCTACCAAATGACATCTTAATTTCAACAAACCGGCTTCAAAAACGGTAAACAACCCACAAGGACCGGCACCTATTATCAATATATCAGTCTCTATCATGCTAAAACTATTCTGAATCAGGCCACAAAGATAATCTTTTCCATACTAAAAAAAGCCCTGTTCATAAGACCCTTTTCACAACCAAATCGTTCAATTTTAATTTTTTTTTAGATTTTTTTTCAAAAACCACTCACATTTCCCTTCTTATCTCTCTTTAAGGGTGTAACTATCACAAGAATCAACATTAAATACATGGAAAGAATATTTAATGCCGGTATGATAGTTCCAGTGATACTCCATTCTCAAAACATCAATTTTACGACATGAATTATTCATTCTACAATAAAGTATGAATAATTCCCCTTGAATTTCGTATTTTCACATCCAACTTCCTCACAAACCAAGAAGTAGGATATCACACAAATAACAATTTCATTATGAACTCTTTCTATCTTTTTACAACCTCAAAATCCATCACATTACTATTATTCCTCATTCTTACCATTTCTCAGTTGGATGCCCAGAAAATTAGGATACCTACCGGGGCTTCTATTGGTGGTGGCGGAAGTATAATCCAATGTGTCCATATCGATTCGGACGACAGAATATTGAATGTGGAAATAATGAACTTCTCATTTTTAAAGCTGGAGGATCTTATGATTGAGAGAATTACCATTGAAGGATACCCCCATTCCAATGAGCCAATCAATGAAACGAATCAAATCATTTCTCCGGGAGATTTTAATTCATATACACTTCAATTCGGAAGAGGAACTTGGCCCAACATGATTGATGAAAATTCCTATATATCTTATGATGGAATTGGTGGAACAGGCAACCCTACCAACATGCTGCAACTAAATGTTATCATTGATTATAGATTATCACCTAATAACTCCCCCACATGGTCTCCATCCCTAGCAGTGGAGAAACCAACAAAATGGAAACACTGTCAAGCACCATCTACGGATGATTTGGGCTCAGGTGGTGGGCTTTCCTTCAGAGTCGGTGAAGAATCATCATTCAGCCTGAACACATCCCCCAATCCGGCTAAAGATCAAATCAAGATCAATTATGCTTTGGAGGAAGAATCCGATGTTTCTCTTTACATTT
>JAHDFN010000227.1 GCA_020628145.1 Saprospiraceae bacterium | reverse complement strand
CTGTACACTTTGATTTTGTCAATCTAAGTACAGAAGTCATTACAAGGACTAAAATTGACAACAGCACAGGTACTGTTCAAGGAGGCGCATTATTTACAGAAGAATACTTGCCATCTGATAGTATTATGTACTCTCTTGTACTTTCAGCGCCTGAATTTAGAAAAGGTGATGATAGTGAAACGGCAGAGAATATTTTGAATTTTTTCACTACCAGTTTAAATGAAATCGGAGTATTCCAAGCGGGTGGCAATGCGACACTTGGGAAAGGACTATTGAAAACAAGGTTTTAATTAAAGATTAAATCAATATATCATGGCAGATACAATTATAAAAGGGATTGAACAAGGCAGGGCAAAATTTGCCTACAGTTGTGCGGAAGCAGGAGCTAAACTTTCTGAAACTAAAAAGAAGGAATATAAATCCTACATAAAAAAGTTACCTACCCTAATAAAAACCAATGGACTAGGTGCAGCTCTGGCATTTGCTAAAGCAAAAGGCTCGAATAAGGAAGAACCGGATAAGAATAAGGCTTGGGGCCTCATCTATTGCCAAATTGAAGAATGGATAAAAAAAGACGATAAAAACCTTATAAGTTTTGAAGAAAATCAACTACTGAAAATATTGGTAGAAACGGACAGTTATACTTACAGAGCAATTACCGTTGAAATCATGGCATTTTTAACTTGGTTGCGAAGATTTGCAGAAGGTTTAATTGAAGGAGATTCTGAAAACACTTAAACATCCTCTAAGATGAAAGAAGGAAAATTAAAAATAAAAAACTCACTCCGGGGTTTTATTCAGTCAAGTGGCAAGAAATATAATATTCCTACAGAATATGTATTTGAGAACAGGGACTTGAATAATAAAATGTGCCAATTTGAATTGGATGAGAACAATAAGATTATCAATATCATTGTTGATGGAATTCAATTATCTAAAAATCAGGCTGTCCTAGACAAAAAAGAAGAGAGTAGAAATAGAAGAGAGGAAGAGAAGATTAGGGAACAACAAAAACAAGAGGAAGAAAAAAGAAGACAACGAAATTCTAATAAGGGAGCTGGCGACGATACTTTTTCCCTCGATGAATGTTTTCCTCCTTCAGATACGAAAAGGAGCAATATCATTACAAGTCAAATAGACAATTTTCATCTAAAATTGAATAAATTCCCAAGATTCAAGGAAAATGAAAAAGATAAATCTAAGTCTAAATTTTACTTCTTCGAATCAAATAGAGGTCGAAAGCCTAATCAAATTGTAGCTAATTTCGGAGACATAGATTTTTCTGAACTTGCTAATAGGCAAATAAGTGGAGCACAAGCCATTTGTTCGAATAATACTTTACATTTTAATTCTGAGACTTCATGGAAAATGGTCAACGGATTAGGAGGACATTCTGTTTATGAAACAAGCATAACTTTGCACCACATCTATGGTTTTCCGTATATACCTTCTAGTAGTATTAAAGGTGTAGTCAGAAGTTGGATAATAACCGAAGTATTTGGGAATATCGAATCTGATTTAGTACCTGCCGTAGAAAAAAAACATCCACTCTTGAATGCCGAGTGCCGTGCTTATGAAAATGAATTTTTTTGTAAGATATTCGGATGTCCCGCTACTTTTAAAAGAATTAAATTTAATGACAATGGAGAACCTATTAAAAAAAGAGAAAAATACGACACAATAACAGTAGATGTAGCATTAAAAAATAAAAATGAAAAAGGGGAAAGCAATATAGGGAATATTATTTTCTTCGATGCTTTCCCGGTCAATAAGCCGAATATTGAAACAGACATTATGAATCCTCATTACTCTAAGTACTATCAAGACTCAAAGAATAAGAACAACACTGAACCTAAAGATACGGAAAAACCTATTCCTGTTTTTTTTCTGACAGTCAATAATACTTCATTCCAATTTATCATTGGTTCAAAAGAGAAGGAAGGACTAAACTGGGAAATAAAGGGCAAAACAATCGTTTACTGGCTACAATCCGCCTTAGAAGACCACGGCATCGGTGCCAAAACCGCAGTTGGTTACGGATATTTTAATAAAATAGAAAAATAACCTACCCCTCCCCATGAAACACCTAATATCCCTAGTTTCCAAACAAACCGTACCCAATGTCCTCTTCATTAATGAAGCGAAGGATGTGGATAATTACGTATTCATTTATACGGCACAAATGGAAAACGAATTGCATCAGATAACGGATGCGGTACGCTTGCCTACGGATATGTTGACTTTGGTTTGTGTGGAAGCATTTTCATTGACGGATATTATAAAGAAACTTTCCGATCTCAAGTTTAAAAAATCGGATGAATATGTAGTCAATATTACGGGAGGAACGAAGATGATGTCTTTGGGGGCGTATCAGTTTTTTGAAAAGTACAAAAAAACCAAAATGGTATATTTGGGAATCGGCGACAATTCCTATCAGGAAATATTTCCCAAAATAAAAGCGAAGAAGACTCCCCTATCCTACCACATGAATATTCAGGAATATCTGGCTTGCCATGGTTTCGAAGTGGATGGACGGAAAAATAATTTGGTACGCCCGGAGCTTTATACCCGACAAATGCTTTTCGCCTTTACACATCATAAGATTTCCAAAGCCGGAAAAAAATTCATCGGTCAGTTGAGGGATAAGAAATGGGATAAAGAAAAATCCATCCTTCCGGAAAAAGTACATCCGCAGGGTAAAAGTTTTCTGGTGGAAATCGGTTTTATTTCTCCTAAGATTAAAAAAATAAACTCGAAAGAAAGACATTATCTCATTGGCGGATGGCTGGAAGAGTATGCCTATACCGAAGTCAAAAACAAGTTGGGATTGAGCGACGAGCATCTGGCACATAGTGTGCAAATAAAAGAAGGTAAGGCAAGGAACGAAATCGACGTTTTTTTCATTCATAAGAATACACCTTATGCCATTGAGTGTAAAACGGGACTGATGGGACAACATTTCAGTCCGGCGATTTACAAACAGAGTGCTTTCCGGGATAAGATAGGAAAAGATATCAGACAGATATTATTTTCCCTCAGCAGTTATTCCCATAGGGAAACGGGTGAAATCCTGGATCGGTTTGCAGACAGGGCCAACCAGCATGATATTACCCTTATCGATAAGAACGGATTGATGAAGGATGGTTTGAAAAAATATTTAAAAAAGTTGTAATGGAATTAATTTTATTTCTGATTTTATTAGCTCCGATTCTTTTTGTCGGATATACCATTTTAAGTAAATGGTTTATTTATAAAAGAGTGAAAAATGAAATATTCCTGGCAATAGTTCTTACCATAGTTTATTTCCTATTCATTTATCTCACACAAAAAAATGCAGGCGTATCTCCTTTTGAAGATTTTTTTGAAGGATTGAACTGGTGGAATAATTTACTTGACCCGTTAATTGGAGTTGCCGTACTTACGGTCACCATTGGCATTTGGATGTTTAAAGTCAGAAACGAATGGGAGGATGATTTGGAACACCGACTTACTGTAAGCTATATTTTTGAAGACAAGGAAGTCATGAGATGTGAACATGCGGTTTTATCACATGAGGCAGACATAAGGGCTTGGGCTCAACATATAGGATCACAAATGGTGGATAAGGGAACCTACAGATTAAAACTGGAACCATTCTTTAAAAAAACCAATCCGAGAATAGAAAAAGATACTAACAACAAACGTTTCAAACATCATTATTTCCAACTCTTCCTTTACGAATTACCTGAAAACCTAAAAGGATTATCCGAAAAGGATCTAAAGGATTTCGATCACATAGAGCAGATACAGGAAGAAAACGTCTTGGTCTGGAAAATATTGAACCGGACGAGCATTAGGGAGAAAGTTTTTGGAAAAGAAAGGAGTTGATTGAAGCCGGATTGATTCCCAACAAACAATACGGCATCAAACCCGAATGGCTCGGCCTAACTCCCCAACCATCCGAAAAATAATTTCTTCTTCTTTCCCTTCTTCCTCCTTTTGGGCGGTTCCAACAAATGTTTCAGTGCGATGAAAGATGGATGATCCTCTCCCCTCACGAATCCGACGAATTGAATCTGCCCTTTTATGGAACGACGGAAATCCTGAATGGCCTTCCCCGGAAAAATCCCCCTTTCGATGATCCGCTTGGACGTCAGTTCGTGGAATAAATGAATATCCTTTTCCAGATACAATATATAATTTTCGCTGATGTCCGGTTTCCCGTCCTGAATAATCAAACCGGTGATTTCGGGTTTGTTTTTCGCCTTATCCAACCTGACTTTTTTCTCATTGACCATAAATCCCTTCGACACGATGATCTCCCGGATTTCCCCCTGCATGTTCTGATTGATTTTCTCCCGGCCCGAAAAAGTCATGTCATCCGCAAAACGGGTATAGACCCAATTGTGTTTCCGGGCCAGTTGTTCCAGTTCCTTGTCCAATCCGATACAAATCAGATTCGATAATACCGGCGATGTGGCTGCCCCCATCGGCAGGCGGCCCTTGAAAGTACAGAGCTGTGCCAGGCAACGGGAAGCGTTCTTCGTAAAATGAAAAGGTTTCTGCCTCAACATCGATATGATCCTTTCGGTAGATATGGCGTGGAAAAAATCCTTCAAATCCAAATTGAATACCCATTCGCTTTCCACATGCCTCAGGGCATTCGAATAAATATCACGGGGCATCTCGTCGTCTGCCGTGGAAAGGATGAAACCATATGAAGCCCGGGGCAGAACACCCCGATACACCGCCTGCAGATGGAAGGCGGTTTTCTTCTGTAGATCCATCAGGCGTTTGCCCGGTGTTTCTATCAGCCTTTTTTTACCGTTGGGCTTGGGTACGTAAAACTGCCGGTACGAGGGCTTGAAAGCCATAGACTTCAATTCATCCACTCTTATTTTCAATAAGCCGGATAAACCTTTAAGACAATCGGCTTCCAAAAACCGATGGGCCACTTCACTCAATTCATAATCGGTCAATTCCTTTTTTTCCCTGGGTGCTTTCCAATACATTTTTTTCAGTTAGCGGTTATTCATCAATTTTCAAAAAAACAAGGTATGTGCCGTTCCCCTCAACCGTTCCGATTTCACCTGCAATCCCAGTTTTTTCATTTTTTTATAATTATCATCCGACATCGGAACAATGAATAATTTATCATCCGGATCATGGAGGAAATTCGGCGCTTCCTTTTCGAATTCCAATAATTTCCGTTGGGAGGCCTTTCCGAGGAAAACCGATTTCTGTACCCGATGCAGACCGATGTGTTTACATTGTTTGGAAACGGCGGCTCTCATTTTATTATCCGTAATATCGTACAAAATCCAAGTGAACATAAACTACGTTTTTCAGGGTTGGAATTTATCATGGCTTAGGGAATCCTTTCCCGGCAACATCTTTTCCGATTCCTTTTTTTCTTCCCTGTATATGTTTTTCAAATCGGAGGCGAATGCCCTCGCCCGTGCCGGAAGAATAAAATCCGGATAATGGGTTTTCCCCCGATACCCTTCCTTCTTGTTCCTGAAGAACTCATTGATCGAATAAATCAATAATTTCTTCCCTTCCCCGCTCACCCACATCCCCTGGCTCCTCTTTTCGATATGTTGTTTCCCGATGTTTTTTTTGGTGAACAAACGGAAAACCACCTTGTCCATCCAAACCCGGTAAGGTTCGATAAAATCGAATACCATTCCCTGATAGTTATAATCATCCCGATGCAGGAACCCGATATAGGGATTAAGGCCGGCCCCATACAATGCCGCTTCCACCCGGGAATACAGCACCGCATAGGAATAATTAAGGAATGCATTGTAGGGATCCATCGCCGGACGGCGGGATCGTTTTTCGAATTTGTGTTTATCGGGTAGTAAATGATTCAGCGAACTGAAATAAATCCTTCCGGCAGTTCCCTCCAGTCCCCTCAGTTGTTCGGCTATTTCCTTGATGTGTTCTCCTTCCAGTCCTCCGATGTCCTTCCTCAGTTGCTTCAGTTTTTCGACACCTTCCATCACCATCCGTTTCTTTTCGCCCTGCTTGTTTCTCACCAATCCGAAAAGGAATTTGCTTTGCCTATCCAATTTCTCCGTCACCCATTCCTTCACGAATCCCACCGCATATCTGTCCTGACTGGCCCGCAGTTGGTTTTTCTGTATCAATGAGGTGCTGCTGGGTTTGGAAGAGAGGAAACGGCCGATGGGAAACCCGAAACCGTCAAGGATGACGATGCCTACATTATTCCGGGTGGCCAACATAATGGCATCGGAAGAAACGGAGGTCTGTTTCTGCATCCAGATACTCTCCACCTGATGGGGAGGAAACTGCTCTTTCCTTACCGTATCTTCCTTAGTAAAACTGACCACCTCGAACAAACCTTCCTTGACCCTTAACTTCGTACCGAATGACTGTAGGTGTAATTGCATGGAAATAATTTGGATTTGATGAATTCGGCAGGAAAAATATTTCCTTATTCCGGATCATCCTAAAAGATTTTTTTTGTAAAATCTAGAAAAAAGAAGTCAATTTATCCATAACAAACTCACTGTCAATTAGTTAAGCCTACAATCCTTTAAGAAAAACGAAGATGTTTTTATCCTACGGATTTATTCCTTAATTTTGAAAACGAATTTCCGTGCAAAAAAAAGTAATTTCCGAAAAGTACTTTTTGTCACGGTTTTCAGGCTGCC
>JAHDFN010000226.1 GCA_020628145.1 Saprospiraceae bacterium | reverse complement strand
TGGTGGATAATAATCTTTACGAGAAAAGTTATAATAAAAGCCAACCTAAAAAGGTTGGCTTTTATTATTTTGCCATTATGGAATCTTTAATAAAGGAAATAAGAAAGTGTTCAGTCTGCCTATCTCATTTGAAAGACGGAGTGAATCCGGTATTATCTGCAAGCCCCAAAAGTAGGATTGCGATTATTGGTCAAGCTCCAGGGAGGGTAGTTCATGAAACGGGTATTCCTTGGGATGATAAGAGTGGACAACGGTTAAGAGAATGGCTAGGAATTGATGCTAATACTTTTTATGATGAAAATATTTTCGCCATAATCCCAATGGGGTTCTGTTATCCGGGGAAAGGGAAATCCGGGGATTTGCCACCCAGAACTGAATGTGCTCCTTTATGGCATGAAGCCTTGATGGAAAAGATGCCGGACTTGGAGTTGATTCTTCTAATCGGTACTTATGCACAAACATATTATTTGGCGGATAAAAGGAAAAAAACATTAACCAACACCGTTCGACATTTTGAAGAATATCTTCCTCGATATTTTCCCTTGCCTCATCCCTCTCCAAGAAATAATATCTGGTTGAAGAAAAATGAGTGGTTCGAAAAAGAAGTATTGCCTATACTGCAAAAACGATTGGAATCCTTATTATGAAAAGAGAAAAAATATTAGGATTTCTCTCTAAGGAAAAGTGGAGCTTATCATACTTGCTAGGCCTGTATGTTTTCTTCTTCATCATTTTGAAAATCTGTTACCCGGAACCCTATTATCATGTAGATTCTTTCGGGTATATTTTATGTTCGATTAAGAATACAATAGGAGGTTATCGGCCATTTGGATATTCTTTTATCCTACGATTCCTTTACGGAATCATGGACTCCCCCTCTTTTATAACCCTTGTGCAATATTTTATGTCTGCCTTTAGCGGAATTTCCCTGCTTTTATTATTGAAAAATATTTTCCCTCCTCCTGATAAATGGATATTTCTTTTGTTTTCTTTTCTCTTTGTCGCTTCTCCTTCCGTGTTGTACTTGACGCAGTGGATGATGAGCGACTCCATTTTTACCAGCCTTTCTCATTTTTGGTTGTTTTCCCTAATTGTATTATTGCTGAAAAAAAACAATTATAAATCCTTTGTGTTTTTTTTAATCTTTCATGTTCTGATTTTATACTTCCTTTATTTTATTCGCCATGCCGGGCTTGTTTTTTCTATTCTGACTTCGGTTTTATTTGTTATGAGGTTCAAGAAGAGCGGGATGCTGATGTTGCCGGTTTGTTTTATGATTGTTTTTCTAAATATTACAATGGCTTCGGATATGAATGAAAAGGAATATGGCGTTAAAACAGCTTCGGGGTTTGGTGGATGGTTAAGGGCCAATAATGCAATGATACTAATTCCCCATATAGATGATCAACCTGAAGAATTTAATAGTCCGGTTTCGGTAGAAATTCACCGTTTATCCCTTGGGTATTCGGATGCTACATATGGTTTTGCGAGTGTGATGAAAGCATCAATTATGTGGCAGGAAAAATCTCCATTACATGATTATTTGAAAAAAGTGAAAAAGCAATTTCCGGAAAAAGGATATATCTCGTTAAGAAAAGAATTGGATGGTGTTTATGGGGGGTATGCAAATGAATTAATCCGCAAGCATCCTTTTTTGTTTCTGAAAGAATTCGTCTTCCCTAATTTTCTAAGAATATTTTATCATGCCGGAGTTCCTGAATATTATTCATTGGCCTACCCTTATTCCCGACTTCATTATTTTGGAGAAATCGAATCTTGGTGTAAATTCGAAAAAGACAATAAAAGAAAAGGGTTTGACCTTTATGGAAAGTTATTTAATGATCCATATTTTAAATTGTCAAATTTGATAAAATGGGTTCTCTTTTTCCCATTGTTTTTCTTGTTCCTTTACAGATATAAGAAATATGGTTTGAATAAAAACCAAAGATATTTTTTTATTACCATTCTATTCTTTAACGTATTCTATTTGGGTATGTTGGCATTTGTAGTACCTATCATACCCCGTTTTCTTGTAGTGGCACATGGTTCACAATTAATAGGATTTTATATTATTTACAGTTTGATTTTGTATCCCCCAAAGAAGGCAATTATGATAAATGTCTGATTTATTCTGAATGAAGTGGGAATGATAATTGTATTTTGTATATTTTTGAGATGACCGCCAATTCTACCAAACTAATTTATAGGGTATTCAGGTAACAAATGTTATTATCATGAAAATGGATAGAATCAAGATCTCTTTGTTTGTATTTTCATTCCTTATATTTTTCTCGGCTTGTGAAGATGATGAAATTATCAATACAAAGGAAACCATAACAACAATACAACTGAGGTTCACACCTGAAGTAGGTGATGTCGTCAATATGTCCTATCAGGATTTGGATGGTTCTGGGGGAGACCCTCCTACAATTTCAGGGGGGACATTAACATCATCAACGACTTATGATGTAGAAGTATTCCTTTTGGATGAAACCCAAATGCCGGTAATTGATGTGAATGAAGAAATAAGATTCGAAGATTTTGAACATCAGTTATTTTATTCGACTTCCGAAGAATTGGATTTGGATTTCAATTATCTGGATTTTGATGTGGATGGAAAACCTTTGGGGTTAAATTCCCGTTGTGTTGCCGGTAATGCCGGTTTTGGTACACTGACGATTACGATGCTTCACCAATTGGACAAAAACGGACTAGGAGTTTCCGATGGGATAATGGATTTTGCCGGAGGAACAAAAGATTTTGAAATTTCTTTTGATGTTACCATTTTTTAAAAGGTTGAGGGTCAAGCCCTATTTTCCACTACTTCCCAGGGGTTGAAATATCCCATTTTTAATTGTCGAGCAATTTCTCTAGAACGTTCCCACTTTAATGTCAACGAGGTAGTGTCATTAATCAATTGTTGATATGTCCTTTTTCTTCCTTCGGTCAAACGGGAAAACAAATCCTTTACTTCGGGTAGAAGACTTAGAACTTCACTCAAAATATCCGGCATCGGAAAATGGAAAGATTTGATTTCCCGAGTCAATATGACAGATAGATTATCACCGGGGTGGACATTGAGTGATTCACTGATTTTTTCACCTATTCTTATAAAATGCCCATCTTCCTTTATAGATAAATTGGAAAGAAAGGAAATTTTGTCATTCAATTCGCATTTTACCCGTTGGCTCGTATCATTTCCGATACGGTTATTGATTACATCTTCAGGTATATTGATGAATTGGTTCCCATCTTCAGATTGTTGTAAGGTATAAGTCATCGTAGTATGATTTAAGAATGTAAGAGAATAAACCTCCCCTCTCGGGGAGGTCAAATCGGCAAAAAAAATAAAAAAACTGAATTCTTATTGTTGAGGGGGAACACTATAGAAAAACTGCTCCTTGACAATCTTTCCATTATTGACTTCATAGACACAAATCTCCTCAATGGTTTGTCTCCCCATCCCTTTGAATGTAACATCATTGATCATATTCACGCTGAAAAAGTTTTCAGCTACAATCGGATCGGAAACATGGGCACTATGTAGTTGTTCCACCATTGCCTCCCATTGTTCCCCTTTGGCTTTTAGCGCCTCGGCCCCTTGTGCAAATTCCAATTGTGCACCTTTGGGTTCAATGCTTATGGCATTGGAATCATATAATTCTTTTTGAGCTTGTTCATATTGGCCTTTTCGGCAAAAGCCAACTAATTTTTCTGCAACTTCTTTAGTTGTCATGATTTTGATTTTTAAGATGATTCAAATTTGTTCCACAACAAATATAAAACAAAATATTTTTTATTGCAAGTAATTTCAACAAAAAATGTTTTAATTTAAAATTCCTTCTAAATTCCCTAATTTTGCAGCATGGGAATCAAGCAAAGTATAGTAAAACCCTTCGCCAAAAAGGTCTCCAAGAAAATATTGAAATGGTCTTCTGAGCCTTTGAAGGCACAGGAAAGACAGTTCGATACATTGGTAAATGGTGGTCGGAATACGGTTTTCGGAGAGGATCATGATTTCAAAAATATCCGGTCGTATGATGATTTCAAGGCTCGGGTTCCAATTAGGGATTATGAAGGGTTAAAGAAATATGTGGAGAGAATCAAAGAGGGGCAAAAGGATGTCTTATGGAAAGGGCGTCCCAAGTATTTCGCCAAAACATCAGGAACGACTTCCGGTGCGAAGTATATTCCCCTCACCAAAGAAAGCATTCCCAATCATTTCGGAACGGCACGGAATGCTATTTTCCATATCATGGCTCAATCCGGTAATGGCGATTTCTTTGATGGTAAGATGATTTTTCTTTCCGGTAGCCCCGAATTGACCAAAACAGGGAATATCCTTACCGGACGGCTTTCGGGTATTGTTAATCATCAGGTCCCCCGATGGTTGAAGAAAAACCAGGTGCCGAGCTATGAGACGAATTGCATAGAGGACTGGGAAACCAAACTCGATAGGATAGTGGATGAAACCGTCAATCAGGATATGAGATTGATTTCCGGGATTCCGCCCTGGGTGCAGATGTATTATGAAAAATTATTGGAAAGAACGGGGAAGCAGACCGTTAAGGAAGTTTTTCCCAATTATTCAATGTTTGTATATGGCGGTGTGAATTTCGAACCCTATCGGGCCAAATTGGAAGAGTTGATTGGTGAACGCATTGCGACTGTCGAAACTTACCCTGCTTCCGAAGGATTCATCGCTTTTCAGGATCTGCCGGAAAATGAAGGATTGCTACTCAATGTGGATTCGGGAATTTTCTTCGAATTCATTCCTGCTGATGAAATTTTCAATGAAAATCCTACCCGTTTGTCTTTAAAGGATGTCGAATTGGGCGTCAATTATGCGATTATCATCAATAATAATGCAGGACTTTGGGGATATAACATCGGTGATACGGTAGAATTCGTTTCCAAACATCCCTACCGTCTGAAAGTAACCGGAAGGATCAAGCATTTTATTTCCGCTTTCGGCGAACATGTAATAGCTAAGGAAGTAGATCAGGCCATGAATAATACAGCCCGGTCGATGGGAGTCAGAATCATAGAGTTTACCGTCGCTCCGCAGGTCAGTCCACCGGATGGCTCTACACCTTATCATGAATGGTTCGTTGCTTTTGATAACATGCCGGAGGATTTGAATGCCTTTGCAGATCAATTGGATAAGGAAATGTTAGAGCAGAATATCTATTATCAGGATTTGATTGACGGAACCGTATTACAACCCTTGAAAATCACACCGGTCCGCAAAGATGCATTCAGGGAATACATGAAAACCCAAGGAAAACTGGGCGGACAGAATAAAGTACCCCGATTATCCAATGATCGGAAAATCGCAGAAATACTGGAGCGGTTTCTGCTGTGATAAAAAACAAAAAGCCGGATTCCCTAAGAATCCGGCTTTTTGTTTTTACTCTCCTAAGGTTACCGTCTCCTTCCTCTGATTTGTTTCACCACAAAAAGAATAATCATGGCGCCTACGGTCGCCGATACAATCATGCCGATGATATTCGTAGGCAAATCCACACCGAATGTAGTAGATAATGCATTGGAAATCCCTTTGCCGGGTGTAAGGTTCAGTGCGTTGAAAATAAAACCTCCGACTACGGCTCCACCGATTCCCAAAACGGCACTGACGATAAGGCTCAAATCACTTTTCATGATTTTTCCGGCCAGGGAACCGGAAACGGCTCCTACTACAAACATGACTATTAAATTCCAAATTTCCATTGATTCGATTTTATATGAGGGATTGATACATCAATCCTAAGAATAATCATTTACAAAACTAAAAAATATTTCCAATCAGGCGTTCTCCTCATCATCCCTGACGGCTACGGCTTCGAAAGTTCTGCCATCTTCGATTTGATGGGATTGGGCTTCTTCCAAAATATCCAGGATTGAAACCTTGATCTCCTTTTTTTCTTCGGATAAGAAAGAATCCGGATTCTTGATATATAAATGGACATTGTTCGGTTCCAACCAAGATAAGTCACAGAGGCAATCCGCTAGGGCATCCATATTGTGTCCGAAATAATCCGGAAAGGAAAGCTTGTCTGAAATTTTCCGATAGAACTTTTTCAAGGTTCTGGTTTTTCTGCCATCCAATCTGGCGGCGAATACTGTTGGATTCGTTGTCAATCTCTCCGATTTGCTGATGCTTCTCATTCCTGATTTTCCTTTATTTTGATGAATGAACGATAATGATCCTTGGTGTAATATGATTGCTCGTCAGATCCGGTAACAAGTCGTTCGGCACCTCTGTTTTTACCCTTGACCTTTTTATGGACATCCCACTCTCGATACCTGATCTTTTTACCACCCTCTTCGGTTTTAGGCAGAAGCTTTTCCCTGTTGTGGAATTTCCTGCCACCAACATAACCATCGGGAGCCTTACCGTGTTCCTTCACATAATGTAGGACTTCCAAAACATAGGAAGGAACATTGGAACCTTCCGCTTGAGATGAGTCGGATGATGATAAATCTC
Organism: Saprospiraceae bacterium; assembly: GCA_020628145.1. Lineage (GTDB taxonomy): Bacteria > Bacteroidota > Bacteroidia > Chitinophagales > Saprospiraceae > JAHDCE01. The sequence continues at coordinate 186 of JAHDFN010000226.1, read as the reverse complement.
CTCCCAGAAACAGGGCGGCTCCGACCAATAAGGCAATGAAAAGAAAGGTAATGAGATAACTAATCCATTTTTTCATAGGCCAAATATAGTATTTATTGTAATGATGTGATTTAATCTTTTAGGATTAGATGTTATCCCGAAATGTTTTTTATGTAAGACAAATGAGTAATTTTGGAAATAGGCAAG
>JAHDFN010000225.1 GCA_020628145.1 Saprospiraceae bacterium | reverse complement strand
GCAAGTTCCTTTTCTATATGTGCGGCAATTTGTTCTTCCAATGGGATTTCTTTTTGGGCAATAGTTCCACCTTCCTCTTTTGAGGAACAGGCAGCCAAAATGAAGAGGAAAGGAATCAAAAGGAAAGTATATTTCATATTAGACATTATTTTTCCCAAAAATAAAAAGAAATATTAGAGCATGGAATTATATTCGGGACATGAAGAAGATCAAATTTCCATCGGCACATACTGTTTTATTACTTATAGCGGCACTGGTAGCGTTGTCCACATGGTTGATCCCTTCCGGAGAATATGAACAACTCAAATATGATAAGGACAAGGGTGTTTTTATTCACCGGTTCCATAAAGGTGAAAAAGAATTCCCCGGAACCCAAGCTACTTTGGATGAATTCGGAATTAAGACCGGATTGGAAAAATTCACATCCGGTGATATTTGGAAGCCGGTGGGTATTCCGGGAACCTATCATGAATTGGATAGCAATCCACAAGGCTTATTGGCGTTCATACAGTCGCCACTCAAGGGAATCATGGAAGCGATGGATGTGATTCTTTTCGTACTGATAATCGGTGGTTTCATTGGTGTCATCCATAAGACAGGGGCATTTGATGCAGGGATAGCAAGCCTAGCCAAAATACTAAAGGGCCGTGAAAAATTATTGATTATCATCATTACTTCATTGATTGCCTTGGGAGGAACAACATTCGGATTGGCAGAAGAGACGATTGCATTTTATCCGATTCTCGTGCCTGTTTTCCTTGCTGCCGGATATGATGCGATGGTCGCATTGGCCGCCATCTATATCGGTTCTTCTATTGGTACGATGTGTTCGACGGTTAATCCTTTTAGTGCCATCATCGCTTCCGATGCGGCCGGCATTGATTGGACCAACGGTCTGACCGGCAGAATGATGATGCTTGTCTTGGGTACTGCATTCTGTATCGCATATATTATCCGTTATGCGGAAAAAGTGAGGAAAGATCCCTCAGCTTCGATTATCTATGAGCAGAAAGAAGAAATTGAATCCATGTTTCTAACAAGGAACGAAAGTGAAAACGGGAATTCTTCATCCCGGTATTCATTAATATTGGTTGTATTTGCATTGTGCTTCATTGTAATGATTATCGGTGTTTCGAATTTGGACTGGTGGTTTTTGGAAATGACCACTGTCTTTTTCGTAGGTTCGATTCTCGTCGGTTTGATAGCTTGGATGAAGGAAATGGATTTTATCAGTGCTTTTGTGAAAGGGGCTAATGATTTACTTTCTGTAGCCCTTATTATCGGATTGGCCAGAGGAGTAACCGTTCTGATGGAAGACGGCCTGATCAGTGATACCTTATTGTATTATTCTTCTACGGTGGTTCAAGGGATGCCCAAGGGTGTTTTTGTCAATGTCATGATGTTCCTTTATGCAGGACTTTCATTTTTCATTCCTTCATCTTCCGGAATGGCGGTCTTGTCGATGCCTATTATGGCTCCCTTGGCAGATGTCGTAGATTTAGGACGTGAACATGTGGTCAATGCTTATCAGTATGGTATGGGATTGATGGCATTCATTACCCCTACCGGATTGATTTTGGCATCCTTGACCATGGTAAATGTTACCTATGATAAATGGCTGCGATTTGTTATGCCATTACTAGGGTGGTTGACATTGCTCACCATGATTTTTTTGACGGCGAACGTTTATATATGATCTAAACCGAATAAGTTAAATGTTAAATATCCTTTAAGGAAATGTACCCGAAAGTCTGAATTGGATCGGAATTTGACTGTTTTATGAAAGACGTACAATACCTCTCCTGCATTATACTACTCCATTTTATTTATTTACTGAATTTCAGTCGGTTATACGATTGGTTTGTCATCCTGTGAATATGTTTTTACCTGATGTTTCAATATAGATTCGTATAGACATGGTAATTCTTTGGTCAATCAAGAAAACATATGTTATTGAAAATAAAATATGTTTTCCTACGAATCCTTTGTAAAAAATAAGGGTACAACATATCAGAATCCATAATCGAACTAATACACAATTTTAAAATGGGCAATACGAATTCAAAATCAGGGGTGGTTGTTAGCAACCAACTCTTGGAATCAGATTTGAAGGATTTGTTTTCCGGAAAAATCCTTATGTTGAGAATCTCCTCATTCATAGATGAAATGACTTGCAGGAAGTGGCGTTACCCACTTGAAAATTCTTCAGAACTAGGTAGGTATTCCAATGCTGTCGATGTTTCGGTAAATCGTATAGGAATGACTTTATTCGAAACGGAAAACGATAAGAATAAGATGGAAGATTATTTCCATTCCGCTTCGGGACTTTATTCGCTTGTTGAAAATATTATCGGTAATAATGGGAATCCACTAAGAGTGCTTCATGAGGGATTGGAAGAGGCTTGGAAGACAGGAAGTCATGTGGAAACCTTATCGGATAGAAAGATGAACCCCGGAATCATCCGTTCTTTTGAAGCTGATCCTCAAGGCGGACTACCCCCTCATATGGATGCACTTTACAAAGATTTGCCGATGTGTTCCGAATTCCAGGAAATGCAATGTCAATTGGCAGCCAATCTTTATATGAGTACACCGGAAGAAGGAGGGGAATTGGAAGTTTGGGATTTTTCCCCATCTATGGAAGAACTGGAAAATCTATTCAGTGGTGAATATGATTTTATCGACAGGAACAAATTACCGATGGAACCGGCAAGAGTGAAACCACAAGTTGGGGAATTGATTCTTTTCCGTTCTAATTGTGTGCATTCCGTTACGCCGAGCCGTGGAGGAATGAGAACGGCCGCTTCTTGTTTTATCGGATATTACGGTCAAGATAAGCCTCTGACTTACTGGGCCTGACTTACCAGATGTTTACTTCCGGATGAATCGATATTCCGAATTTTTGATCAACGGCTTTTTGTAATCGGAGGGCAAAGGAATAAATTTCCTGTCCGGTTGCTTTTCCATAATTGACCAAAACCAAAGGTTGTTTTTCATAACAACCGGTATTCCCATATCGGACACCTTTGAAACCGCATTGTTCCAAAAGCCAAGCGGCAGGAATTTTAATTTTATTATCCGGAAGAGGATAAGAAGGGATATTGGGAAAAGAATTTTTTAATCTTTCGAATTCTTCTTTTGTAATTTCCGGATTTTTAAAAAAAGATCCTGAATTGCCTAATGTCTTCGGATTAGGTAATTTACTTTCCCTGATTCGAATTACCGTATTACTGACTTCTTTTAATGTAGGAAGACGGATTCCTTGTTTTTCCAATTCGGATGAAATAGCTCCGTAGGAAAGATTCAATTGGTGGGGAGATTTGGTTAATTGGAGATAAACATGGGTGATGAAAAATTTTCCTTTGAGTTCTTTTTTGAAAATACTGTTCCGGTATCCGAATTTACATTGGGATTTATCAAAAGAAATTTTTTCCTTTTTTTCCAAATGGATAAAATCAACACCGGTAAAAACATCTTTTAATTCGACACCGTAGGCACCGATATTCTGTATAGGAGCCGCCCCGACCGTTCCGGGAATCAGTGATAGGTTTTCAATACCGCCATAATTCCTGCTCACTGCCCATAGTACCAGATCGTGCCAAATTTCCCCGCCTCCGATTTTAATCAGGACTTCGTTTTCGTTTTCCAAAAGAATATCAATCCCCTTGATTTCATTTTTTAGAACGGTATTTTTAATGTCTTTTGTCAAAAGAATATTACTGCCTCCTCCTAGTATGGTGAAGTCATCTTTTTTTTCTTTTTCCAATAATTCGAAAATATCTTTTTCATTTCGGATAAGATGGAATTTTTCAGCGTTCACATCAATACCGAAAGTATTAAAATTCCGAAGGGATTTATTTTCAAATATTTCCATCAATTATCCTTGGAGTTTTTCCATTGTCATTAATTTCCTTTCCCGCATGAAAAGAAAAAAGGGACCTGCAAAAGCAAAGGCAACGAGGAAAGTCGTAATAAAATAAAACCAGATGTTTTTCATTTTTAATCTGCTTCCTTCCACCATCATCCAAATCGTAAATGCACTAGCCCCGATGATTAAATCATAGGTAATGGAAGAAGCAATCGGATTGACTAATCCGCCTTGGATGAAACGGGTAGGCGTGAGTGCTTCATCCGAATTCATCATGAATTGAAGATTGTGATACCAGGTTAAAATTAATCCGGCAACGGCCAATAGGAAATATATTCCCATTAGGATTTTCCTTTTATTCATTCCTTGAATTTTATTCGGGGGGATCAATCTTTATTCGCTAATTGACCACAGGCGGCATCGATATCCTTTCCTCTGGATTTACGAACGGTCACGGCAATTCGATTGTCTCTTAAATGTCTTGCGAACTTATCAATACGGTGTGCATCCGATTTTACAAAATCGACACCATCTATCGGATTATATTCTATAATATTGACCTTGGCCGGTACCCGTTTGCATAGCTTGACCAAATTACGGGCATCTTCGATTCCGTCATTGAATCTTTGGAAGGCGATATATTCGAAAGTGATTCTGTTTTTCGTTTTCTGATAAAAATAATCCAAGGACAAAGCCAATGCTTCCAGATTATTCTGTTCGTTGATGGGCATGATTTCATTCCTTTTTGCATCATCGGCTGCATGGAGGGACAAGGCCAGATTTACCTTGGAATTATCATCTGCCAATTTCATGATCATCTTGGCGATACCGGCTGTGCTGACCGTAATCCTTTTGGGCGACATATCCAATCCTTCCGGAGATGTAAGGAGGTGAATACTTTGCATTACCGGCTTGTAAGCCAATAAGGGTTCACCCATTCCCATATAAACGATATTGGTTAATGGATGCCCGAAGGTTTCCAAAGATTGCCGGTTAACCATCACGACTTGATCATAAATTTCTCCGGCATCCAAGTTCCGGATTCTCTTCATTTGTCCGGTGGCACAGAATTTACATGTCAGACTACATCCGACCTGCGAAGAAACACAAGCTGTAAAACGCCTGTCTTCGGGGACCGGAATCAAAACCGATTCTATCAGGTGCCCGTCATGTAATTTGTATCTGGATTTAATCGTCCCATCGGAACTCCTTTGGACCTTATCTTCCGTAATGGGTAGGATTAAGAATTTTTCATCCAGTTTTTCACGGAGTTTTTTGGAAAGGTTGGTCATTTCTGAAAAGGAAACCGCACTTTTTTTCCAAAGCCATTCATATACCTGTTTGGCACGGAAGGATGCTTCTCCCATTTCCTTGAAAAATGTACTCAACTCATCCTGGCCGAGTTTCCTGATATCTAATTTTACTTCCAAGATTATTAATCTCTATTGAGTGCATATAATGTTCCCAACCCGAAAATACCGATGGAAAAGAAAGCAATGGAAATAACTTCCGCCTGCGTAAGACCCCACATGAAAACATCATTGACCCTTATCTTTTCGATAAACCATCTTTCGATGCCATTCAAGACCATATATAGGAAGAAAATAGTACCGGGAATCGTTACTTTTTTTCTAATACTCCAAAGAAAACCGAAAATTCCCGAAAACAAGAAGAATTCATATATGGAGGTCGGATATACTTCATAACCGAGTTTCCAGCGGTATTTGCAACCATCACAATCGACTGGCAATGGAGTAGGGGCGACCATGCCTTCCTGTACGCCAGTTCTTCCTTCGTTTACATTTCTAGGGTAATCCCAAGACCATAGCCAATCGGGAAGAAACCACCAGTCAGGTTGTGGTGCTGCTTGGATTCCCCAGTCGCCATCCCCTGAAAAATGACATCCTAAACGACCGATACCCAAAGCCAGCACCAAGCCCGGAGCGGCAGTATCCAAGAATTTCATCGGTGGGATTTTCATTCGATGGACATACAACATGACTGCGGTAAATCCACCGATGAGGCCGCCGTATATGGCCAAACCGCTTCCGGAAAACAACTGCTCGAAAAATTCACTCATGGAATTTATAGAACCGATGGTTTCTACCATTGCAAAGAGTTTGGCTCCCAATACACCGCTAATAGCGGCTATGACAACGATGTCTCCCACTCGGTCGGAAGGTTTCAAGTCGAATGTCCTGATTTCGGGCTGGGGGAGTTGTGTCCTTTTCTTTTCCCAAAAATATAGTCCTCCTAAAAGCAAGGCTCCTAATAAACCCAAGAGAAGATTACCTTCTAATGAAAAGAGAATCTTTACGGGGTCTTGCTTAAAAGCTTCGAAGTTATTGAAGATATGAAGCACCTTGAAACCGATAAGGAAACCAACGATGCTTCCCGGTAGGATGTCCTTCCAGTTCGGGGCTGCCCCAACGGTCTGTTGAACCTGAGTAATGGCTTTATTAAATGGGCCTCCGGGTTGTTCCAGTCTTTGGAACTCCTTGTATAGGATCCATCCAGCAACGACCAAAGAAGTTGCCAATAATAAACCGAAAGTCTTGAAAATGGCGAGCCAGTTATCGTACTCGGTGCCAATTAAGTCGTGGAAAAAATATGATAAATCAGGATACATCTAAGTCTATGGTCGTTATTGAGGGACAAAAATACTTATTCTTTTATGCAAATGGAGCTTTTTCGTCAACTTCATAAAAAAAGGGGACCCAAAGCATCCCCTTTTTTTATGATAGGAAAAATCAGTCATTAGATGTTATCCCGAAATGTTTTTTATGTAAGACAACTGAGGAATTTTGGA
>JAHDFN010000224.1 GCA_020628145.1 Saprospiraceae bacterium | reverse complement strand
ATTTCCTTTCCGGTTTTTTTATTAAAAAAAATCAATATGCCAACACAGATAACTCTATTTATTCGGGCTTTGATTATTTATGCATTGACCATAATAATAGGAAGTCTTTTATCGGCTTTGTTTATAGCGGATAATAATTCATATCTTGGACTTGCCGCATTTGGAATGATAATTACCGGTGTATGCAGCATTCCCAATATATTCATCATGTATATCGGGTTCAATGTGATTTATAGGAAGAATGAATATGAAACCAATAAATGGCTTGATCTCAGTATTCTTGCAGCAATCATATGTATCATACCTATAGGATTATATGTGGGTTTCGGAGGATTTGCCGGTGTGCTTTTCAGCTCTGAAGGAGCAATGTTTTTTGCAATGATCCTGCCTTATTTAATTATGGCAACGATTTTTCTTTTTTCTATTACTTATACTTTCGATAAAAGAAACCCCATAGCCATAAAGAAACGAATAGACTTAAATGAAACGGAAATTCTGGATGATGATTTTATCGAATCCTAATACATCCATTCGTCTAAATACCTAACGAAAATCTTACTGAGATTAATTGCATCCGAAATCGCCCGGTGATGAATACCTTCAAATTCGAAACCTTCCTTGTCTATGGTTTTTTTCAATCGGTTTTGATAATTTTCTGATTTCCCGATAATGCTTTTTTAAATTAATATGTTCTTCACACCATTCTGATTCCAAGTCGTGTAATTGGCAATCGGTAATGAGCATTGTCTTATCAAAACGCCCCCATGAACATAAAAGATAGTTTTCATCATCATAAACCCCAATCCAATCTTTGAATTCATCGATTACATTTTCAAATGATTTTGCCTTATCCACATCACCTTGCTCGATATGAGTCAACTCCTTACAAAAAGGGGAAAGTATTGGATGAAGTATGGGTTTTACAAAACGGTTATATTCTCCCTTGACTTCACCAAAACCATTTATTTTCACTGCACCGATTTCGATAATTTCGCTTGTCCTGTCGGGTGTATAACCATTCCAGCAAGTCGCTTCCAAATCAAAAATGATGTAATTCATGAATAACCGCAGTTTAAAAACAAAAGATAGGGGATTTATCGCTTAGTCGGGATTTAAAAAAAAGACAAAGCATTAAACATGAAGACCCCTCCATAAAGGAGAGGTCTCATAGTCTTAACCTATTTAAATATAAAAAGGTTTATTTTTTCAGAGCGGCATTATATCTTTTCTGGACTTCCTTCCAATTGATAACATTGAAAAAGCCTTGGACATAATCCGGTCTCTTATTCTGATATTTCAGATAATAAGCATGTTCCCAAACATCCAATCCAAGGATTGGTGTTCCTTTTACCTCTGCAACATCCATCAAGGGATTATCCTGATTAGGTGTGGAAGTAACGGCAAGTTTTCCACTACGTTTTTTCACGATTAACCAAGCCCATCCTGAACCGAAACGTGTACCGGCAGCGGCAGCGAATTTCTCCTTGAATTTTTCAAAAGAGCCGAAGCTGTCTTTAATCGCTTTGCCTAATTTACCACCGGGTTCTCCTCCTCCGTCAGGAGACATTACTTTCCAAAAAAGACTGTGGTTATAATATCCACCACCGTTATTTCTAACTGCACCACCGTGTTTGGAAACCTTCGCAAGAATCTCTTCGATTTTTTTCTTTTCCAAATCTGTTCCTGCAATAGCGGCATTCAGTTTGTTCGTATATCCTGCATGGTGCTTACCATGATGGATAGTCATTGTTGCTTTGTCGATGTGCGGCTCCAATGCATCCACATCATAGGGCAAGTTAGGTAATTTAAAAGCCATTGGATAAAAATTTTATCTTGAATAATTCGATTAATGTAAGAATTGAAAATTCAATTCCGATACAAATGTAAGCATTAATTTATATTTTTTCCATTTCCTTTTTTTTCACCCATCCCACATCACTGTTTAACAGTCTTACTTTGGCCCATTCTCCAATTTGATCCAGTATTTCCAATTCCGTACCCTCATAGATAACAAAATCACCTGTTCCGTCAGGAGAATTTCTGAGCGGTGTTTCTTTTTCCATTAAAATAGCTCGGTTGTGATAGCTCTCCATTGTCATTTTTCCGAAAGACAAAAGGAAAGGAATTATGCTGAGGAAAATTAAAATCAAGCCTGTAAAGAAACCCTTTTTTTTCCATTGCCTATTCTTTGAAAACATCCATATCAATATCCCCATGATGCCCAACCAAAGGATGGCAATTCCGATGAAAGCCCAAATGTGGGATGGTAAAAATGTTTTTAATCTATTCCACCATTTCACCAAAACAAAAGGACGGATGGGGATAACATCACCTTTGATTTCTTCTTTGGCAATATGTAAATTTTTAAAAATATCATTATCCTTAGGAGAGAGTATCAATGCTTTTTCATAATGAAGTATAGCCGATCCCAATTGGTTCGATTTATAAAAAGCATTTCCTAAATTAAAATGCAACTCCGGAGAATTATTTTCTTCAGGAATTAAGGAAAGGGATTCTTCATAAATCTTAATCGCTTCAGAAAACTTACCGGATTGGAAGGCTTCGTCTGCCTGTTTTTTTTTCTGTTCCCAAGAAGCTTCCGAAATAAATGGAAGAACCATAAAAAAGGACAACAAGATAATTTGAAAAAATCTATTCATTTTATATTCCAATTTATTTTGTGATTTTTAATTTCCTAGGAAGAGAAACAATATAGTGATGAGAATTCAGATCTGCAGGAGAAAAAGGTCTTTTGTTTTTCTCCCAACTAAAACCTTTCAGTTGTAACGTTCTATGATCGGCATCATTCATAGGAATAAGTGAGGATGTAGGTTGTACGTAGAATTTCACATTAACCAAATCTCCATCATCGAAAAACAGATCCATGAAACTGCAAGTTGTTTTATTAGGCCCCACATAACCTCCATCATCATCCTGAACATAAAAAACGGATTCGGCATTTCCATTCACATGCATCGTAAACGGCTGGTTATTTTCAAAATCAACAATGATATTCCTCCCTCCGATCTGATTAAAAAACCTCTCATCCGGTGTATCGACAATTAAACCGTTTCCTTTTAAAAAAACCGAATCTATCTTTTCATTTTTCAAAATAAAAGATATCGTATCTGCAGTGAACTGTGTAGAGTCTGACCATAAAATCGGATGTTGATAAAACACAAATAAGGAATCAGTCACATTGTAAACCATGGAATCGCAAACTGCCTGAAAATCCTTTTTGAAAATCCTTACATCCCGATAAGCCCTCAATATTTCAATGGAATCGGAATTTTCAATAGGTATTTTTTCAGAGATCAAAGTATCCGCTGATAAATACAGCGTATCTCCATCCATAATTGAAGTCATAATCGGCCGGCCGATGGCTTTCACATAATCCGCATCCTGATTAAAATATAAATCATCACTCCTTATCGTAATTTGATTTATAGTATCCTGCCAATATACATTTCCGCTAGCGAATGCGTCTCCCGTTTTTTCATTAAATTCCAATTCATCTGTTTGGAGTATCTGTTCCGTATCGCTTAGATAAACATTCCCTGTAAGGGTAGTCGTTTCGGTTAGATTATCATAACTGGAATTATTCGCTTCTATATATTCCTCTCCTGATGAAGCAATGGTTTTTCCTTCAGTCGAATAAGATTCTGTTTTTCCATCATAAATGATAACATCGGAATTTATTTCGTTTTCATCATCTTTGAAATATGCATTGCCTTCCAATCTTGTTTCATCTTTTTCCTCATCATAAACAATTCGGTCGGCAGTCGCATATTTTTCATTTTCCCTAAAAACGGCATTACCTTCTAAAAAGACCTTATTCAATTCACCGTCATATTTCATAAAATCTGAAATGGCAATCCTATCTCCTTTGATGTACTGGGGACGGTTCTTAAATTCGGCATAATTTTCTTCATAGTCGTAAAATCCTGCTTCACAATAAATTTTGGCAGAATCCTGAAAAATCAATGTCGGGCCGATAAATTCAGAAAATTGGGTTTCGGTATTGTAATTCAGTGAATCAGCCTTTAAAGTGAATTCATCATTTATTACCAAAACACTATCCTTGAAAAAAGCATCTTTAGTATCGGTATTATAAATACATTCCTCGCTAGTCAGTTGGGTGTCTTTATTTTTAATCAAGCCACCATGAAAATATTTAGCAATTTTACTGTCCAGATTATAATCGAGCCGTTGGGTAAATAATTTCTGATGGGTATCACTTAATACAACGTTTCCTATCATATAGGAATCTTTTGTATCGCCGAAATATTTCAAAGTGTCAGAAAAAGCACTGACGGTATCCATTTGTACAATGGCTACTTCCTTCCATGCCAAGACGGCATTCTGTATCGTGTACATATAAGCAGAATCACAATAAAAAACAGCATCGTCTTGGGACATGACCACCCCACCCTTCAAAAATCTTATTTCTTCATCCCCTTCTCGGAACATTTCTATTTCTTCGGCCTTGTCCAGATTAACGATTTCCGAAGTATCACTTTCAGAAATCATCTGGTTTGGCGAAGGTTGTGTGGTTTGGGGTTGGGAAGTTACAGGATTGTTTTTACGGGGTTTCTTGATAGGTCTGTCCTGTGCATCCAATTGGATTACACAAGTCAATAAAAGAAAGAAAGACAATAGGATTATTGTTATTTTTTTATCCGCCATGGTTGACTTAAAACGAAAAAAATCAATGGTTCGTTAATTCCTTAACCAAAATTAACTCACACATCTATAAATCCGCTTATTTTTGCGGAAATCAAAGGTAATAAATTTCAACTTCCTGTGGATTCCCAATTTTCAAAACTGAGTGTCATCACTGTCGTCTATAATGCTGTCCACCTTATTGAAGGGACTATACAAAGTGTGATACGTCAAGACTATCCAAATATAGAATACATCGTCATTGATGGACATTCAAATGACGGCACGCTTTCGATCCTTGAAAAATATGCTGATAAGATTGACATCCTTGTATCAGAACCTGACAAAGGATTGTATGATGCCATGAACAAGGGATTGGATAAAGCTACGGGTGAATATGTTTGGTTCATGAATGCAGGAGATTGGATTCATGATGCAAAAACGGTAAGCAGGATTTTCCAATCGGCATCCGGTTCGGATATTTATTATGGCGAATGTATGTTCGTGGATGGGAAAAGAAATCATTTGGGGTTAAGAAGCAAAAAAACACCACATCATCTCCCCGAAGAATTGACTTGGCAGAATATGGCCCGGGGCATGGTCGTAAGTCATCAATCTTTTATCGTAAGAAAAAAAATCATCTCACATTATATCGGAAATAATTTATGTGCAGACATAGATTGGGTGATCAAGGCATTGAAAAATGCGGATAAGATTACTAATACCCAACTCATACTATCGGAGTTTCTCATAGGGGGACTATCCAAACAAAGACACCGGGAATCATTGGGAAATCGGTATTCGGTCTTGAAAAACCATTTCGGATTAATTCCCAATATTTTCAATCATATGTTTATTGTGCTAAGAGCGGTTTATTATAAAATTAAAGGGTAGGATTATTTATACCTAACGGCTTCTACGGGTGTAATGAATCTAACCAATAAGGACGGTATGGTGAGGATAAGAACCGTAACGGCCAATGTACCCACATTTAAAAATATGACCACCCAGAAATCCAAGTCGATTGGAGCCACCGAAACATAATAGTCTTCCTCGGAAAGCCGGATGATTTTTCCATATTTTTGCAATAGGCATAAACCGATGCCTACAACATTACCGATAAGGAGTCCAATTGTAGTAATATATGCCCCATAATAAAGGAAAATTTTCTGCACGGTCCAATCCGTTGCCCCAAAGGATTTCAAAATGCCAACCATGTTCGTCCGTTCCAATATCAGTACCAATAATGCCGTCGCCATAGTAATAATCCCTACAATAATCATCAATATAAGAATAACCCTTTCATTGACATCCTGTAATTCCAACCATCCGAAAATATTGGGTTCGATTTGTTTAATGGTCTGACAGAACAAATCCATAGGCAGTTGATCGTAAACAGCACTACCGATATGATCCAAATCCTCCAAATGATCGATGAAGATCTCAAAACCGGATACTTCATGATAACTCCATTTATTGATTTCCTGTAAGAGACGGATATCGACCAATGCGAATTTGGAATCATATTCCTCCAATCCCGTTTTATAAATCCCCTTTACCTTGAAACGCTTCTTTATCTGGTTTTCATTTTTGACAAAATAAATAAGGAATTTATCATCTATTTCCAATTTCAATCGATCTGCGGTTTGTCTTGAAATCAGTATATCCCGACTGGACAAACTATCCTCCAAATTCAATCTTTCACTCCCTTCTTCCAGGAATCCATCCAAATATGTCCAATCATAATCACGCCCTATTCCCTTTAATACGATTCCTTCTATCTCTTCTTTGGTTTTAATTACCCCGATTTTCTGGACGAATGCCTGGATATGGGATATGCCTCCCTTCGTGTATCCCGTAGAAACCCAGTTTTCATTTTCATAACCGAGGAAACTGAAAGTGGATGGATATTGGAATTTTGAAACCGTATCCAAATGCGGATAAAACGTCTGATTTAAAGAGATAGGCGAAGTTTCATAGGCATTGGAACTGACATTTTCAAAATCCATGATATGGAT
>JAHDFN010000223.1 GCA_020628145.1 Saprospiraceae bacterium | reverse complement strand
TTCTTATTTCCTTTATTAAAGATTCCATAATGGCAAAATAATAAAAGCCAACCTAAAAAGGTTGGCTTTTATTATAACTTTTCTCTTAAAGATTATTATCCACCAAAATCATCAAAGGCAATATTTTCCTCCGGCACACCCAATCTATCAAGTGTATCGATAACTGATTGATTCATCATTGGAGGGCCACAGAAATAATATTCAATTTCTTCTGGTTCGGGATGTTCTTTCAGGTATTTTTCATAACATACCGGCATAATATATCCAACAAACCCATCTCCCTCTGAATCAATATTTTCTTTTTCTTTCCAATTGTCTTCAGGTAAAGGATTATCCAATGCTACATAAAAACGGAAGTTCGGAAATTCCTTTTCTATTTTACGGAATTGATCGATATAGAACAACTCCCTTTTTGTACGTCCACCATACCAATAGGAAACTTTTCTATCCGTTGTTTTCAAAGTATGGAACAGGTGAAATAAATGCGAACGCAAAGGAGCCATACCTGCACCACCACCGATATAGACCATTTCCTTCTTTGTAGGTTTAATGAAAAACTCACCATAAGGGCCTGAAATGGTAACCTTATCTCCCGGTTTCTGATCGAAGACATAAGAAGAACAAACTCCCGGGTTCACATTCATCCAATTATTGGTTGCCCTATCCCACGGTGGGGTTGCAATACGGATATTCAACATAATGATATCTCCTTCTGCCGGGTGATTTGCCATTGAATAAGCTCTGAACTGAAGTTCAGGATTGACCATTCTCAAGGGCCATAGATTGAACTTGTCCCACTCCGATTTGAATTTCATCTTATCATCACCATGATGCTCCGGATGAGCTGAAATATCGAAATTCTTATAGTCAACGGTTATCTTCGGTACATCTATTTGAATATATCCACCGGATTGGAAATCCATTTCTTCTCCTTCGGGTAATTTCACAACAAATTCCTTGATAAAGGAAGCAACATTATAGTTGGATGCAACGGTACATTCAAATTTCTTGATCCCGAAAATTTCCTCGGGGATACTGACATCCATATCTTCCCTTACTTTCACTTGGCAAGCCAACCTTTTATTTTCGGCGGCTTCCTTTCTGGTCAAGTGGTTCATTTCCGTAGCCAATACATCTCCCCCACCCTTGTGGACATGGCATTCGCACATGGCACAAGTACCACCACCACCACAAGCAGAAGGCAGGAATATACTTTTCGACGAAAGTACATTCAATAGAGTAGTACCCGGTTTCACAATCAATGGATTTTCTTCATCACCATTCACGACGATTTTCACATCGCCTTGAGGGACAAGACGTTTCCTTGCAGAAAGCAACATGTAGGATAAAGCTATGATTACTGCACTAAAAACAGCAACAGCCATCACAATCAACATGATATCCTCAGTTCCAAAAAGAAGTGTCATTGTAAACGTATTTTAATAAACGGCCAAGCCGATGATTATCATTTTAAACTCCCAAATCAATTCCCATCAGGGACATGAATGCCATTCCCATCAGTCCGGTAATAATGAATGCCATTCCCAATCCCCTCAGAGCCGGAGGCACATTCGAATAACGGATTTTTTCACGGATGGCAGCAATGGCGATGATCGCTAAGAACCAACCGAAGCCGGATCCCATACCGAAAGCTACGGAATTACCAAATGAGTATTCTCTTGACACCATGAACAATGAACCACCTAAGATGGCACAGTTCACTGTAATCAGGGGCAGGAAAATACCCAATGAATTATATAATGAAGGGGAGAATTTTTCTATTACCATTTCTACCAATTGCACCATGGATGCGATTACCGCAATAAATAGGATAAATCGGAGGAAAGTCAGATCCATACCGAAAATACCGGTATCGGACAATAGGTATTCGTTGATCAACCAGTTGATAGGCATCGTGATACCCAATACGAAAATTACCGCCAATCCTAAACCGAATGCCGTTTTTATAGTCTTGGAAACGGCAAGGTAGGAACACATTCCCAAGAAATAGGCCAATACCATGTTTTCAACGAAGGCCGCTTTCAAAAATAAATTCAGTGCTTCCATTTTATTATATATCTAGATTCGATATTCAGATTAATAATGAGAATTTAGGAAATGTCAACCAATTCCTTATTCCAACTTCTTTGTACCCAAATGATGATACCAATGATAAACATCGAAGATGCCGGTAATACCATCAAGCCATTATTAGTGTACCAAGAGAACCAGGAACCTTCGGCGGCCGTATTGATCATATAACTCATGGTTTCGTTACTAGCACCAATAATGTTAAATTGACCGAATGGACTACCTGCCATCAAAGTGCCTTTACCGAATATCTCCCGGATAACAGCAATAATAATAAGGATTAGACCATAGCCCAAACCGTTTCCGATTCCATCAAGGAATGAACGCCACGGTTTATTTGCCAAAGAGAAGGCTTCCAAACGTCCCATTACGATACAGTTGGTAATGATTAATCCGATGAATACGGATAAGTCCTTATAAACCGGATAGTTGAGTGCTTTTAGAGACAACTCCACTATGGTTACCAATCCGGCAATGATGACCAATTGGACAATCATACGCACCTGGCTCGGAATCATATTCCTTAATAAGGATGTAATCAAGGCGGCAAATCCACAAACGAATACTACCGCTACGGACATGACCAAGGCCTTAAAAGTCAAGGTCGTTACCGCCAACGCCGAACAGATACCCAATACCTGTACGGTTACAGGGTTATTACTGTCCAATGGATCGGTAAGGAGTTTTCTTTCCTTTTTTCCGAATAATGGTTCTTTTTCTTGAACTGCAGTTTCAGCCATTATTATTAGGTTTTAAAACTGTATAATCTTTATAAGGTGAAGAATCTCCACCTTTATTATTTCTTAGCCAATGCAGGCTCATAATACTTCAATCCTCTTTCCAGCATTTCAGTAACACCATCACAAGTAACTGTCGCACCTGAAATTCCATCCACAGCATGAAGATTCGTTTTATCCGCTCCTCCTTTCTTCACCAATACCGAAACGAATTCTCCTTTGGTATTTCTAATCTTCTTACCTACAAAACTTAGAGGGAAAGTAGGGTTATCCTTGATTTCGGCCCCCAATCCCGGCGTTTCTCCTTTATGGTCAAAAGATGTACCGACTATTGTGTTTTTATCCGCATCCAAAGCAATATAGCCCCAGATCTCATCCCAAAGTCCACTTCCTCTTACAGCAGTCACATAGGTTTTCTTTCCACCATTATCAAATACATACAAAGGATGTAAACGATCCTTTTCATCTTTTTTCTTTTCTTTGGCCAAATCCAAATCTTCAGCCATCCCGGGTTTATCCTTAAAATTACGGGCGGCTTTTACCTGTTCAGGATTAAAAGTGTCACCATTCATGTTGACAACCATCTGTGTTACATTCTTAAACTCGGCAACAACTTCTTCATCAGATAAAGCATCAACGGCAGCAGTTCCCTTTACGGATTTCAATACCGCTCTCTTATTAAAGACAGCTTCATTAGCTTGATGGATAGGTTTAAGAAATGTATTCATACCTGCCAACACAACAGCCACTACGGTCGTCATGATCAAAACGAATGTGTATATATATCTTGTACTATGCACGGCTCAAACGTTTTTTGATATTAGATTCTAATACATAATGGTCGATAAGTGGGGCAAATACATTCATGAACAATATCGCCAACATCCACCCTTCCGGATATGCGGGATTCAATACCCTTACAATCATCCCTACCACACCGATAAGAAATCCGTAAATCCATTTTCCTGTATTGGTAGAAGCAGCAGTTACGGGATCCGTAGCCATAAATGCCATTGCAAAGAAGAAACTTCCCATATAGAAATGTCCCCACCAAGGAACAGCCAGATAAGAAGCCGCATCTCCGGCAGCAGCATTGAAAATCAATCCTGTAAGCAATGCCCCTAAAAACATACTCAACATCACCCTCCAACTAGCAATACCCATTGCGATTAACATCGCAGCACCTATCAGTATAAACGGCTTACATGTTTCACCGATGGAACCGGGGATAGCCCCCCAGAACATTTGGGATTCGGAGTAAACACTAAGCACCTCCGGCCAGCCTCCCGATTTGGCTAAAGCCAATGGAGTAGCCCCAGTATAACCATCGGCTACCGGTTTTCCTACTTCAATTGCAGAGAATGTATCCAATCCCATAGCTCCGAAAATCCAGTCGAAGAATTCATGGGCCCAACCATGAAGATCCAAGGCACTTTGATGGTAGTATGGAGAAGCAAAATGTTCCAATCCTTCCTTTGTGATACTTGAAATCCAGACTTCATCACCTGAAATATCCCCGGGATAAGCGAAGAAAATGAAAACACGGGCCAATAAGGCAACATTAAGGACATTCATTCCTGTACCACCGAATGCTTCCTTACCGATGATAACGGCAAAAGCGACGGCCAATGCCAACATCCAAAGAGGAATATCGGGCGGCATTAATAATGGAATCAAGGCTCCGGTCACTAGGAATCCTTCTTCAATCGGATGTCCTTTCTTGGCCGCATACCAAAACTCTATACCTAGGCCGACAACATGGGCTACGATGAAAATCGGTAACATCTTAATCAATCCGTGGAAAAGCTTCAAATGGAAACCTTCCATGAATCCGGTGTATTCACCGATAGCAGCAAAATGCTGATGTCCAATATTATAGGTACCGAAAAGGTAACATAATTGCATGGCTAGAACAACCATGACCATTGTCCGTTTCAAGTCCATTCCGTCACGGACATGAACACCTCCTTTACTTGTTACAGAATCCGGTGCAAATAGAAAAGTGAAGAAACCATCGTACAGCGTATGTAGGAACGGAGACTTCTTTTTATCCGGTTCTATTCTTTCTAGAAATTTTAAAACTGGTTTCATGTATTGTATTGATTCAGTATGACTGAAAAATTCAATTCTTAGATTAGGAAGATTACCCTTGTTCCCTCATAAAATCCAATCCATCCCGCAGGATTTGTTGAAGAGGTTGTTTGGATGTACATACAAATTCACACAAGGCAACATCTTCTTCAGCCAATTCAAGCAAGCCCAAACCTTCCATTCTTTCCAAATCACCCATGAGGATGGATTTCATCAGATGTTGGGGATAGATGTCCATTGGCAATACCTTTTCATATTGTCCGGTTACAACAAATGCTCTTTGTTCGCCGTGTGTATTCGTATCCGCACGGTATTCGAAATTAGGCATTACGAATCCGGGCATCGTTCGGGAAATACTCGGACGAGGGGCCAAAGGCAGCAACCAACCGAATAATTCATTATAACGTCCCTCTTTCAGCACCGTAATTTGGTCATCAAAAAATCCTAGATAGCCCTTGGATTCAATTTGTTTACCTGTTAAGACATCTCCGGACAAATACCTCAATTCTTCATCTCCTTCAATATTATCCTTAAGGAAACTTTCTATGGAAGCTCCCAAGTAAGTCCTAATGTATTTGGGTTCTTTCAATTCGGCACCGGCAAGAGCAACTACCCTTCCCGCATCGAATCTACCTTTTGTAAATAAGGCTCCCAAAGTGATTACCTCCTGAACACCAAGTGTCCAAACCACATCTGAATTGGCTATGGGTTTGATATGGTGTATCTGCACACCAACATTACCCGCCGGGTGTTTACCGTGGAACCAATGTTTTTCTACTCCTCTTGCATCCGAAAATGCAACGGAGGGCTCAACTTTAGCATTCAATCCCAAGTAAACTTTATTGCCTGTAAGTTTATTGAGAACATCCAATCCCTTTTGGAAGTCTCCTTCACGACCTTCTACCATGATATTGGAATCCGGTGCCAAGGGGGCCGAATCGAACGTGGTGACAAAGATATCACGAGGGATTTCATTCAAATCAGCGATCATCTGGTACGGTCTTCTGATAATCATAGGCCATACCCCACTTTCAGCTAAAAAGCTCACCAACTCCTCCCGTTTCATTCCGTTCAAATCAAAAGTACCGAATTCCCTGTAAGCTTGTTCCTTGTCAGCAAGGATAACTACTTCAGAAATCGCTCTTTTTTCAGCCCTATTAATAGCAATGATTTCACCACTTACAGGAGAACAGAATTTAATGTCCGGTGTCTTTTTATTAAAGAATAAGGGATCGCCGGCCTTTACATTATCGCCTACCTGCACCAACATCTTGGGTATGGGTGCAATACCATTGAAATCGGGCGGTTGTACCGCATAAGTCGTAGCTCTTAAAGAACCATCAACGATAGGTTGGGCTTTTCCTTCCAATTTCAAATCATGCCCTTTGGAAAGGGTATGGAGGTTTTGCCTAGGAACGAAATCCGGAACCCGAGGTCTGGCAATTTCCTTAAAGTTAGGTAGTACAGAATAATTTTCTCCATTTTTATCCGCACCTACATTTTTAGCTTCCAATTTAAGTAAACTGTCTGCTACAAAAACCAGTGCCAATAAGGCCAGGATGGCTACTGTACACATTAAAACGGTCATTACACCGCTGCTTCCCAAGGTTTGGGCAGATAATGTATCTGTCCCAAATAATAAGATGGAAAGTAATATCAATTTTATGGTTGTATTTCCCAAAGTCATTCGTTTTGAATGATTTACAAAATATACTTTTTTCAAGGATCTTAAGAAAGACTTAAAATCCCGACAAAGATAGAATAGTTTGCTTTCCAATGGGAA
>JAHDFN010000222.1 GCA_020628145.1 Saprospiraceae bacterium | reverse complement strand
CGGACAACGCTGGGTTTCTGCCATTTCGCACCATCAAAATGCATGATGGATTTGAGGTCTTTGTCATAGACTACCAATCCTTCGGCAGGAGTGGCAATGGCATCTCTTTGTAATGTTGTCATTCGTGGGGCCAGGAAACCTTTATCTGTACAGTCGATTTCCAATGCTGCAGAAGTATGCACAGCTGTCACATCCGATTCCGGAGCGATTTTAATTTGTGCATCTGCATTGACTCCCATACAAGCGACGACAGCCAAAGCGACAATGCCTTTTCGTAATTGTTTTACAACTCTCATTTTAAAAAAATTTGGATTAACGATTTTAAATATTACAGTAGGGCTTACTTCAAATCGCTTTCCAAAAAACGGCCTTAACACCTTGTTTTTTCGCTTTGTTGTGACAACCTAAAACATCCTAAATAAAAAAACATCAATTAGGACTTTCACCTGTAACTACATTAGTTTATTGTGTATTACACTTGAAAGAAATTGATTTATAAAATGAATTGAAATAAAAAAATCACGTTTTGGATGACAAAAAAAACGCCTAAAACCACTATGGTTAGACTTAATAATTTAATGTTTTTTTAAGCTTTCATGTCAACTGACAACGAATAATTATACAGTTGTAACTTTTGAGATGGCATTGACATTGACAAAACCATAGATATGTGGAAAATCCTGCTCATTTCCTAGATTCTCAAGTTTCACTTCAGCATATAATTCAGAGGGTTGTAATTCAAGAACAAGTACATTTTCCATACCCTTGAAATAATTCTTTTTTACATGTTCGAATTGATTTTTAAAACAACAATGTATAAAGCCATCTGCCTTATATGCCTCAGGAAAATAAAAAGACTTGTCTTTAAACTTCGAAAAATATTCTTGAGTTGTAAAATGATAGATAGGTTCTTCTATTAGCTCTCTTGTACGCTTCCATCTCTTATGTGTCCACAGCCAATATGGAGGATGTTCTCTTATTTGTTTTTCTAAAATCCTGGTATGGCTCAATGTTATGCTTCCATATTGGGCCTGCGAACTATTATTTGTTATTTTTTCAAATTCGAACTCATAATATCCTCTTTTCATTTTATGAATTTTCATCATATATGCAGGAAGATCGTAATCCGTGGCGTATTTTTCCATACCGAAATTAACGGCTGTATCCTGATTCATAAAGTCCGTCCAAAATAATTTATTGCTTTTGGGCGATGGATTCTGATCCGTTCCGAAAACAATGACACTTGGAATATTTTTATTTTTTTCTACCGTTTGTCTAATTTCTTTTTTAGGAATCAATCTTGCCCCATACTGTTCTCTCGATGCTCTTAGTCTGGCATCCCAGAATTTATTTGACAACGGTGTATAAATACAAAGAATCTGATGTGGGACTTGTGCTGCAAAAGAAACTCCCGTCAACTCCCAATTATTAAAATGACCACAGCCCAAGACTAAACTTTTATTCTCTTCAAATAATTTTTGCAAAACTTCAGGATTCCGGCATTTGCATCTTCTAATTGCCTCTTTTTCCGACATACTGAATAGACGGATACTCTCTATGATCAAATCACAAAAATGTTGATAGTATTTTTTAGAAATATTTTTTACTTCTATTTCTTTTTTTTCTGGAAATGAATTCTTCAAATTCATTTCCACTACTTTTTTCCTATATCCGAAAACATAAAAAATAAAAACAAATAAAAAATCGGACAGGATATACAAGATTCCCAATGGCAATAAGGAAATCGGTTTTATCAAACAATAATATAATATCCTTGACATCATCCTAATTTAGAATCAGACATCTTTCATCGACAATTGTATTCTTTTCCTTTCCCTATCCACATCTACAATCCTAACCATCACTTTTTGCTCTAACTTTAGGACTTCGGCCGGGTCTTTAATAAACCTGTTTACAATTTGGGAAATATGGATTAAACCATTTTCCTTAATTCCAACATCGACAAAGGCACCGAATTTTGTAAGATTAGTAACAATACCCGGCACAACCATTCCTTCCCTTAAATCCATTATATCCATCAGACCTTCAGCGAAGGAAAATACTTCTGTTTTCCCCCTAGGATCCAAACCGGGTTTTTCCAATTCTTTTACAATATCCTTCAATGTAGGCAAACCGGTTTTTTCGGTCACATAATTACCAACATTTATTCTATCGGTTGCAGATTTATTTTCAATCATATCACTAACAGGCATTCCCAAATCCTTCGACATTTTTTTCACAATTCCATAGCTTTCCGGATGGACAGCGCTATCATCCAAAGGATTTCCGGCATTTCGAATACGAAGGAAACCGGCACACTGTTCAAAAGCCTTTGCTCCCAATCCTTTCACTTTTTTCAATTCAGCCCGGGAATCAAAACTTCCGTTTTCATTTCGATAAAGAATTATATTTTCTGCCAAACGAGGACCGATACCGGAAACATATCTTAATAAATGTTGGCTTGCGGTATTTAAATTCACTCCTACATTATTGACTGCCGACCCGACCACCTGATCCAAACTGTCTTTCAACATATTTTGATCCACATCATGTTGATACTGTCCTACACCGATGGATTTCGGATCTATTTTCACCAGTTCGGCCAAGGGGTCCATCAATCTCCGACCGATGGAAATCGCACCTCTGACCGTCAAATCCAAATCGGGAAATTCTTTTCTTGCCACATCGGAAGCCGAATAAATCGAAGCTCCCGCTTCATTGACCATGAATACTTCAACATTAGAAGATTTCCCTAAAACATTATTTACAAACCTTTCGGTTTCCCGTCCTGCCGTCCCATTCCCTACCGCCACGGCTTCCACTCCATATTTATTCACCCAATCATCAATCACATCGGATGAAATTCCTATTCGGGATTGGGGTGGATGTGGAAAAATGGTTGATTTATCCAAAAGATTTCCATTCGCATCCAAGCATACTATTTTACAACCTGTCCTGAAGCCCGGATCAATAGCAATTGTAATTTTCTGCCCTAATGGTGCAGCCAATAATAATTGTCGTAAATTTTCTGAAAAAACACCAATTGCTTCCCTATCCGCTTTTTCTTTTGACGATTTTCTGAATTCTGTTTCTAGGGATGGTGACAATAATCTTTTAAAGGAATCCTTGATGGCTAATGCAACTTCATCTGCCGCCGCAGTATTATTTTTTATAAAAATACGATCCAATTTAGCCAATGCCTTTTCCTCTTCTATCGAAATGGAAAAACGCACTATCCCTTCCTGTTCCGCACGACGAATAGCCAATAAACGGTGGCCCGGGCTTTTTTTCAAGGATTCTGAAAAATCAAAATAATCCCGATATTTTGCACCTTCTTCTTTTTTATTTTTTATCAATTTGGATGTTATAACGGCTTCCCGTTCAAAAATTTTCCGGATGGAATTTCTTGCAATGGAATTTTCACTCACCCACTCTGCAATAATATCCCTTGCCCCCTGCAAAGCCGATTCTGTATCCGGTACTTCTGTATTAATAAATTTCCTTGCTCTTTGAATGACATTATTTTCGTTCTGGAACATTAATATTTTTGCCAGGGGTTCAAGACCTCTTTCTTTTGCTTTTGTCGCTCTTGTTTTTCTCTTCGGTTTATAAGGAAGATATAAATCTTCCATTTCAGTAGAATCCCAACAGTTTTTAATTTTATGAATTAATTTTTCATCATTGATTCCTTGCTCTTCCAAGGATTTAAGAATCGTAGCCCTTCTATCATCTAATGATTTCAATCTTTTTAATTCATCATGAATAGAAGCCACTTCGGTTTCATCCAGGCTACCTGTCATTTCTTTTCGGTATCTCGAAATAAACGGAATGGTTGCCCCCTCTTCCAATAACTTAACCGTAGCCTTCACCTGCCTTTCCGAAATGGATAATTTTTCCTGTATTTTTTTTATCAGCATTATGAATTAAATTATGATACCAGATTAATCTATTGTTTCTTGTTTAGAATCATGTTTTAAAATCAACCAACTGCATCCAATGGATAAATAATTCATCCGGACATTCAGTCCTGTACCGAAAGATAAATCAAACTGTAAATTTTCATTGGCCAGATAAGTCATTCCCGCATCAAAATTTAAAACAAAGTCCTCCATATTTGTAATTTGACCATAAGGTTCCACATACAACCCGACTTTATCATTCACTCCGACACCTAAAGCTAAAGAA
The DNA here is from genome assembly GCA_020628145.1 of Saprospiraceae bacterium. Taxonomy (GTDB): domain Bacteria; phylum Bacteroidota; class Bacteroidia; order Chitinophagales; family Saprospiraceae; genus JAHDCE01. The sequence continues at coordinate 2,517 of JAHDFN010000222.1, read as the reverse complement.
TAAGTAAGATCTCCTTTATCCTCACCGAAGTAATTATATCCGACATTATATCCCAAACCTATATTTTCGGATAGTGCATGTGAAATAGATAATTTGTTTATTGTTCCGAAATCATCATTTGTCAATTCCATTGTCCCCGTAGGAAATAAGACATGGGTAAGGAAAGCCATTTCAGTATTCCTATTATCATCTTTTAATAATTGGATTTTAAATCCTACTTCCAGATCGCTAATTCCTTGGGTTGTTTCTTCTCCTATTTTCAAAACTTCGTATTGGTTCACCAATCTCAATTCAATTTTTTGAAACAAACCATACCTGAACAAATTAGTAGGAAAAAGAATCTGTCTTAACGAATTCCCTTCATCTCCTTCAAAGCCTAATAGGAAACCACTTTCCAATTGTAATTGACCTTTCCCGACTGTTGAAGAACTTTCCGTCTGATCCGGTCTATCCGTCACTATCTGGGCATTTAATGTAGTTGAAAACAATATGCCTGAAAATATTAAAAAAATTATCTTCCGATTCATTGAATAAACGTTATTGTAAAAAGAATCACAAACATAAGATATATTCTCCTGAATGAGCATTTTATAATAATCAGTTGACCAAAGTATTTTAAATTAATTCCTACCTTCTATTCATTCATTAAAATAATATTATATTTCCTTGATGAATTTGAATCAGAACAATGATAACAAACAAAAAGATACTTAATACCTTATTGATTTCCATATTCGCCGTTTTGATCATCCTGCCCCAGGAAATGATGTCCCAACATTCTGTGGCAAGGCAATGGAATGATGAATTATTGGAAGCCATTAGAAACGATTATGCCCGACCGACCGTCCATGCCCGAAATCTTTGGCACACATCAATGGGGATGTATGATGCCTGGGCGGTTTTTGATGATGAAGCCTCTACTTTTCTTCTCGGCAAAACCGTCGGAGAATATACCTGCCCTTTTGATGGTTTCCCAATACCTTCCGATATATCATCCTCAAGGGAGGAAGCCATTAGCTATATGGCTTATAGGCTCCTTTCACACCGGTTTGCCAATTCTCCGGGAAGCGTAACGTCCCTAGCCAACTTCGATCAGAAAATGATGGATCTCGGATATGACATTTCTTTGGTATCCGAAGATTACTCCATGGGGTCGCCCGCTGCATTGGGCAATTACATAGCAGCACGAATCATCGAGTTCGGTTTACAGGATTTCTCCAATGAACAATTCGATTATGCCAATTTATCATACCAGCCTGTAAACCCTCCTTTGATAACGGATTTCCCGGGCAACCCCGACATGTCGGATCCGAATCGCTGGCAACCGCTTACACTCGAATCTTTCATTGATCAATCGGGAAATCCGATTCCTTTAGATACCCCCAATTTTCTCAGTCCCGAATGGGGGCAGGTTGTTCCTTTTGCATTAAAAGAATCCGATATGACCATCTATGAACGGGAGGACTTCGAATATAAGGTTTATCATGATCCCGGACTACCTCCATATCTAGATACCTTAGGGACAGATAGTTCATTCTTATACAAATGGGGTTTTTCGCTCGTTTCCATTTGGTCATCCCATTTGGATCCTTCAGATGAAGTGATGATGGATATTTCCCCTGCTTCAATCGGAAACATTGAGGATTACCCTACCAATTTTGAAGACTATCCTTCTTTTTACAATACCCTAGAAGGAGGCGATCCCGGACAAGGGCATTCCTTGAATCCATCTACAGGTTTGCCTTACACACCCCAAACAGTACTTCGTGCCGATTATACAAGGGTCTTGGCAGAATTCTGGGCAGACGGGCCGGATTCCGAAACACCCCCCGGTCATTGGTTCACCATTTTGAATTATGTCAACGACCATCCTTTGACCGTAAAACGATTTTCGGGGCAAGGGGAGATTCTGAATAACTTGGAGTGGGATATCAAGTCATATTTCCTGATGGGGGGAGCCATGCATGACTGTGCTATTACTGCTTGGGGAATCAAGGGCTGGTATGACTACCCACGACCTATTTCCGCTATACGGTATATGGCGGAACGGGGACAGAGCAGCGACCCCACCCTACCTAACTATGATCCTGCCGGCATTCCTTTAGAAGCCGGTTATATTGAATTGGTTGAGGAAGGAGATCCCTTAGAGGGAGATAGCAGCCAACATTTAGGAAAAATAAAACTTTATGCTTGGAAGGGGCCTACTGCCATCAATGACCCCGCAACCGATGTTGCCGGTGTGGATTGGATTTTGGCAGAAAATTGGTTCCCTTATCAAAGACCTTCATTTGTTACGCCACCATTTGCAGGATATGTATCCGGACATTCTACTTATTCAAGAGCCGCGGCGGAAGCGATGACCCTGCTCACCGGCGATCCTTTTTTTCCGGGTGGAATAGCTGAGTTCGATGCCCTCCAAAATGAATTTCTTGTCTTTGAAGATGGGCCAAGTACTAATATTACCTTACAATGGGCGACTTATCGGGATGCTTCTGATCAAACGAGTCTTTCTAGGAT
>JAHDFN010000221.1 GCA_020628145.1 Saprospiraceae bacterium | reverse complement strand
AGTACCATCCCCTTGATTTTCAAACCATTTGGCATCTTCGGGAGAAACACCTGCCGGTGCTCTTCCTCCGGATGTAATATCCAGGTCTCCGTCACCGTCCAGATCAGCAAAACCGATAGAATGAAGATCATTGGTGAAAGTTCCGATGTTCTGTATTGTGAAATTCTGGTTTCCATCATTGACCAACCAACCCAGATTTTTTTTATCAGAATGGATACATAGGATATCCAAATCCCCATCGTTATCAAAATCATCTGTCCTCAAATGTGTACCCCAACTAATGCCCGAACTATCACTGATGAGTTGTTTATCGCCGAATTCCCCGTTTCCGAGATTTTCAAAATAACTGATATTCGTTCTTGAAATTAGGATATCATTATCACCATCGCTGTCGATATCAACTGCTTCAACCCTATGCTCTCCACCTAGAGCATTTTGACCGCTAAGCAAGATATTTTCGATCCATTGAGCTTGTGCATTTAAGACAGTGGTAACGAGAATAATAATTGTAATATTAAATTTGAAGTTAAACATTGTATGTATATGTATTTTATCTGACTAATAAAGTGGCAAATTAAATGAGTCTGTGCAATAAAATGATAAAAATAGGCATTCAATGAAATTTTTTCTTTTTACATGTCCTTCTTAGGATTTCGGTTACCTGTTGAGGGGGCGGAAGATATCGTTTACAACCTAATTTATTACCATTTGTTTATTTTCATATATTTACGTGAATAACGAAAAGGAATAATTGAACCGATGATAGAAACTAAAGGCTTGGAACACACCTATGATGGTAATAACAAAATAGGTTTTCCGGATATTCGATTGGAAAAAGGAGAAAAGATGTTATTGCTCGGACTTTCGGGTAGTGGGAAGACGACGCTTCTACATTTATTGGGTGGTCTGATGAAACCACAAAAAGGAAATATCAGTATTGCCGGGACTGATATTTCGGGTTTGGGATCTTCAGCCCTGGATAAATTCAGGGGGAAACATGTGGGAATTATTTTTCAAAGGCCTCATTTCGTGTCTTCACTTTCCGTGATGGAAAATCTTTTATTGACACAAAAACTGGCGGGAAATTCTACAAATTCGTCCGAAATAAAATCCATTTTGGAAAAATTGAATATTGCCCATAAGGCCAATTCATCTACTCGGAATCTTAGTCAGGGGGAGCAGCAACGTGTAGCCATTGCCCGTGCATTGGTCAATAAACCGGATATCATCCTGGCAGATGAACCTACTTCCGCCCTTGACGATCACAATACGAATGAGGTGGTCGATTTATTGGAACAACAGGCGGAAGCATACAATGCGACCCTTATCATTGTAACACATGACACCCGATTAAAAGAACGATTTCCAAAAAGGATAGAATTATGAATTTATTGAAACTGAGTTGGAAAAATCTGATTGCCGATAAATGGTCCACATTACTCAGCCTGATTCTTTTTGCTTTGGGGGTCGGATTGATTTCATTGATTCTTTTAATCAATCATCAGGTAGAAGACAAATTCGAAAAAAACCTTGCAGGGATTGATTTGGTCGTGGGGGCAAAGGGAAGTCCGCTTCAGATTATTTTGTGTAGTATTTTCCATATAGATTTTCCTACGGGAAATATTCCCCTCAAACAGGCTAATGGTTTGAAAAGGCACCCCTTGGTTGAAAAAGCGATTGATTTATCCTTAGGGGATAGCCATAAAGGATATCGGATTGTAGGAACTACGCCCGACTATGTGGATTTGTATGAGGGGAAAATCCAAACAGGTGATTTATGGAAGAACACTTTCGATGTGACCCTGGGGGCTACCGTAGCGAAAAATCTGGAATTGAAAATCGGTGACACTTTTCATGGTTCGCATGGCTATGCAGATGGTATGGAACATGATGATATGGATCCTTTTAAGGTAACGGGTATATTATCTCCCAATGGAAGCGTTTTGGATCAATTGATTTTTACGAATAAGGAAAGTGTCTGGGCCGTACATGACGGTCATGGTACGAATCCGGATTCCATTTCCATTGACGACCGGGAAATTACGTCCATGTTTTTATTTTTCAGAAATAGGATGGGTAATGTTCAGTTACCTAGAATGATTAATGAAAATACCGATATGCAGGCTGCTTCGCCTGCGTTCGAAATGGCTCGTTTGTATAATATGATGGGACAAGGTGAAAACCTTTTACGATTATTGGCTTTGATTATTATGATCGTCTCTGCCTTGAGTATTTTTATTTCATTATATAAATCCCTTCGCTCAAGAAAATACGAATTGGCTTTGATGCGGGTGTCGGGAGCAACACCGGGTTGGTTGTTTTTACTCATTATTCTGGAAGGTTTGATAATTGCAATTTTAGGATATTGCATTGGGATGTTATTGAGTCATGTGGGGATGCAATTATTATCCGGATATCTAACGGAGGAATATCGTTATGAATTTACCGGAGGATTATTTTTGAAGGAAGAAGGATATATGTTTTTGGTTGCCCTGGCTATCGGGTTTTTAGCGGCTATAATTCCCGCGATTATGGCTTTCCGAACCAATATTTCCGAAACATTGAGCGAAGGATAAAATTAATTATTATTCGATAATGCTTTAATACATTCTTCCCGGATACTCCAAATTTCCTCGGGGCTGTATTTTATGTTTTTATTTTCTTTCAGCCAATCGCTAATAAATTGTTGATGGAAATCGGATTTCCATTGTCCGGCCTGCTCGGGTGTTATTTCTTTTTCCAATAAAATATCTTCTTGGAATGAATTGACATCGACACCGTTTTTTGTAAAATCGAATCTTTGATTTTCGTATTTTAAATAACAATGTGCTTCGGGGACATAAGCCAGATTATTTCTTGAAAGAATATCCGAAAGAACAGGCGTATTAATTTTATTCATTTTAAAAATTCCTACGATTAATTTTATTTCGTTCTTGTCATTTTCTTCTGCAACAGCTTTCAGGAAAGCATGTTTTGTACTACAGGTTCCTTGGTTTTCCTTGATGATTAAGGATAAATCGGAAGGATCGCTAATTCTGGAATATTGAATATTTTTGATAAAATCACACAATGAAATAAAACCCTGTATTTCTTTTTTAGAAGCCAGACCGGATAATTTTTTTTTCGGATTTAATTTGAAATCAAGTAGCGACATTAATTTATTTTTTAAATGATTTTAATAAAGGTTATCACGAATAATTGGTTATAGTGAAAACTGAATTTTCATCTTTTAAAATCGTATTTTCTATTTTTTGTCCGAAAAGAAAAAAAGGAATAATAAAAAATAAAATGGCTAATATTTTTTTCATTTTTTTAATAAATTACATCTTTTAAAATAGCCCCGGGAAAACGGCTATCCTCCAAATTGGCTCCCCTGAAATCACAGCCGGTCAAATCACAATTTTCAAAATCGGCATCTTGAAGATTCGCATTCATGAAACTGGCATTTTTCAAGCTCGCCCTTGAAAAATCAACATGTGATAAATTGGCATCTGCAAAAATAGTTTCATCCAACATTGCATCTGTCATCAGCGAATGGCTTAAATCGGTATCTGAAAAATCAACTCGCTTGGCATGACATCCGCAAAAATTGGCAAAAGGCAAATCCAGCCCTGCCCATTCCAATCGGGGAGGAAGATTTTTTCTTTCAAAATTAGCCTGCTCTCCTTCCTTGTTTTTTGGCCCTGTATAAATACCCAAAACCAAACCCGAAACATGTACGGTTTGCCATCGTCCGCCGGCTCCACCCGAAGCCAAAAAAACATGATGTTTTTCCAACATCGATTTTAATTGAGGTTTTGTCAGTGCTTTAGCGGATGCCGACATTTGTTGCATCAAGGTGGAATTTAATCCGCTTGTACTGCTCCCGGCTTGCTCGGATAATGGAAAAATATCCTTGAGTAAAAATCGGTCAATATCCAAAATTTTCTCCTTATCAAAATAGGATTCCGGTGTTTTGATTTTTTCTTTTTGGTGGCCGGCATATTCAGCATAAAAATCCTTTCGCCTTTGAATCAATCCCTTATTGGCTAAGATGAATTCCATATACGATGCAAAATCCGTAATCCGGGAATCCGTATAACAAGCCTGGTGATCATCTCCAAGAATGACAGGTGGATTGCCTGTTCCATCAAGGAAGAAAGCCATATCGTAATATTTATTAAAACAATCGAATGGTTTTATTCTTTGATGGAAATCCAAAAGGCCGTATTCCCTGTTTCCGAATTTTTCATTTTCACTATTTTTCATGAAATCGAAATAAATCCGTTCCTGCCAATCCATTAGGAATGCTTCTTCGATAGGACGGATAAAAATAGCACCGTCTTCCGGATGGTAATCATAATATTGTCTATCAAAATCCATCGGAGATGTCGATTCGTTATGGGCTTCCTTATCGAATTGCTCATTATGTTTGAAAATCCAAAGCAGTTGTAGGCCGTTGCTTTGCCGGTAGAATTCCTTGATGGAATCATGTAGTTCATAACCCAGTTGTTGTTCTACTTTTCGGATTTGATCGATACCGGCCGGAGGAAAGGTATGGAAACGGCTGACCTGGATTTTTGGGTGGTTTTTGAGGTCTTCAACCATTTTTCCGAATCTTACGAGATAGTCTTCCATAATCGGGTTTAACTTTTCCTTAGTGGAAAAAAAAGGCTTTCGGGGATAACTTTATTTCATTTTATACAGTCTATGATATGAAGGAGTTTGGTTTTGATTCTTATTTTATCAATAGAATTCAGCCTTTAATTACTAAAGCAATATAATAAAATCCTGCAAATTAACATAATTTGGTGTTGTTTTTTAATTAATTTGCGTAAAACATCTTGAATGAAATATTTTCAAATTCTAATTTTCTTTTTGCTCGGAATATCGGTAGCCCATGCCGAAAACAATACCATTATAGTAGGTAAGATCAATAATCTGATGGATGAGAAAACCATCGAATTAAGGGTTGATGAATTGTATATCAATGGGAAAGTCGCTTCGTATCTTACGAATATAAAGGAAGACAACACTTTTGCCTTTGCCTTGGAAATCAAGGCTCCCCAATTGATAAAAATGGCCTATTCCAAAAATACAACAGATGTTTACATTGAGCCATTTGATACGCTTTATGTGGAAATCGATGCCCATGTTTTTCCCTATGATGTAGGGTTTGGAGGCACAGGAGCCTTCAATAATAATCTTTGGGTCAAGTACATGAAGAAATTCCCGAAGAACCAAAACGAATTCGAATATCTACAATATAAATCAGGGATTTACTGGTATCATGTTCCTCCGGATATCAATGACATGATGTTGAGGATGTCCAAGGAATCCTTCAGTGAAAGTATGGCAGCCCGCCAGCATAAAAGAATGGATTTTGTCCGAGCCTATGATAAGGAAAATAAAGATGGTCTCACGGATATGTTCAAGGAGTTCATGGAAGCCCAAATCAATTATGAATACGGATATTATATGCTATGTTACGGTAATGTATTCAAGAACAAACACGGCATAACGGATGATTTTTTCATTCCCATTCTCGAATTGCCCCTTACGGAGAGTCAAATCGGTAATTTCTATTATCGGGAATATTTGAAGGGCTATATCAATCATCGGTATATTGGCATATTCGGTATTGATCCAACCAACATGTACACGGGGCAGTACGACTTATCCGAAATCGAATTGGATGATCTTTCTCTGTCCTATTTCCAATCCGAACTGATTTCCAAAGCGATGTATCGTAAAAAAATCGATGTTATTTTGGAAAAATACTACCAGTTTCTCGATACGAATCCATATTTCGAATTCAATGATAAGGTGACCAATGCCTATCATAAGGTGATGAAATATCACGAAGGCAGCCCTGCCCCAGATTTCAGCCTGACTACAATAGAGGGGAATGAGATAACATTGGCTTCATTGAAGGGGAAACCCGTTTTTCTTAATTTTTGGGCCACATGGTGTAAGCCCTGTGTCAAGAAAATGGATAAGTTGAAGGTCTATCAGGAAGAGTTGGAAAAAAAAGGTATCGTTCTGTTGAATGTTTCTTTTGATAGGAAGGAGGATGTCTGGAAATCTTCGATTAAGGACAATGATTACGGCGGCATCCATGTTTTCCTGCCCGAAGCAAATGATACGGAGATTGCCCGGGATTATAATGTAAAAGCAATTCCCCAATTTTACTTGATTGATAAAGCAGGAAACTTTGCCGAAGGCCCGTCAAAGGGATCGGATATATTGGAATTGAAGGAGAAACTCGAATTATTATTGAAATAGACAACAGGGATTCAACGACCGAACGACTTATCTAATTCCTCCAAATCGTATGTCATGAAACAATGCCTTCCCTGGGGACTCTTGTAAGGCATGGTGCAGGCAAACAGTTCATCGATTATCCGACGCATTTCCACTACCGTTAATGATTGCCCACGTTTGACACCTGTACTATATGCCAATGATCGGGCAATCTTATCTTTTAAATCGGTACCGATATCGATATTCATTTTGTATTGTTCAATTAGGCTTTCCACCAACTCTTGTTCATTGGCCCCCGGTGGTGTGGCCGCCGGCATGCCATGTACGACAAAAGTATCATGCCCCAGCTCCCTGATATCAAACCCCAACATATTGATTTCCTTTAGAATTTCCTTGAGGATCGGGGCATCGGCGGAAGCTACTTTTACTGTTTTGGTAAACAACTCATTTTGGATAACGGGCTGTTGTTCTTCCAGAATTGACATGTATTTT
>JAHDFN010000220.1 GCA_020628145.1 Saprospiraceae bacterium | reverse complement strand
GTTTGGGGTTATGTAGATGGATCAGGTAATGAATATGCCATATTGGGTTCACCTGAGCAAATACATTTTATTAATGTGACCGACCCAACAAATCCTACGTTGGTACACTCCTATACCGGAACAGGGAAATCGATATGGAGGGATATGAAATCCTATGGCCAATATATTTATGCCGTACATGATAATAATCAGGCTTTCTTTTCCGAGGGGTTAATCGTATTCGATATGTCCGGTTTACCATCAGGGAACATTCAGAATGTCGGATATTCCAGTACTGAATTTGAAACTGCCCATAATATATTCATTGATGAGCAGAATGCTCGTTTATATGTCGCAGGTTCAGATAGCGAATCAACCGGATTAATCGTCTATAGTTTGGCAAATCCGGCATCACCTACTTTATTGGCCAGTGTGGATTTATCTCAGGGAATGGGCGGATATGTCCATGATTTATATGTCAGGGATAATATCGTTTATGTCAATAGTGGTAGCGGCTCCGACGGAGAGGGAGGAATGTTCGCTATAAATATGACCAATCCTTCGAATCCTGCTTATATGGCTGATATAAACACCGGAGGGTACAACCACAGTTCTTGGATGACTGAAGATGGAAACCATATCGTATATGCCGTAGAATCAATGGGATTCCCTTTGTCTTTGGTAGATATTACGGATGTACAGAACGGAAATATTCTGAGTGTGTCCAATATGCAGGAACCTTTATTGGCTCCGGCAGAAACAAATAATATCGCTCATAATCCTATAATAAAAGGAGATCATTGTTATGTCTCTTATTATGAAGACGGTATTCAAATATGGAATATCTCGGATCCGGCAAACCCTTTTTTGGATGCTTATTACGATATGGTACCGAATACCGAATATAATGGAACCGATGGTGCTTGGGGTGTTTATCCGTTTTTACCTTCAGGAAATATTCTAGTGTCGGATGTAAGTACCGGATTGTATGTCCTAAAGATGACATTGGGATGTGATAATGGCATCCAGGATGGAGATGAAACCGGTGTGGATTGTGGAGGTACATATTGTGATCCCTGTCCATGTGGCATGCCTGAAAATGTAATGGTGGATTTGGGCAGCGATCCGAATCGGGTCAATATTTCATGGGATGCTGTTTCTGATGCCATAGAATATCAGGTTCGTTTCAGAAGGGCATTGACAACAGAATGGTTATTCCTTTCTACTACATCCACATCAAGGACCGTACAAGTATTGGTGCAAAATAAAGTATATGATTATCGCATACGTTCGAAATGTACCGGTAATGTTTGGTCAGAACTGACACCGATTGATAAATTCAGAACGGTAAAATGTCTGGCCCCTATTAATTTTTTCACGACACAACTGAACAATAATAAAGTCCGTGTGGAATGGGATCATTATGCCTATGCCGATAAATATCAGATATGGTTTAGAGTAGCGGGAAGTACAGGAGATTGGACGACAATGGTTACATATCTCCCCGGCATGAATTTCAGGGTATTGAATAATTTGATACCCGGAGCGACTTATGAATATAAGGTAAGGTCGTGGTGCGAGGTCTCTTATGGGCCATTTTCCGACTTGATGTATTTTACAAATAATTCTGCAAAGTTAAGTCAACCGGCTTTAGGAATCTTGGATTTATATCCGAATCCGGTAAATGATGATTTATATTTTAATTTCACTTCAACATCGAATTCGATAAATGTTGAAATATTCGATTTGACCGGAAGGAAAATAATGGATAAGGAAATCGATGCCGTTATCGGCAATAATAATGGGAATATAAATGTAGGCAATTTTAAAAACGGTTCCTATATTTTAAGGATTTCCGATAGTGACGAATCCATAGTAAAGCCCTTTGTGAAATTGTAATAGAGACATATTTCTGATGAAGAAATCCGGATAGGAAGTTTCCCTATCCGGATTTTTCTATTCTCGGATTATTTTATTGTATTACAATTTTCCCCGCATAGGTTTTCCCATCATCCAAGGATTTTATTTTGAAGAAGTAAATTCCCGGAGGCAGATTATTTCTTCTGAATAAAAATTCATTTTCGAAGTCCTCGGTTAAAATATTTTTTCCATCCACCCGATACATTTCGATTCGGAATTTGGACTCCGTTTTTTCTTTTATCCTTATCATCGTTTCTTGTATAAATGGATTAGGAAATACTTCTATTGAATGCTGATTTTCTTCTAGGATCTCAATACTTGAAACCAGATAAAAATCCTCCCCTATGGTATGATAGGTCGTATTGGTGATGATGGGTTCGTTAAAATCAAAATAAATGGATGCTTCATTTTCAATGACCGTTCCCAGGGGATTGTTTTTCTGCTGGTCGATTTTGAATTGTACGAAACCGTGTGATTCAGGTTCGTTGGTAGTGCTATCCGGTAGGTGGATATTATTAAAGGTGAATTCAAGTAAACCGTTTTGGGATAAATCCATCACAAAAGGATGACTGGCAATGACATTCCGGATGGTCGTCGGATCCAAATGTTCCGATATTTGATCTCGGATCACAACGGTAAACGCAGTATCGGTACCCGTATTCTGGAATCGTATCTTATAATCCAACATATCCGTTTCCTTAATATAGTGTTCTTCTTCATATCCGAAGGGAACGGCCGCCTTGTCATTCGGGTCATACGACCCTACGTTTGCTTCACAATGGACATCTTCAAAAGGTTCTTCCGAAAAGTCACCGAAAATATTGACCATGCCCAAATTGAATGGATCGCCCTCCATCACCACACATCCTTCAACCACTGCCGACTCATAAACGGAATAGTTCGGATGTTCTTCACTTTGCTCGACGACGAATCTCCAGGTCGCTCCGTTTTTGGGATATGAAAAAATAATGACTTCATTGCTGTTCAGTTGAACGTCTCCCTGCTCTCGCATGATATGATCCTCGAACACATAAAACATCCGTCCTTCCGACATATTGCCCGAACCTATGTTTTCTATCCTGAAATTGACAGAATCCCCTTCGCATTCCACCTCTACTTGTACTTCCGATTCGTCCCAATTCGGAGACTGTGGAAAGCAAAGCGTATCGGGATAAATATGGGCTTCATTACAATGCGTCTGCCCCAAGACGGTATCATCACAATTCAGATAAGTTACGATCTTGAATCCGTCACATTCGCCCTGAGGTAGCAGGCCTACATCGAAGGTGAAAGTATTACCGGATTGACTCGTAAAAGGTAGGGTACTGCCCACATATTCAAGGAAAGGATCGAGGGTTACTTCTATAATGGTGTTCTGTTCATCTACCAGTCCTTCATTGCAGTAAGATACATGGATATTATTCTCGAAACAACGACGTAGAAAACCGATGGATAAATTAACATCCAAAACCGGGCAATTATAAGTCGGACTTAAGAAGAAATCCAAGGAGTCCTGAGTCGGTAATGTATCTATGAGTTGAACGGATTGCCCGTTCGGGGCACAATCCAACCCCCATGCGGCATTGGGTGGAGTGACGGTTACGATATATTCGCCGGTGTCGCAGGTGATATTATAGGATCCGTCTTCATTGGTATATCCATAAAAAGTCTCTGCTCCTTCTGCTTTTACAAAAAGACCGTCAAGTGGAATGTCTCCAGTTGTTTCGGAACAATCGAAATCGTTATCCCTATAAACATTTCCTGAAATATTACCTTCATAAAGTTGTCCCTGAGCATTGGTCTTTAGAATATAGGTTCCGTATGCATTGTTGAGATATCCGATGAAATCATAAAACATTCCTCCCAGTAAATAGAAACCGCCATCGGGATCTATTTCTAGATTGAAGGCTTCCCCAACATTTTCTAATTGGAATGTATTTTGACTGTAGGCCACTCCATTACTATCAACCAATACAAGAATAGGATGTCTGAGACCGATGGCCTCCGGAAAGTAGCTTGGAAAGATTTGTGATCCCGATATGGCATAATTGCCATTATCGTCAATAGGTTTGATCTCCAGTCCCCAATGTGGATTTTGGAATTCGGTTTCGATTTTCTTGCTGGTGATTATGTTTCCATTACTGTCAAGATGAGTGAATAGGATACCTACATCAGAGGCGAAATGGAGCATTCCTGTTTCAAGTGGTGTATGAATTCCGGTTAGAATAATTTCTCCTTGGGCATTCTCAAAAACGTCTTCGAATCTGATGGAATTGCCATCTCCGATTTCTTGTTGCCAAACGACATTTCCATTTCTATCTGTTCTTAGAATGAACCCGGTATATATGTTTGTCGATTCTCCTGCGTACCGTCGATGTCCTACCAGAATATAATCTCCGTTTTGTGCCTCCATGATTTGATTAATACGATAAGGCTCGGATTGTAAATCGAATCTGTATGAAACTTTAAAAATCTCATTACCATCGACATCCAATTTTAAAAGCGTGGGGGAGCCCTGCCATAAAGTATCTGTTTGGTATCCTCCTAAAACCAGATTTCCATCTGAATCCTGAAGAATCGTGTTGGATTGACTTTCATCACTCATTCCGAATTCATGATATTGAGACCAGAGTTCATTGCCTGCTGCATCTGTTCTTTGTATATAGGTTCCCAGATAATATTCTGGACTACCTCCGGTTTCCCATCGGAAAGGAGTAGAGATGACATAACCTCCTTCACCCAGTTCTACTATTCCGTTTTTTGTTGTGAATTCTTCCACAAGTAGGAAATCGCCCAAACCTTCAGGGACATATTCTCTTAGCCATTGCGTATCACCATCCGAATTGGTCTTTAATAGGAATAGAGCCCCTTGTTGGTATGCTCTAGCGTTCTTCTTGCCACTAAGTATAAAACCTCCATCTTGTGTTCTCATACCCGAAGTAGCGAATATAGTATCATTGCCAAAAGTTTTCACCCACCCTTGTGAAATGACAAAAGTGGAAATAAGCCAAGTAATACATATTGTAATCGTAATCTTTTTCATAATAACAGGATTTTGTTTTTTAATCGTCAATTTTAGGAATCTGTCAATAGGTTACTTCAAAATTCAGTTTATTCTATCTGTAGAGCAAAAGCAAAATTCATTGAATCTAAAATAATTTTTTTATTTATATTTGCTCAAATATTTGTTTTTCAATAATTTAAATTGATAAAATCTAATAAAAATATAAGTGATAAGCTTTGGGCTCTTTATGTCAATTTAACTAAAGAAGAACATAGAAGGGTGAAAAAGATGCTTCAATCTCCTATTTATAATCGAGAAGAAGCATTGATTAAGCTATTCGGGTACTTGTCCAAATCCAAGGTATTGCCTCAACCCAAAGAAGCATATCGGTTTGCCTTCGGCGATAAAAAACTTGATATGGCGGATTATTATGCACTTAAATCCCGTCTTTTCAAAACGATTGTTCGGTTTCTGAAATCAGAGCAACTGGAAAAGAATCCAATTGAAGGGAATTTGAAATTATTGGAGGTATTCAGGGAAAAGAAAATGGAATTGCCTTTTTCCCAAACAATAAAAAAAGCCAAAAAGAATTTGGAAGACAGTCCGATTCGGAATAGTTATTATCATTTCCATCAATATCGCTTGGAATTGGAACAATTCGAAATGGCAGGAAGGGAAACAAGGATTAGAAAAACCAACCTACAAGCCTTGACAAATGATTTGAATTCTTTTTTCATGGCGGAAACATTGAGGTGGGCCGTAGTCATGGAATCCCACAAGGCGGTTTACAAGTCTGATTACCAACAAGCATTCTTACCTAAAGTATTAGAGCTTTGCGAACAAAAAGAGTTTCTCGACGACATTCCTGCAATTTCCGCTTATTATTATTGTTATAAAGCTTTGATCGATCCGGGAAACGAAAACCATTTTTTAAAATTAAAAGAGTTGATTCGGAAAAATGGTAATTTGTTTCCCACACAGGAGCTGACCGAATTATATACCATTGCCATTAATTACGGAGTAAGGAAAATAAATAGCGGCCGGGAAGATTATTTACGTATTTTATTCGATTTGTATCGTTCCGGCTTGGATAATGGAATCTTTTTTAAGGACGGATTATTGTCCCGATGGTCTTATACGAATATTATTACTTTAACCCTAAGGATTTCCGAATTGGAATGGTGCAAGGCTTTTATAGAATCCCATAAAAAATTCCTGGAGCAACCTTTTTCAGAAAATACTTACCAATACAATTTGGCTAGATATTATTATTATCGGAAAGAATATAAAAAAGCCATGCCCTTAATGGTACGTACCCAATTGGATGATGTCCTGCTCCACCTTTCTTCCAAAGTATTACTATTAAAAATGTATTATGAATTGGAAGAATTCGAAGCATTGGATTTTTTATTGAACAGTATGAAATCCTATTTGAATAGAAATAAGGTTATCAGTTACCATAAAAAGAATTACTCCAATATTGTGAATTTGACACATAGATTAATTTCCCTGAATCAATATGATAATCTCGAAGTGGAAAAAATTCGGAAAGAAATCGAAAGTACCGAAATTCTAACGGAAAGGAAATGGTTTTTCGAACAACTTGAAAAAATATAGCATCCAAAATTGAATCCTAATAAATTTGCCGATAGCCCCTGATAATCATCAAATAATTGATAAAACTAATATTTTTTTCAATTATTTGATTTTTATAATATCCTTATTTGCAAGTCCGACAATTTTATATATAACTTTATAGTGTAAATACATATAATTATTATGTTTAAAATACGCAATTTATGGAAATTGTATATTTGTTAATCGGACTGATAATAGGAGCCCTTGCCATTTGGTTTTTTGCC
>JAHDFN010000219.1 GCA_020628145.1 Saprospiraceae bacterium | reverse complement strand
TCTAGAAAAAAAAAGAAAAGTATCAACAAATCATGAAAAAAACGCAAAATAGATACCTAAGATTGTTGCAGTTTTCTTAATTGTTCCATAAAAGCAGCCCTTCTCCTACGTGAAACCTCAATCATACGGCCATCTTCCATCACCAGATAGCCCCCTTCACCTTTCACGAATTTGGTGATATAATTAAGATTGACCACATGGCTTTTATGCACCCTGTAGAAATTAACGGGCGTTAGTAGTTTTTCGTATTCCTTTATCGTTTTGGAAACCGTTATTTTTTCACCTCCCCTAAGAAAGATATGGGTATAGTTATCCTCTCCTTCACATCGGACGATATCCTTGATATTGATAAAGTAAATCCCATCCACGGCAGAGATGCTCATCTTTTCGAATGTATTGGGATTGTTGAAGTGGTTGGACAGGACTTCCAGTCTTTTCTTCATATGTGGACTCCTTCCGTTGATTGTCCGATCTACCGCCGCCTTGAGTTCTTCGGGATCGATGGGTTTGAGGAGGTAACCCACGGCACTGTAGTTGAATGCCTTGATGGCGAATTGATTGAATGCCGTTGCGAAAACGACTTCGAAATCCACTTCATCCAATTGGTCGAGGATTTGGAAACTGAGACCATCTTTCAGTTGGATATCCAGAAAAACGATATCCAGAGATCCTTTGATACCCCTAATAAGTTCCAATCCGGTTTCCACACCATCTGCTTCGCCGACCAGTTCTACGTCTTCACAATATAGCTTTAGGAAGTTGGCCAAAGTTTCCCGACCTCCCTTTTCATCATCAATGATGACCGCCTTTAATTTTGACATCAGTATAAAAGTTATCGTTTCGTATTAGGCATAAATATAATTTGTTTTCGGGTAAATATGTTCTAACAAGCCTCAAAAAAACAATTCGTATTACTTTTACCTTCAAATTCTTAACCAAAAATCCATAGTTATGAAAAAAATCAAGATATATCTAATCCCAATTTCATTTTTTATTTTGTTAATAGCCTGTAACAAGTCGAATTCCGATGAGATGAGGGATGAATCCTTTCGGATTTTCCTTGAATCGTTTCCTGAAAAACAATTGCCGGTAACATTTGATATAAAATATGATGAAAGCCATGAACATTGGAAAACAATAGGAAAAAGGCCGGCCATCGGTTTCTTGGGTAAAAAATTCCATGATGAAGAAAACGGGATGTTGGATTCGGAAAACAGGTATGTCATGAAATTTCCGGTAGGAGAAGGGAAAACCGGTGTCGTATATCGTTGCTTGGATCTGCCGGTAGGCAGCGGCAGTAATATTTCATATGATTTATTGATTTTTGATGAGCAAGGAAAAAAAATATCCGAAAAAACAATTTTTATTCTTTCCGGATGGAATAGGGGATATGTTGAACAAAGTTGTACCATCAATAAGGATTTATCCATTGATGCCGATTATAATATGGAGGAAGAAAACGCAGCACTTTTTATCAGCAGAAAAGAAAAAGCCAAAATAAAATATCAGATTTCAGATAACGGAATTATCGAAGAGGAAAAAGAAATTTTATCTAGGGAAAATAAAAGTATGGTCGATATTCCATTCGAAGTAAAGGATTTGAAAAAACATGATGTGCCGGATATGATTAAAAAAGATTATCCCGGGAGTTTTATTACCGGTAAAAACTGGCAGGATAAACTAGGTAATAATTATCTTATTTTTTCGAAAATGGAAACCAAATCCAAAGAAAATCCTGAAGCCGTAAATTATGCCTTATTCGTAGTTCATTATTTGGACGTTGGAAAAAAATATCCGGAAGTACTCTGGAAGACACAGGATTTTGAAAATCAATGTATGTTCGATTCGCAGTTGCGTTTTATTCCGGAAGGTATTTCCATTACCGATTTGGATAAGGATAAAATAGCAGAAACGACTTATCTATATACACTGGGTTGTGTCAGTGATGTGAGTCCTTTTCCTATGAAATTAATTATGCATGAAGAAACATTGAAAATGGCAATACGGGGAAATGTGAGGTTGAAGGACATGGAAGAATTTTCTCAGGAACCGGATTATGTTATTGATGAAAAATCCTTTGAAGGGCTACCGGATGAATTTAAATATTTTTCAAAAGGCCAATGGTTGATACATGATTTAAGAGGATTTTAATCCATCTTGATATTTAAATAATCCATGCAGTTTTTGGATTCGATTTTTGACACAAGTGTCCAATTAAATAGCCTGCTACGGTTGAGAGGAATAACGCAGGCATATTTTCAAAAGAACCGGTTGGCTATAATCATTTTTTCGTGATAACATCTAATACGTGTCAATTATTTTTCTTTCTCTTTTTTTTCTAATATTCTAAATGAATTAAAGAATTTATCACTAGAAAGATTCATGCTGTTTTCCAATGTACATATGGTTTGAATCGAATAATATCTCCTACCTTTCATAAAAGCTTTGGTTCTGATAATTCCTTGGCCGTTCCCATAATCTGTTCTCCATATCCTACCTGGATGACCATTGAAATCTAATGTAGAAGAATAGGCAAGTTTTCCATTTACACTAAGAACCGACTCTTCAATTGAAGCATCAAAAAACAGATTCAATAACTCAGTAGAATCGGAATGTACCGTATGCTCGGGATAATCACAATAACTGATCATATATACCATATTTTCAGCATTGGGATCATTGTTCCTATGGATGAATACGTGGTATTCAAGAGAACCCAAACCTGTTTCGGCTTTTTTTATGACTTCTTTGATTTTTCCCGGGGCGGAAATTGAAAAAGCTCCTTCATGGGATTTGAATTCCAGCCACGGATCATTGGAAGGGAAAAAATTAAAGAATAAGAAAATCAAAGAAAGTAAAGAAGCCTTCAACATAATCAGATTTTATTTTTTTGGATAACGTCTGAATTGTGAATTTTTTTGGATTTTAATCCTAATTCCAATCCTTGTTTGAGCATAAATTCGTATGCTTCTTCGAAATTATTAGGAATAATGCCATCCAAAATAGCTTCCCTGATTGCATTTTTGATAATACCTACAGTTCTAGAAGGCTTGATGGAAAAAGTTTCCATAATCATTTCTCCTGAAATAGGAGGTTGCCAATTCCTGATTTTATCTTTTTCTTCAACATCTTTTAGTTTATCCCTTACTAGAATATAATTACTTAGATACCGTTTGACTTTTCTTGGATTTTTGGATGTAATATCCGCTTCACATAATAACATCAGGTCATCAATATCATCTCCTGCATCATAAAGTAACCGCCTGATGGCAGAATCAGTAATATCATTTTTTGTAAGAGATATAGGTCTTAAATGTAATCTAACCAATTTCTGAACAAACTTCATTTTTTGATCCATTGGCAATTTCAATCGCCGGAAAATCTTGGGAACCATTTTGGCTCCCAATACTTCGTGAGAATGAAAAGTCCATCCCTGTTTTTCGTTGTATCTTTTGGTTTGGGGTTTGGCAATATCATGTAGGATAGCGGCCCATCTGATCCAAAGGTCATCTGTTTTTCTGGCTACATTATCCAAGACCTCAATTGTATGATAGAAATTATCCTTGTGTCCTTTCCCGTTTTTATATTCCACGCCATAAAGAAGCGTCATTTCGGGAAAAATTAGCTTTAATAAACCGGAATCGAAAAGAAGTTTGAATCCTATTGAAGGTTTAGGAGAAAGGATAATCTTATTTAATTCCGTAATGATCCTTTCCATTGATACGATTCGGATTCTATTCTTATTCTTAGCGATAGAATCCAAGGTGTGTTTTTCAATTTCAAAATTGAGTTGGGTAGCAAATCGGATGCCCCTCATCATCCGTAGGGGATCATCAGAAAACGTTTTAGTGGGTTCAAGTGGTGTTTTGATGGTTTTTTGTTCCAAATGATAGATCCCGTTGAAAGGATCGATTATTTCCCCATACATTTTATTATTGAGGGAAACAGCTAATGCGTTAATTGTAAAATCCCTTCTGTTCTGGTCATCTTCAAGTGAACCGTTTTCTACGATAGGCTTACGGGAATCCTGTCGATAGGATTCCTTCCTGGCACCAACGAACTCGATTTCAAGACCTTTGTGTTTGAACATGGCAGTACCAAACCTTTTATAAACGACGACGCGGGGTACAGGTCTGAGTTTATAAGCAACATTCCTAGCCAACTCTATACCACTGCCTACGCACACAATGTCCATATCCTTAGAAGGCCGCCCTAAAAGACGATCCCTAACATAACCTCCGACGACGAAAGCCGGAATGCCCATTTCTTCTGCAGTATCACCAATGATACGGAAGATGGTTCTTTCTTCTTCCCTTATATTGAATACCATATTGTAAAAATAAAGATTGTAAATGGTATTAATAACTATTCCCTAAGGAAAATGAGTTCCCCATTGTCATCTAATCTTACAATAACGGAAGGTTCATTGATGTTTTTTTCACTTTGGCGGATACGGGCAACGAAATCCACACCCTGAATGATGTCGGAAGTGATTTCTCCGAAATTTCCGGGGAAAGGCTTTTCGCTGACATTTGCGGAAGTAGCGATAATCGGTTTGCCGAAATTTGTGATGATGTCCTTGCAAAAAGAATCCGTAACCATTCGAATTCCTACACTGCCATCCTTAGCCATAGCATTTGGAGCAATTCCTACTCCTTTATCGTAAATAACCGTTAATGGGCGTTGGTGGTATTCAAGAAGTGTTTCTATTTTGGGATGTAGATGTGATACATACTCTCTCAACATCGTTATGGAATCTACCAGGACTATTAGCGGTTTGGAAGAAGGTCTTTGCTTTAGTTCATAAACCTTTTCGACTGCATTAACGTTAGTAGCATCACAGCCGATCCCCCAAATTGTGTCTGTTGGGAAGAGGATTAGTCCCCCTTTTTCCAGAACTTGTAATAATTTGATCCGGGAGTCAACATCCAAGATTGAAAAATCATTAGTTTTACACATTGGTGATTTTGTAACATGATACATAATAAATACAAAATTAATTCATTATTTAATTGAGGAAAGGATTAAAGGGGATGAATCCTTACATTTTATACGGATTAGAACGATAAGAATCATGATTATAGGTTTAAAGAGACGGTTTTTAATACAATTATTTTCCTTTTTGGCATTATTTGTTGGTTTACCTACTTCTTTATGGTCTTTACATATCATCGGAGGAGACATGACTTATGTTTGTAATGGTAATGGAAGTTATACGATTACTATGAAAGTCTATAGGGATTGCAATTCCGGTGGAGCGAATTATGACAACCCTGGATATTTTGGCGTATATGAGGGAAACCAATTGGTTAGGGAAATCCAATCCAATTTTACAAATAGAGTTGAAATTCCACCGGATAACGATCCCTGTTTCGAAGTCAATAACCCACCATGTGTTGAATCTGCTACCTATACATTTACTGTAGATAATTTAACCAATTCCAATTTCAGTTATTTTGTATCTTATCAAAGGTGTTGTAGGAATACAACTATTAATAATATTGCAACTCCGGGAGATGTAGGTAGTACTTATTATGTGGAAATCACACCACAGGCTCAACAATCCTGTAACAATAGTCCGGTGTTCAATGATTTTCCTCCAATAGTTATTTGTGCCGGGGAGTACATTGATTTTAATCATAGTGCTACTGATGCGGAAGGAGACTCACTCAGGTATTCTTTTTGTGCACCGGTCATTGGAGGAGGAATAGATGGTGGCCCGGATAATCCGGGAGGGGATCCCAACGGGCCCACCGGTGTCCAGCCGATTCCACCTACCGGCCCTCCATACAATACGGTAACTTTCATTGCTCCCACCTATACGGCATTTACTCCGATGGCTGGAAATCCAATAGTTAGTATCAATTCTTCAACAGGTGTAATAGATGGGATTCCTGAAACACCCGGACAATTTGTAGTAGGTGTATGTGTAGAAGAACTGAGGGAAATCAATGGTGTTTGGACTAAAATAGGAGAAATCAGAAGAGATTTCCAATTCAATGTTATCCCTTGTACACCCTTGGTCGTAGCAGGGATTGAATCGGATTCAGTCGTAGCAGGAGTCGAATATTTTATTAATTCATGTGGAGAATATGAAATCGACATTATTAATGAGAGTTTTCAAATCTCTAATATTTTCGAATATGCTTGGGAAATTGACTTAGGAAACGGAAGTGTTTTCACTTCGGATCAGAGGGATGTGACAGTTGTATTTCCGGGAGATGGCACTTATCAAGGGGTTATGGCTTTGAATCCGGGAACGCCCTGTGCTGATACGGCATATCTTACTATAAATCTATTTCCGGGTATTGAGGCCGATTTTACCTTCGATTATGATACTTGTGTAGCCGGTCCGGTGACATTTACGGATATGTCATTTAGTGGTTCAGGTTTGATTACCGCTTGGGATTGGTCTTTCGGTGATGGTAATTTTTCGAATATTCCCAATCCCGTACATGACTATCTGATTCCGGGAAACCTTCCTGCAACCTTAACTGTTACTGATATTAATAATTGTACAGCTACACAGACGAATCCGGTCAATTATTTTCCTGCTCCTGCGGTATTAATCGTAGAACCTAGTATTTATAACGGATGCAGTCCGCAGGATGTATTTTTTAATAATCTTTCCTATCCTATAGATAGTACTTATACCACCATTTGGGATTTGGGAGATGGGAATACTTCGAATGAAATCAGTCCTACACACATCTAGACCGACCCAGGGGTTTATACGGTATCCCTTGATGTAACATCTCCTATCGGATGTCAGATA
>JAHDFN010000218.1 GCA_020628145.1 Saprospiraceae bacterium | reverse complement strand
AAAAAATAATAATACCGTGACAAGTGTAAGTCTCCTAATACACAACAACCTGAAACAACAAACGAACGACTAATTTAATTTTGAGATTATGGCTAATGTCAATCAACTGGAAACCGGAACCTACGAAATTATTAGGAATCGTCTGACCAATCAGGTCGGAGATTTGAATAACCGTTTGTCTCAATTAAATGAGGAACGGAAAAAAGTTTTCGGTGCCATAGAAACCAAGTTAATTGCCAATGACAGAATTAATACCGGTAATTATTGTATTGCTCGGGATATTCTAGCATTGGGAGATACCTGCTTGTTTGGATATAATGTACATATTGGATTGCGTTCGGGAATTAAATTAAATGATGTTTTTTCCGCTTACGAATTTACCGGTAGCGGATTTTCGGAAACCGATTTATCCATTATAGAAAATGAAAAATTCCTAACGGATTTCAATAATCTTTATCGGTATTATAAAAGTGCATTTTTCTCAAAATTCATCCGTTTGGGAGCCTATATTTATATGGTTTTCCAGGTGTCGGAAAATGAAAAAGACATCAAGGCATTTAAATGGTTGGCTAAGGGAAATACGATTACTTACGTCGATAATAGAAGCGATCATGAAGTCCGTTTTCCTGAGCAATATGAATTCAAATGGCAGCGAGCCACCCGTGACGATCAGCGACATGGGAGACATCCGCATATTTCCATTTTGGATCGGGTCTTCGTTGAAACGGTCGGAGGGGATTTGACAATTAAGATAGAAGATAATACCGATGACGGTTTAGGTATTTATCGAGAGTCGGTAGAATATCCGGATCAGTCATTGGATGATGCAGAATTTCTTTATGCCGATTTAGGAAATTTAATTGTAATTAAAATCAGACCGTATCAGGAGGAATTCCGTTACTTTGTTTTTAATGAAAAACTGGATGAAGTACAACGGGTCAATGCCCTGGAGGATTCCGGTGTTTTATTACCCGATAACCACGGATTGATTTTTGCCAACGGATATTATTTGCAAACCGGCGAATTTAAAATATTCGATAATAATATTTCGGATAAGACTTTCGAAAGAAGAATCGCTTCACCGAATGGTGAAGATTATATTTATGTTTTTTATAATCAACAACGAGGGACTTATGTTTTGTTGATGTATAACATTATTCAGCAAAAAGTAGCTACACCGATTATTTGTCATGGATATACGGTTTTTCCCGAGGGGGAATTGTGTTATTTTAAAGCGGAGGACGAGCCGACAAAACATCATGTGGTACAAGTATGGCAAACGCCATTTACACAAGGAGAAAAAATAAAATCCGCCCATACCGACAATTATTTATTTAAAGTCGGAAATAAGGATATTGTAAAAGCGATGTCCGAGTGTAGGGAAATAGTTGTCCTTGCACAAAAAGAAGATTCTTATTCGGGTTTATATGAAGACTTGGTGAAAAAATGTACCGATGTCGTCGATGCCTATTATTGGATTAATAATAAGGAATCTTTTGAATTGGATGATCCGATTCGTCAAATTCGCCGGACGGCACAATCCGCTATCGAGGAGTTCGATAAGAAAATCCGAATTAAGAAAAATACAAAACAGGAAATTGAAAGGGTGGAATCCCAGGCAGTCGATGTTTTTAAAAAAATAGATCGGGGAACTTTTAATAATATCGACACTTTTGTGGAGGTGCTGGCGGAGTTGAGAACCTTGCGGGGAGAAATTATTTCTTTAAAGGAATTGCGTTATACCAATCTGCCATTGGTCGAGGATTTGGAAAATAAAGCAGGAGAAAATTATGAGAAATTATCTTCGCAGTGCGTCGAATTCTTATTAAGGGATGAAGCTTTGGATCCTTATATGAAAAGAATCGGCGAAAAAGAAAAAATGGTCGATGCCGTAACTACAAATAAGGAAGGTGAGAACCTGGAAAACGAAGTCCAGCAAATCGGAGACGATTTGGAAATGTTGATTGAAATCGTCAGTAATCTTAAAATTGACGATGCGACACAAACGACTCGGATTATAGATAATATTTCCGGAATGTACGGTAGCCTTAACCAGACAAAAGCTGCAATAAAAAGAAAGCGTAAAGAATTAATGGGCACCGAAGCGGTTGCCGAATTCAATGCCCAAATAAAATTATTGGATCAGGGGATTATTAATTACATGGATGTTTCCGATACGCCGGACAAGTGTGATGAATATCTTACCCGTTTGATGGTTCAGTTGGAAGAGCTGGAAGGTAAATTCGTGGAGTTCGATGAATTCGTGGAAAAGCTTGGGGAGAAAAGAGAGGAAATTTACAACGCTTTCGAAAGTCGTAAAAAATCCCTGACCGAACAACGAAACAATCGAACAGCTTCCTTACAGCGTGCGGCGGAAAGAATATTGGAAGGCATCCGAAACCGGGTAAAACAATTCGGAGAAGTTGCCGAAATCAATGGCTTTTTTGCGTCCGATTTAATGATTGATAAAGTCCGGGATATCGTCCGGCAATTGATTGAATTGGAAGACAGCAATAAGGCGGATTCCGTCCGGACGAATCTGAAAACACTGAAGGAAGAATCGATCCGGCAACTAAGGGATAAGAAAGAATTATTCGTCGATGGTGAAAATGTCATCCGGATGGGTAAGCACGCATTCAGTGTGAATGTGCAGCCGATGGAATTGACGACCGTTTATCGGGAAGGAAAAATGTTTTTCCATTTGACGGGTACGGATTTTTATGAGGAAATTTCCGATGTGGATTTTCAGGCGACAAAAGATGTCTGGTCGCAGGATTTATTATCCGAAAATAAAAATGTATATCGTTCCGAATATTTAGCTTATTCCATTTTTTTAGGAATGGACAAGGAAAAATTATCCGCACAGAAAAACCTGTTGGAAATAGTTCGGAAAAATGCACAGGAAAAATATACCGAAGGTTATATAAAAGGTATTCATGATGAGGATGCCACAAAAATTTTGAATCAATTATTATTTCTATATGATAAGTTGGATTTGTTGAGATTTGACCCAAGAGTAAGGGCGGCGGCCAAAGTCGTTTGGAATTTTCTTTTGGAAAAAGAAAAAAGGGAATTGTATGAAAAACAATTCAAATCCGCTAAGACGATTATGGATGTTTTTCCGGATACGGAAGAATTTAATTACCTGATAGATGATTTGGAAAAAGAAATCGAATCGATTGGATTTTTTGAAGTATCGCCCAAGAAAATTGCCGAATATTTATTTGTCGAATTAAGTAATAACGACTCTTTTATTATTTCCAAGGAGGCGGAAGAATTATATACGGAATTCCAGAAGTATATCAAGCAGAAAAAATCCGTTACCCTTTTCGATAAATCCATCCGTGACTTGGATGGTCGTCCAATAGAGCAATTCCAATTGGTGAGGAAATGGATGCAGGCATTTATTCGAACCTTGAAAATAGATCATTATATTAATTTTATAGATGAAGCCGCTGCTTTATTATGGGTCGGTGATTTTGTCCGTAAAAGGGTAGTGGATATAAAAACAGGAATCGACATCGAAGGGATGCATGGAGAACATGCCGCCGTGAGTGAGGGGAATTACCATTTGGATTTTAATTCATTTATGGAGAAAATGGAAAATTATAAAAACGTGGTCGTACCTCGTTTTGTAGATTTCCAGAATAAGAAAAAAGAATTAACGGGAAGAGCCAAACAAGAAATGCGTTTGGATGAATTCAAGCCCCGTGTTTTGAGTTCCTTTGTTCGGAATAAATTAATCGATCAGGTTTATCTGCCGATTTTCGGAGATAATTTGGCGAAACAAATCGGAACTGCCGGAGAAAATACACGGACTGATCGGATGGGGATGTTATTATTGATTTCTCCACCGGGATATGGTAAGACGACTTTAATGGAATATATTGCTAATCGTTTGGGCTTGGTGTTTATGAAAATCAACGGTCCGGCTATCGGTCACGATGTTACTTCGCTTGATCCTCAGGATGCATCCAATATGGCTGCCCAACAGGAATTGCAGAAATTAAATCTGGCTTTGGAAATGGGTGATAATATTATGTTGTATGTCGATGACATCCAGCATTGCCATCCTGAATTTTTACAAAAATTCATCAGCCTTTGTGATGCCCAAAGAAAAATCGAAGGCGTTTATAAAGGGCGTTCCAAAACGTATGATTTAAGAGGGAAAAGAGTTTGTGTGGTCATGGCCGGAAATCCTTATACGGAGAGTGGTGATAAATTCCAGATTCCCGACATGTTGGCCAACCGTGCCGACATTTATAATCTGGGGGATATCATCGGAGATACGGCCGACGTGTTCGGGTTGAGTTATATCGAAAATGCATTGACATCCAATTCGACTTTACAACGCTTGGCGAATAAATCCATGAAAGATGTTTATGGTGTCATCCGGTTGGCGGAAACAGGATCGAAAAACGGTGTGGAATTCGAAGCGAATCATTCTCCCGAAGAATTGAACGAATATGTAACCGTATTGAAAAAAATGTTGAGAATCCGTGATGTGATTTTAAAAGTCAATACAGAATATATCCGCTCTGCGGCAATGGCAGATGATTATCGGACAGAGCCGGCTTTTAAATTGCAAGGCTCTTATCGGAATATGAATAAACTGGCAGAAAAAATCGTTCCCGTTATGAACGATGAAGAACTGGAAATTTTGATTCTTTCGCATTACGAAGGCGAAAGCCAGACACTGACACATGGTGCAGAAGCGAATTTCCTGAAATTAAAGGAATTGATGGAGCAACTGAACGAAGAAGAAAAAAATCGTTGGGAAGAAATCAAAAAGACATTCAATAAAAATAAGATTTTTAATAATGTCGATGAAAATAATCCTGTCTCTCAGGTAGTCGCACAATTGAGCCGTTTTGTAGATGGCTTGGATGGTATCCGTGATGCATTGGGTGATGGGAAGAAGAAAAAGAAATGATTTTTTCGGATTTTGATAACGCTAGAAGCCATCTGGAAACAATGGGGGCTTTTGAGATGGTTTAAAAAAAATACTTTTAGGAGTAAATATTTATTCTAAGTACAGGACAAAAAACAAAACCAGTTGCCGTGCGTGGTGTTTGTTCACCTCGCACACTCCATTTCACTAGCATTTGTCAGGTGAACTAACACCACGCACGGCGGTTGAATAAGTTTTGTCCTGTACTTAGATATTTATTCTACCCTTTGTTTCGAAGGAACAATTAATTTCCGATTTGAATAATCTGGCGTTGGCTTATGAGTCGGGAACGGCCTGGGGTTATGATAAAATAGAAAAACATACTCCGGATTGATGAAATGAAAAAACCGTCTGCCGATATGATATCGGCAGACGGTTTGACAATTATCTACTGGAAAACCAATTCTAATAACGACGATTGTTATATCGGTTGTTGTTAGAGTTCGAATTGTAGCTGTTGTTGCTTCTGCGGTCTTCCGCTTCTTTTACAACAATAGTCCTACCATCGAATTCTGCATTATTTAAAGAATTGATAGCTTCTTTTGCTTCATCGGTATTAGGCATTTCAACGAATCCATAACCTTTGGATCTACCTGTGAATTTATCCATGATGATTTTTACGGAATCTACGGCACCGAATTCTTCAAAGGCGTTTTTTAGATTTGACTCTGAAGTGTCAAAACTTAACTTAGCAACAAAAATGTTCATTAACAAAAAAATTAAAGTGAAATAAAATAGAGAAAATAAAAAGATAAGGTAAAGACAAAATCTTCATGGAATGAAGAATAGGAATTTAACAAACAAGAAATGAACTCTAATTTAACGGGTCAAAGGTAGGTGTAATAATTGGAATAAGCAATCATCGGTATGAAAAAACGGTTTTAACAGGTGTCTATGTGCCGAATATGTAGTATTTACTTAGGATATTAGACAGAATCGCTCCGAATTCCAATAGGGAATTCAGAGCGATTCATGTTTGGAAGAATCCCGGAAGTATTATTTCACGTCTTATTTCTTGTTGAACTTGATTTCGAAATTCGTATCAGCTTTGCCATTACTTACATCAATCATATTGTATTCGAATTCAACCCTCCTATCCATCTTCTTCGCCATATTGGCCCCCTTGACCGATTTTACGTTTTTGGGCAAATGTATGATGGTTTTGAATTTGCTGTCCGGACCCATCATTTCATTCATCATGGCATCATCTTCAGCGCTGGGTTCGCTGTGGGTGATATAAGTACAGACTCTCTTGAAGGTCCTTTTCTTGAAGGAATAATCCGCTTCCGTTTCAACATCCGGCGTTTCTCCTGCCATACGGTTCCTTTCATTGGCATTATCGTTCATCATTTCCATCAATAAGTCCAATTCATCCATGTTTTTGAATTTTAACCTTATACCCGAATTGACATATCCGACGTTTTTTCCTCCTTTCATGAAACCGGTCACCCTTTCGGCCAATGCCGATTTTTCGGGGTCGTTCTTGATATGATCGGCCTTTGCATCCTTAAACGGCATAATGGAATCTATTTCTGCCGGGATGTCATCCCAGACTTTGGCTTCTATCATCGCCAGTTTTTCTTCATCGGTTCCTTGTATCGTCGTATCCATCGCCATGAACATTCCTGCCATTTTTACCATGCTGGGTATCATATCCGCATAAACAATGTATTCTCCCGAACCGTCTTCATTCAGGTAAATCTCTTCCGTCATGTTATCGCATGAACCGAAAAAGAAAATAATAATGATGGATAAAAAAATAAAAATCGGATTTTTCATAAGTGTATGTTTTTCTTTGAAATTAAATGATGTAGAATAATTTTT
>JAHDFN010000217.1 GCA_020628145.1 Saprospiraceae bacterium | reverse complement strand
CCAACTGATAGGTACGGATTACCGTAACAACATCGCCGTCACAGGTCGCACTCGTGATATTATCACCGCTGTGCGTAACCGTGACCGTACCCAGACAGTTGTCGGATTCGTCCGTAACCACCGTCACATCGGCGGCAGGAATATCACTGAAACACTCCACATCGATGGCCGCAGGAGACGTAGCCGTAGGAGGCGTGACATCATCCACATTGATGCTCTGCGTCACCGTAGCCGTATTGCCTGCACAATCCGCCAACTGATAAGTCCTTACTACTGTAACGACATCGCCGTCGCAGGTCGCACTCGTGATGTTATCACCACTGTGCGTTACGGTGACCGTACCCGAACAGTTATCTGATTCATCAGTGACGACAGAGATATCAGCTGTTGGAATATTACTGAAACACTCAACATCGATAGCCGCAGGAGCCGTAGCTGACGGAGGAGTCGTATCTTCAATAAGATAAGTATATATCCAATTCTGGGTGTTCCCGGCACAATCAGTATATACATAGGTATAAGTCCTAGAACCCTCACATGCAGGTTTAGCACTTATCGTTGGAGCAGCAGGAGTTAACGTATTTCCACACCCATCTGTTACCGTAGGAAGTGTAGGAGCAGTATCCGTATCATCCGGACACTGAACCGTCGTTCCAGTGTCAGTAGGATCCGTAAAAGTAGGAACAGCAACAGTTATTGTTTGTGTATCCGAACCTGTTTGGCCGCAATCATCTTCTATGGTATAGGTTCTAGTAACTACCCAGGGGCATGTCCCTGCTTGGGTATCTATATATTCTATAGTATAATTACAAGCCTCGGTTAACGAAGCTCCTGTTAAACCTAAAAATGTAGTTACTTGAGCTGCAGAAAGTGTAACCGTAGTTTCACTATAAGCAAAACCAGCATTTGCAGTAGTAATAGTTGATGTTGAAGCATTACATCCAATCAAATTCAAATCATCAGGAGCAACTATGACCGGAGCAATTACATCCGGATTAATCGTAATTGATAATTCATCCGTACAACCATTATGTTCGGATAATATATAATAAGTCGTACTCGTAGTTGGGCTAACCAAGTAAGAAGGCAGTTCATTTGTATCATCAGCAGGAGAAGCTGAATGATATGTTATGGTTGTATCAGCAGGATCCCATGTTTCCGTATCATTAATTACAATTGTAGTCAAATCGAAAGGAGTACAAACACAATCCAAGGGGTCAGTAGGCGTGCTTATATCAGGTATAGGAACAACAGTAATTGGCAGAGGTACTGTAACAGGATCACATCCATAATCACTTAATAAAGAAACCGTATAGGTTTGGCTTGATGTTGGGGTTACTACCTGAGTAGCACTTGTTCCAGAAGTTCCTTCTCCTGTCCATCCCGTAATTGTACCATCGGTTACCGTAACATTTAATGTCACACTTTCCCCATAACAAATTACCTGATTTATCGGATCGAATACGGCATCCGGAAGGGGGTAAATAGTGACAGTCACCGGAGTTTTTTCACTCAAGCAATCATCATTATCCTGTTCTGCATAGTATGTATAAGTCCCCGGAGCAATACCATTCAAATCCAAAGTATTCGAGCCTTCCAATATTGGAAGGCCATCAGGATCGAGATACCAATTAATTTCATAGTTTAGAGGAACAGAAGCAAGTGCAGGGCAGGAAGCCGTAGTGGTGTAAACCGAACCTGTAGCAGGTGTTGGTCCATCTGAGAATATTACATTAAAATCCGAATCCAATAATTCATAGGTATTTTCATTGTCATAAGCCCCGGCAGTATAAACCAATTCTATATTATCTCCATCCGTAACAGAAATCTGTTCTACAAAAGAGTGACCAGATGTAAAAGTAAAAGGTCCTTGGGAAACCCCATTTACCAAAACGTCCAAAGAAGCCCCATTCCAACCATCACCAAAAACCGTAGCGGTTTGATATGAATCCTGTAAACTAATTGTATAATTACAAGTGGGAGTCGGAACAGGAGGTACTGTATTATCTATAATTGCCGTAAGTGTTGCTGTTTCATTTTCACAAGCGGTTACAGGTGAAACGGCCGAAGGAGCCGGGATACAGCAAACCGTTTCATTCTCCAAGCTTACGGGGCCATCATCCCTACATCCGGCATTTCTCCAACCCCCAACTTCACCATCAGCATAAGTATCAAAATAAATCTCACCTAAACCCGGATTGACTGCCGTTGCCGGGGCACATTCCTGAGTGATTAGAGAGAAGCAAGCTGTCCATTGCCAGTTGAATCCATCGACTTCATCCACATTACAAATACTAAAGGAACAAATATTATCGTTCGGTGCATTAGTACTGAAATCCGGATACCAGATACCGTTTGCATTTTCACATTGGGTCTGATTGATTGCATTGTCATCGATATCAAAAAACGTACAACCACATCCATCCACCCAAGTACCACCAGCCGAAGCACATTGTGTTTGATCAAAAGTAGCATGGCAATTGGGCATACAACCATCCCCAAAGAGATTATTAGGATCAGTTGAAGCTCCATAATTACTATGAAAGACCCATGCACCTTCAGCGTTGGCTGCTATATCAGTCCCTGAAGTCCCCGTACCATCCAAAATACTGTTAAAGGTAATTCCGGAAGGGGAAGTCAACCATTGCCAAGTTGAACCCAATGCGACTTCTCCCGGAGAAGCTGTAGCCGGGGAAGATATCATTGTAAAAGAACCGGGTTCCCATCCTTCCGGATCAAAGTAAGGAACAATGGCATGTATGAAATTGGAATTAGTATGTTTATATTTATTGATTTCCAAGCAAAATGTCACTTCGGTACCTGGAGGATATTGATCGTTGGGATAGCTAGAAGCCGGAGGATTTACCGTAATTTCATAATCAAGTAGGCAGGCGTCATTAGTACAACTGAATTCAAACGGTTCAAGAACGTATGTACAACCGAAATCATCCGTTACAGTTAAGGTTACTATATCACCATTCGTCAAACCGGAAACCGTAGTCGTTTCACCTTCATTAGCCACAGTAGTGGGCGAAACCGTTCCCGCTCCTGTATTAGTAACAGTATAATCACCTACATCCAGACTAGGGCCACCACCGTTTAAAGTAACGATGACGCTTCCTGTTCCGGCAATCGGATCGGAGCAATCAGTTTGAAAAGATGGGGTGACATCTTGAATATAATTAATTTGTACAGGAATTCCCGTATCATAACAACCATCCCCAATTTGGTCAATTGCAACCACCCCATTACCATCCGTATTACCATTACCATTACCATTATTACCCGGGATACCGCTATTGTCACTATCATCCACAGTAACCGGAACAAACCAAATCGTAGTTCCATCCGTACCTGTTATACCTGCATTTACAAGCACAATAGGCACACCACCAGTCGTATTACTGTTTATTGACCCCGGATCACCTACTTCGAAATCCTCTGCGGTCCATAATTGTTGAGACCAACAAAGGTCATTCGGAGGATCGGGATTAGGAGGTGGCTCACAATTATAAACCGCATACATCAATTCGGATACCTCTCCGGGAAAGCTGGGAGGCAATATATAATTGTCATCAGAAGTAAGACTAAAGCTTTCGCCTATACAAATCGTAATTTCATTTGTACCCGAACCTGTACCATCCGTATTGGTTGTAACGGTTCCTGCTTCAGCCAGACAATCCGGAAGAATATCACAGTTTGTGTCTCCTTGTCCATTGATTTGAGCAGCCTCAATATCTGTGAAGGTATTGGCATAATTCGTAACAAGCAACAAATAGACCTCTCCTGTTGAAGAAACCGGAATATCCACCTGTTCTTCGGAAGCCGTGGAATAACTACAATCCTCGGGAGCCCCTAGGGAACCACAATTAGAAAGAGCAGTTGCCAGATTCGGGAAAGGACCCCAAAGTGCGAAATCGATATCTATATCGGATGTATTGGTCAATAAGATATCTATTGCTCCCGGATCTGCCATTTCAAGATAGAACCAAGCCGGATTACCTGTAGTACCCAGACAACCATAATTATTGCCGGGGTCTATATCCGAAGCCTGAGGGCCATTACCCGGCCCGGGATCATCCGGGTCAAAGTTAGCGGGAAAAGCCGCACCGTAATCCGTACAAAAAGGATCCGAACCGGCACAAGTACCATTTTGGGCAAAAATGGAAAATGGTATCAGGGAAAAAATCCATAATACCACTAGGGAGGAAATATATCGAGTGAAAAAAGTCTTCATGACTGATTTTTTTTGGCGAAAGTAATTTTTGGCATGTATTGAAAAAGGAATTCCAAATAGAATCGGAATTACTTTCTTTGGAGTTCGAGTTCTTCAATCTGTTTCCTCATTTCCTCAATGTACTTGAGTTTTTCAGGATGATTCGAAGCATTCATTTTATGAATGCTTTGTTTCAATACTTCGATTTTTTCATCGATAGTTAATTGTTTTACAACTTTTTTACGTGGGGGTGCAGTAGATTGGGTAGAAAAGCCCCGGCTAGGTGTCGTTTCTTTGAACTTCACATCGAGCTGTTCTTTTTTCGATTTCTGTTTGGCAAAGCCAGCCTGATTGGTTGTGACCTTATTGTACTTATGGTTGATTTGAACCTCCTCTCCTTTGACCGTCGGTTTTGCCTTTTTTTGGGCTAGGAGTGATCCACTGAACATCAGCAGTGTTACAATGACCAATGCTATATTAAACATCCCTCTTAACATAATATCCTATTTAAAAAGTGTGTAATCTAAGAATGAATGTGGTTATGTGTTTAGGTGGCATGAAATCGGGCTATCCTAATGATAGCACTATTCCATCATTGAATTTAACAATAAAATCAGATTTCTTAAGCAATTTTTAGGAAAAATCCCAATTATCGAAGAATTTCGGTCTGTAAGAAAAGGAATTGACTTGTAATTCAATAAAAATCATTCTTCCAATGTTTCTATAACCAAGTCATAGTATGGATTACTATTCAAGAGTCCTTTTAGCCAAATATGATAACATATGATCTCATTAGAACCCGGTTCCATAGGAGGGGAATTGTCAATAAAGTCATTAATCAACTGCATCAATTGGCTTGAAATATCCGTTTTTTTCTTTTTCTCCTTAATCAGATCTCTTATAATATTCAAAAACGACTTATCTCTTGAGTATTCATCCTTCATGAGATAATTCCGGTATTTCCTCCTCATGCTATTGTATTTGTTATGAGCGTAGAACAAATCATCATTTTCCAATCTAAGAATCAGTTCGACGACTAGCACTGTCATTTGAAGAGGGACGGATAGTTTTTTGAAATCATCGTCC
Organism: Saprospiraceae bacterium; assembly: GCA_020628145.1. Lineage (GTDB taxonomy): Bacteria > Bacteroidota > Bacteroidia > Chitinophagales > Saprospiraceae > JAHDCE01. Next base: position 1,505 of record JAHDFN010000217.1, on the reverse strand, counting down.
AAGAGTATTTTTGCCAGATAATTGAAGGCATCCTCCATATTTCCTTGATAATAGTGGAGAACGGATAAGTTCAAGTTAACAGCAATGGGAAAGAGGGGGATCTTATTTTTATCTGCTTCCAAATTCTCAAGGAGGGCTATGGCTTCATCCAAGCGTTTGGAATAAGTAAACGAGATCAAACGGCACTGATTCAATAGCCATTTATACCTTTCCTTAAAATGTTGGTTTTCAGGGGATGTAAGTAATTTCCCAAGCACGTCTGTGTAATGATTGACCTGTCCGATTTTCCGTTGCCTCAAAAGTGTATTGATTATCCAAGTCAATTGTTTAATCTCTTCTTCCTTTTCTACCTTGAAAATTCCTTCTTTCTTAAATTCATCATATTGTATCATCAAGAATTCAGACAAGTTGACATATTCCTTACGAACCAGCATCACATTTCTGACGGATTCATTCATGTGTATCTTTAAAGGAATGGAAAAAGGTAAGTCATCTTCCATTTTCAGAGCAGTAATGGTTTCATCAAAAACGGTCATAATAGAAGGATTGGACTTACTGGAAAAATTAGTTCCATATAATTTTCCCTTGAGGGAAGAAAGCATGATCTTATATCTGAATTCTCTAACGAATCTTTCAGCATTTACCAGCCCCTTATCCCTAAGCTTATCCAAATTACCATCAGGGTTCTTAGCATATATATCGAGCATTTCAAAATAAATAATATTGAGCAGGGAGTTCTTTCCCTCATGTTTGGCCAGCTTTTCTGCTTTTTGTAAGAAAAAGTAAGATTTTTTATAATCTGCTTTTTGTTTGAAGATGGTAGAAAGTTGTAAAAATCGGTAAACGGAATACTCTCCACCTTTGGAATTATGTATGAGTAATAATGAATTTTCAATTTCCTTAGCCAACCTGCTTTTCAGTTGGTAATAGGCATTCTTGGAACCATTGGGAAACAACAGATTAGGTAAGGAAATATCATATTCATCATATGTTTCCGACTTCAACCAATCGAACAATGTGATCATTTTTTTTTCCTCCCCCTTATATTTAAATCGAGAACTATAAATTTTAAAGTTCCTCAATTCTTCTTTTGAAAGGCTCTTAATTAATTCTGTTAGTTGATATTTCATTTTGAATCCATAAGATAATCAAATACAAAGCAACCAATACCCTAAAAAAGCACTAAACCGGCTCTCGGAAATTATGCCATTATGTTTGACAGTTACGCTACATACTCCCACGCCATAGCCATAAAATAATATTAATCAATGGATTATAGGACACGCAATACATTATAGATTTAATCCTAATCATTTTTTCTTACAACTACAAAATTAGATCACAGAAACACACTAATGCCTATTTGTAATTTTCCTTTTTTTTTTTGCAAAAAAAAGAATATACAAGGTGTATTTTACGCTCCCATTACTAAATTCATATACATGTACAATTTTCCTAACCGAATTATATCATTATCTGCCTTGTTCCTAATGTTTTCCTTAACA